>NZ_AYSV01000063.1 GCF_000506865.1 Pelistega indica
TTGAGGTTCTTTTTTATGATTTCTTTCCTGCATTCTACTGGATTTAAGACTTGAGCTCGGCATATCATCTGCTTGAGCCGATCGATTCTCCGCTTCGAGTTCTTTTAAGCGTTCTTACATCAGAGACTTCCATCCCCCCATAACGTTCTCGCCATTTGTAGAATGTGGCAGAAGAAATGCCATGTTGACGGCATAACTCTTGAACAGGGGTGCCTGCCTCGGCTTGTTTAAGAATGTTGATAATTTGGCTTTCGCTAGTACGTTTACTCATGGTAAAACTCCTTTGAAATAAGTTTACGGTAACGTTCAAAAAAGTTCTACTTTCTTGTTGTCTTAATTTAGGGGATGGTTACAAACTTTATTTCAAAAATAAGCAATCCGTCATGCCACGACACCCTGCTAAGGAAATAGCTAATGGCACCATTGAAGCAATCAAAAAACAACTCGGTCTTAGATAAAAAAGGAAAAATATGCTCTATCCTGCTATATTTACCAAAGAAAACACAGGTTATAGTGTGACTTTTCGTGATATTCCTGAAGCGATTACTTGCGGAGACAATTGGAATGATGCACTACATATGGCAAAAGATGCGCTCATCACTGCTCTAGATTTCTACTTTGAAGATCAACGAGAAGTACCTAGTCCTAGCAAAGCACAGGAAGGTGATGTGCTTATTGAGTTACCCTCTAGTCTTTATGCAAAAGTTTTATTACTCAATGAAATGGTCAAACAACACGTCTCCAATGCTGAGTTGGCTCGTCGTATTGATGTTAGACCCCAAGAAATGCAGCGTATCACTAATCTAAACCATCCCACCAAAATTGATACCATTGCTAAATCACTGGCTGCATTAAATAAGCAATTAATCTTAACGCTTGCATGAATCAGCCGTTCATACGGTCTCTCATGCTAAAATCATCCCTACCTTTATCGTCACACATTTGCGATAAAAAAGCTATTTCGTCCATTTAAGGCTAGTTTGTCCTAGCTAAAACTGTCCAAGAGAGCAATTTATTATGACCCAACAACTTCAATCTCTATTAGAACAAGCATGGGAAGACCGTGCAAACATCTCTATTGACACAGCCTCTGCAGAGCTTAAAGATGCCGTAAATACCGCCATTGCTGGTCTAGATGCAGGTACTTTCCGCGTAGCCGAAAAAATTAATGGTCAATGGCAAGTAAATCAATGGCTAAAAAAAGCTGTTTTATTATCGTTTAGATTAAATGACAATGCCATCATTAATGGTGCTCCTCTTCAGTTCTACGATAAAGTACCGCTAAAATGCCAAGACTATACTAGTGAAGACTTCAAAAAAGCAGGCTTCCGTGTTGTTCCTCCTGCTGTTGCTCGCCGTGGTGCTTTTATCGGTAAAAATGTAGTACTTATGCCCTCTTACGTCAATATTGGTGCTTATGTTGATGAAGGCACAATGGTTGATACATGGGCAACGGTTGGCTCATGCGCTCAAATTGGTAAAAACGTTCACCTATCAGGGGGTGTCGGTATTGGTGGCGTATTAGAGCCATTACAAGCTAACCCTACGATTATTGAAGATAACTGCTTTATCGGTGCTCGCTCAGAAATTGTAGAGGGTGTGATTGTAGAAGAGAACTCTGTTCTTGCTATGGGCGTATTTCTCTCTCAAAGCACTAAAATCTATAATCGTGAGACAGGTGAAATTACCTATGGTCGTGTACCGTCTGGCTCGGTCGTAGTCCCCGGCTCTTTACCTAGTGCTGATGGTACTCATAGCCTTGCTTGCGCTGTTATTGTAAAACGTGTTGATGCACAGACTCGTTCAAAAACAAGTATTAATGATTTATTAAGAGCCTAATACAATGACGATGACTAAACCAACTGTTTTAGAATTAGCAATTGATTTAATTAATCGTGATTCCATTACGCCAGAAGATAAGGGCTGCCAAGAGCGAATTACCGAAATTCTTGAAGAGGTAGGTTTTCAGGCTGAATATCTACCGTTTGAAGACGTACAAAACTTGTGGATTCGTAAAGGAACACAACATCCTGTTGTGGTTTTTGCTGGTCATACTGATGTTGTGCCTACTGGTCCAGTTGATTGTTGGTCATCACCACCGTTTGAGGCAACTGTAAAAGATGGCTTGCTTTATGGCCGTGGGGCAGCTGATATGAAAAGCTCAGTGGCTGCCTTTACCTTAGCTTGTCGTGAATTTGTGGAAAAACACCCTGATCACAAAGGCTCGCTTGCTCTACTCATCACGTCTGATGAAGAAGGTCCTTCTATCAATGGCACCGTTAAGGTATGTGAAGTATTAAAGCAACGACAAGAACATATTGACTATTGTATTGTTGGAGAGCCAACGTCAAGTAAAGCATTTGGTGATACGATTAAAAACGGTCGTAGAGGTTCGCTAACAGGTACCTTAACCATTAAAGGTAAACAAGGTCATGTCGCTTATCCAGAAAAAGTCCGTAATCCAATTCACTTAAGTGCACAGGCCATCGCTGATTTAAGCGCTCAGGTGTGGGATAACGGGAATGATTATTTTCCACCGACCACCTTCCAAATCTCCAATTATCACTCTGGTACTGGTGCAACAAATGTTGTTCCTGGCACTGCAACAGTTATTTTTAATTTCCGTTTTTCTACCGCTAGCACACCTGAAAGTTTGAAAAAAACGGTACACTCTATTTTAGATAAGTATCATCTAGACTATGACTTAGATTGGGTTTTGGGTGGGGAGCCATTCTTAACTGAAACAGGTAACTTAACTAAAGCGATTCAACAAGCAATCCTAGATACAACAGGTATTACCGCGGAGTTAAATACGGTGGGTGGCACATCAGATGGGCGTTTTATTGCTAAAATTTGCCCACAAGTGATTGAGTTTGGACCGATTAATGCCTCTATTCACCAGCTAAATGAGCATATTGCTGTTGATGACTTAGAGCCATTAAAAGAAATTTATAAAAAAACCTTGAGCAATCTTCTACTCTAATCTGCTAGTCTTTTTTATGAAAAAGGATTGAACCATGAGTTCTACTGAAAACTTTGAAGAATTAACGACAATTCGTGATGTAATTCGCTATGCAGTTTCCCAATTTAATGAACATAAACTGTTCTTTGGGCATGGTTCTGATAATGCATGGGATGAGGCTGTTTATTTAACGCTTTTTGCTCTAAATTTGCCCTTAGATGAGTTAGATGTTTATATTGATGCACATATCTTGAAAAAAGAGAGAAAACGTTGCTTAGATCTCATCCATGAACGCGTTAAAAAAAGAGTTCCCCTAGCTTACTTAACAGGTGAGGCTTGGCTACAAGGTTATCGCTTTATTGTCGATAAGCATGTTATCGTTCCTCGCTCCCCTATCTCAGAATTACTTGGACAACAATTAAGCCCATGGGTCATTAATCCAGACGCAAGATTAAACATTCTCGATATGTGTACTGGGTCTGCTAATTTGGCTATTTTAGCGGCAATTAACTTCCCTCATGCGCATGTTGATGCTGTCGATGTCTCTGAAAAAGCCCTTAAAGTCGCTAAGCAGAATGTTGAGCTTTATCAGTTTGCTCATCAAGTAAGTCTATACCAAAGTGATTTATTCACTGACTTACCTGAAAAACAATATGACATCATTATTTGCAACCCACCTTATGTCAATGAAACCTCTATGCAAGCTCTTCCTGAAGAGTATCAAAATGAGCCTAAGATGGCACTTACAGGTGGTGAGGATGGCATGGATCTAATCCGTAAAATCCTACATGATGCCCCCCGTTATCTTCGTGATGAGGCTTTATTGTCTTGGAAATTGGTCATGAATATGAAAACTTCTTGACTGTTTTTCCTTCTATCAACCCAACACTACTAGAAACAGAAACGACTACAGAAAGCATTCTTTTACTCACCAAAGAAGATTTGCTCATGTTGGATTAATTGATTTATTTTAGCTATTTTAGTTTACGTTAAATGATTCGTGCTTCACATCTTAGCCTTCGCCGAGGAACAAAAGTCCTATTAGATAATACTGATTTTGTTGTTCATCCCGGAGAGCGTGTTGGTATTGTTGGTAAAAACGGAGCTGGAAAATCCAGTTTATTTGCACTAATACTCGGTGAAATTGATCAGGATGCAGGCGATTTAGAAATCCCTGCTTCTTGGCGAATTGCTCATGTAAAACAAAATACACTCATCGGCAAACAGTCTGCTAGAGACTTTGTGATAGACGGTGATACACACCTTAGAGCACTTCAAGAGCAACGTCTACATACAGCTGACAATGATGGACAACGAATTGCCGAACTAGAACATGAGCTGACTGAAGCCGGGCATTGGACAGCAAAATCACGAGCTGAACAGTTATTAGCAGGTCTAGGCTTTACCCCTGAGCAATGGGAAGAAGCTATTGAGAATTTTTCTGGTGGATGGCAGGTAAGACTGGCATTAGCTCGTGCTTTAATGATGCCTTCAGATTTATTATTACTGGATGAGCCAACTAACCATTTAGACTTAGATGCTATGCTGTGGCTAGAAAAATGGCTACACAGCTATCCGGGTACTGTTCTCTTAATCTCTCATGATACAGAGTTTCTTAATGCGGTTGCAAAAACTATTTTAAATTTTGACGGTCAGCAATTGGTACGCTACAAAGGTGACTACGACAGTTTTCTAACACAAAAAGCCGAACGCCTACGTCAACAACAAGTCGCTATTGATAGACAGGCAAGAGAGACGCAACGTTTGCAAAGCTTTATTGATCGTTTTAAAGCCAAAGCTACCAAGGCAAAACAGGCTCAAAGTCGTGTTAAAGCACTAGCACGAATGCAAGCACTATCCCCTATTAAAGTAGAATCTTCCATTGACATAAAAATTCCATCGCCTGATCATATGCCTGATCCTTTATTGGTGATGGATAAACTCTGTGTGGGATACCACACTGATCAAGGTGATAAACCTATTCTTAGCCATATCAGCTTAATGCTTCGTGGTGGTGCTCGTATTGGCGTACTGGGTGTTAACGGTGCTGGTAAATCCACACTTATCAAAACAATTGCCCATGAAATACCTCCTTTATCAGGAACATTCACGGCATCTAAAGGCTTATCTATAGGCTATTTTGCACAACATCAACTGGATATGTTGGATATGCAAGCTACTCCTTTGATGCATTTACAGCGTATTGCTGATCCTGCTATCCGTGAGCAAGAGCTAAGAAATTATTTAGGTACGTTTGGTTTTAGTGGTGACACTGTTAATTCAGTTATTCTGCCTTTTTCAGGTGGTGAAAAAGCCCGTCTCGCTTTATCATTGATTGTATGGCAAAAGCCAAATTTATTATTACTGGATGAGCCTAGTAATCACCTTGATACCGATACTCGTGAAGCATTAGCAACGGCATTAGCTGAATTTGAAGGAAGTGTACTGTTAGTTTCGCATGATCGTCATCTATTGCGAACAACTGTGGATAGTTTTTGGATTGTTGCCGATGGCTCTGTTATTGAATTTGACGGGGATTTAGAAGATTATCAAGCATGGCTAAATAATCGCCAACAGCAACAACGCAAAGAAGACCGTCAAGTCAATTCCTCTGATATTGTCATAGACAGAAAGGAACAAAAACGTTTAGAGGCTGAAGAGCGTCAACGTAAATCTGCTTTACGTAAACCATTAGAAAAAAAGGCGATTGACTTAGAAAATAAAGTACAGCGTATTCAGCAACGTATTAGCGAAATTGATGCTTTTATTGCGGATGAAAGCTTTTACTCCGATGCTAGACGAGATGAAGCGGATAAAATTACTCGAAGAACACGGTAATCTTAGCCGTCAAGCAACAGAGCTTGAAGAAGAATGGCTTAATACTCTTGAAGA
This sequence comes from Pelistega indica, assembly GCF_000506865.1. Classification (GTDB taxonomy): domain Bacteria; phylum Pseudomonadota; class Gammaproteobacteria; order Burkholderiales; family Burkholderiaceae_B; genus Taylorella; species Taylorella indica. The sequence continues at coordinate 5,855 of NZ_AYSV01000063.1, forward strand.
AATAGAAGCCATTAATCAGCAAGGTGTTTAAATACAAGCATTTCTTTGACTGGAGAAAAGCTCCTACGGTGAGCTATACAGGGACCATATTGCTTTAATAAAGAAAGATGCTGTGCTGTGCCATAGCCTTTATGTTGATTGAATGCATATTGTGGAAATTGTTGATGCAACTCAACCAAAGAGGCATCACGTGCTGTTTTAGCGAGAATAGACGCGGCAGAAATGCATTGCTCTTTTAAATCTCCCTTTACAATAGCTCTAGCAGGTATTCTTAATTCCTTTGGCACCCTATTTCCATCAATAAGTACCAGTTCTGGTTTGATAGACAATCCTTTAACGGCTCTTATCATCGCTAACATCGTTGCTTGTAATATATTAAGCGTATCAATTTCTGTCACACTCGCACTGGCAATACACCAAGCTAATGCTTTTTGTTTAATTTCTATCGCTAATTTATCACGTTTAGCTTCGGATAATTTTTTTGAATCTGTTAAACCTTCTATGGAATAATTGCCATCTAAAATAACAGCTGCCGCAAAGACATCACCAGCTAGAGGCCCTCTTCCTGCTTCGTCAACACCAGCAATCAGCTGATAGTTTTCTACGTCAAATAGTGATAAATTTTCCACTCGCTATGCCATCCTAACGATTCGCCAAAGATAAAATCACCTCTGCTGCTTTTTGTGCTGTGTCTTGTTTTAAGGTTAAATGAAGTTGGTGAAATTTTTGTTTTAAATCTGAAATATATTCCACATCTTCAAGTGCCTTAATACACGCTTGGCTTAATTGGTTTGGATTGGCCTCTTCTTGTAATAGCTCCGGCACAGCAAACTCATTTAATAATACATTTGGTAAACCCACCCAGGGGACATAAGGCTTTTCTTGACCTGATTTCCACTCCATTATTTTTCTCACTAAGGGCGAGAGTTTATAGGAGATAACCATAGGTTTTTTGAATAAAGCTGTTTCTAATGTCGCTGTACCACTAGCCACCAATGCTGCATCACAAGCTTGCATAACATTCCATGAAATAGGCCAATCAGAGACTTTTTTATCGTAAATATGTAGATTGGGTACGGGTATATCTTTAGCAATGGTATTGAACTGAGTCTTGCGTTTTTCATTCACCAAAGGCACAATAAAATGTAAATTTGGATCCCGCTGTGCAAGCAATTGAGCTGTTTTTAAAAAAGGCTCTGCGAGGAGTTTTATTTCTGAACTACGGCTGCCAGGAAGTATCGCCAACACTTTAGCATCTATAGGCAATCCTAAAGCCTGTTTTGCTTGTTGAATATCTGTATCAAGAGGAATTTGTGATGCTAAAGGATGACCCACAAAAGTAACAGGTATTCCTTCTTTTTTATAAATAGCTGTTTCAAAAGGAAAAAGCACCAACATATGCGATACAGCTTCGCGTATTTGGTGAATCCGCTCATATCGCCAAGCCCAGATTGAGGGGCCTACAAAATGAACCGTTGGAATACCATTAGCTTTAAGTTTATGCTCTAAACGCAAATTAAAGTCAGGCGCATCTACACCAACATAAACATCGGGTTTGTTCATTAAAAGACGTTTTTCCAGCCCTTTATAGGTAGCAATCAGCTTAGGTAAAGACTTCAACGCATCTACATAACCAAATACTGTCAGCAAATCCATAGGATAGTCAATATGCATCCCCGTTGCTGCCATATTTGGACCACCAATACCATTAAAAGACAAGTTAGCTTGGTGATCTTGCATACCCTTAATAATACGTGAGGCCAGTAAATCCCCTGAGGGTTCACCGGCCACTATCGCTATTTTCTTACTCATAGACAATTAATGATTATTACGACCAATACCACGACCTGATGTCGAGAAAAAGTCTAAAAATACTTGCAAGTGATCTGCGCAGTCTGGGTGTTGCCCTTGTAATCGTTTTAATTCTGTGATGGCATCAGGCAGTGGTAATTGACGCAAATAAATTACCTTGTAAGCTTCTCTAAGAACTTGAATCTGTTCAGCCGTAAAACCACGACGCTTTAACCCTTCGGAATTAATCCCTGCAGGTTTATAAGGTTGCCCTGCTCCTAACACATAGGGAGGAATATCCTGACGAATGGAAGACATGCCTCCTGTCATTGAATGAGCGCCAATATGGATAAATTGATGTGCTGCAGACATACCACCAATAATCGCCCAATCACCCACATGGATATGTCCTGCTAATTGAACCGTATTAGCAATAATGGTATGGCTACCGATTTGGCAATCATGTGCGATATGGACATAAGCCATAATCCAGTTATCATTACCTAATCTTGTCACACCAACATCTTGAGACGTACCAGTATTAATAGTCACATATTCACGGATGGTATTATTGTCACCTATTTCTAAGTAAGTGATTTCATTATTATATTTTTTATCTTGAGGAATACCACCAATAGAGCAGAATCGATAGAAAACGTTGTTTTTTCCAATCGTTGTATGCCCATCAATTACACAGTGCTCACCAACGATTGTTCCCTCACCAATCTTTACGTTCTCATGAATCACCGCATATGCTTTGACTTCTACGCTTTCATGAAGATCAGCACCTTCATGTACAATTGCTGTTGGATGTATCTTGGCCATATTATTCACCTATATCACGGATAGCACACATAATTTTGGCTTCTGCAACCACCTGCCCATCTACGAGAGCTTTCGCATCATATTTACACATTACTTTACTGATTCGAATGGCTTTCACTTCTAATCTTAATTGATCACCAGGTACAACCGGTTTACGGAATCTGGCTTCATCCACACCAACTAAATAATAAGCTGTTGTTTTGCTATCGAGTGTCGTTTCACCGTCAGGTTTTGAAAACGAAAAAATGGCGGCAGCTTGTGCTAGAGCTTCAATAATTAATACACCAGGCATAACTGGTAAATGGGGGAAATGTCCTACAAAAAAAGGCTCATTAATTGTCACATTTTTAATCGCAACAATACTTTCCCCCGGTACCATCTCAATAACCCTATCCACCAATAGCATTGGATAACGATGAGGGATGTGTTCCATAATACCACGAATGTCTATTTCCATAATTCTTCCACTATTCGATACAAATTTATTCTTTACTATCCATATTATCGATGAATTGTTCTACTTTTTGTAAACGACGGCGTAATTCATACAATCCCGTTAGCGCAGCAGCATTTCTTTGCCAATCTCTATGTTCTTGAATTGGCCACGCACCTGTATATCTTCCCGGTTTTGTAATACTTGACATGACTCCCGTAGCACCAGAAATATGGACATCATCACCTAATTCTATATGGCCAGCCATCATCGCTGCACCAGCTAAAGTACAACGTTTACCTATTTTTGTAGAACCAGCAATCCCCACACAAGCCGCCATGGCTGTATGTTCACCAACCTCACAGTTATGACCAATCATAATTTGGTTATCTAGTTTAACCCCTCTATGAATAACTGTATTGGCTAATGCCCCACGATCAATCGTTGTATTAGCACCGATCTCTACATCGTCTTCAATGATAACAGTGCCCAACTGAGAAATCTTAGACCATGCTCCTTGCTCCTTGGTTGAGTCAGGAGCAAAACCAAAGCCATCTGCACCGATTACAGCGCCACTATGAATAATACAATGACGACCAATTTCTACGCCATGGTATAAAGTCACGTTAGGATAAAGCTTAGTTCCTTGACCGACCTTACATCCTTCACCGACTACAGCACCAGCCTCAATGACGACATCATCCTCAATCACAGCATTGGCTTCAATAACAGCTAACGCTCTGATTGTAACGTTTTTACCTATTTTAGCCGTACTATCAATTGATGCTTTTTCATGTATTTGTGCTGTATGGTGAGAAAATTTTGCTTTCTCAAACCATTGAGTAATGCGAGCATAAAGTAAATAAGGCTGTTCACATTCAACAATAGTAAATGGCACATCAGCAGGCAAAGCATCAATCGCTTTTTTAGGAAGAATGACTGCACCAGCTTTAGTCACTTGCAACAAATCAAAAAATTTTGCATTGGCCAAAAAACCAATTTCCTGCTCTGTTGCATCTACTAATGAACCAATGCCCCTTATAGTAGGCATACCTTTAGCATTAGTTTTAATAGTATAATCAATGCCAGAAGTATCTACTTGGGAAAGTAAATTATCTAAGCATACAGCTTGATTTGTTGCAAGGATTATTGTCATAGATTATTTTTTCGCATCTAATGCTTTAATAACACGGTCAGTAATATCAACTCGTGGGCTAACAGTTACCGCATCTTGTAAAATTAAATCATAATCTTCTTTTTCAGCAATATCTTTAATAGCTAAGTTAGCTTTTTCAACGATAGTTGCAAACGCATCGTTACGTCGACGGTTAAAGTCTTCCTGAAACTCCCGACGTTTACGTTGTAAGTCCGTATCTAAATCAGTAAGTTCTCGCTGTGCTTTTGCACGATCACTATCTGACATTACTGGTGCATTTTTGTCAAATTTCTCATATTTTGCACGTAAATCACCTGCCAATTTTTGTAAATCAGCATCACGTTTTTTGAACTCTTCTTCAATTTTCGCTTCAGCTGCTTTTGCTGGGCTAGACTCACGTAATAATTTTTCTAGTATTAACAAAACCAATTTTGATAGCTGTTGTAGCTTCCGTTGCTGCAGGAGCAGCTTTTTTCTCTTCAGCTGGTTTGATTTGTGCAAACACACTAGTAACACTTGATAAGCCTAAAGCTGTTACTAAAAGAGCTTTTGTAAATTGACTCATTTTCAAAACCTTTAAAATAATTTATCTCAATAAAAAAATCGTTAATTAGAATGATGTACCAATTTGGAATTGGAATTGTTGTTTATCATCACCTTGTTTAGCATTTAATGGACGAGCATATGACAATTGTAATGGACCTAATGGTGAGTTCCATGATAGACCAATACCTGCAGAATAACGCCATCCGCAAGGGTCTGTAACCACTGAGCCATAGGTAGAAGAGCCCGCAGTACACTTTTGTCCTCCAGTCACCCCTACTTTACCCGCATCTGCAAACAAGAACCATCTCAAAGAGCGATCATTTTGTGTACCCGGGAATGGTAAAAATAACTGTGCATTCGCTAAGATACGTGTATTACCCCCTAAATAGTCACCAGAAAGGGTATCTCTTGGACCCAATGATGATCCCTCATAACCACGAACAGAACCAATACCACCTGCATATAAATTTTTAATCACAGGGAAATTATTCTTTGTACCATATGTTCTTCCCCAATCGGCTGCCACATTAAAGGCTAGCGTATAGTCTTTGCTTAATGGTAGATAATACTGCTGTTGCGCACTTAAGATATAGTACTTCAAATCACCTACACTACCAACAGCATTTAAAGACGTTAGATAACCTTTTGTCGGAGCAATCGCACTATCTCTCGTGTCTTTCGTCCAACCAACGTTAAAAATCACAGAGTTAGTTTTTGCACCATATTGATCCACAAAGTCACGATAGGCTTGAGGGAATACATATCCAGCTGGCGGAAGCGTAATTTTGTTTTGTTCAAATGTGGCTCCCATAAAAATACGATCATTTTCAGAAATTGGGACACCAAAATTCATTCCAAAACCAATAGAACGAATTTTATAAGTATCCTCATCTTGGTCCAGAGATGAATTATAGGGTTTATCTAAACGATAATAGGCTGTTGTGGTACGGCTAATTCCACTGGTTGTCCAATATGGATCTGTATGTGTTAATACAATATTACGATTATATTTAGACGTATTGAACGTTAATCCTAAATCTGTACCTGATCCGAAAATATTATCTTGACTAATCCCTGCTTGGAAAGATAATTTGTCCGATGAACCATATCCAACACCTAAGTTAATCATGCCTGTTGGTTTTTCTTTGACATCCACTTGAATATCTACCTGATCATCAGACCCCTCAACAGGGACTTGAGAAATATTGACATCATTAAAATAACCTAGACGATCTATCCTATCTCGAGATGTAGCAACACGCGTACCGTCATACCAAGCCGCCTCAGCTTGGCGCATCTCACGACGAATCACCTGATCTCTCGTGCGAACGTTACCACCTATATCAATACGACGAACATATATGCGTTTACCCGGCTCAACAAAGAAAACCAAATCCACTTCTTGAGTACCTGCGACTGGTTGAGGAACAGGATTCACTTGTGCTAACGCATAACCAAGCTCGGCCAAACGCATACTTATCGCATTGGCTGTTTGACGTGCCTTGGTAATATTAAATAGCTCCCCTGGTTTATTTTCAATCAAACCTTTCAGCTCTTCATTCATCCCTAACAAATCGCCTGCTACATTAACCTTACGAATCGTATATGGCTTTCCTTCACTCACCGTCATATTGATACCAATATCTTCGAGATTTGGAGAAATACTCACCTGAGGGGTATCTACCTTAACATCAAGGTAGCCATAATCCATGTAATAATCACGAATTCTTTCCACATCAGCATTTAATGTTTCGCGTGAAAATTTATCTGTTCCTGTAAACCACGTCATAAATCCAGGAGTTGTTAAATTCATTTCGTCTTCTAGATCAGAAGATGAAATCGCCTTATTCCCAACAAAGTTAATCTCTCGAATTTTGGCAACTTTACCTTCATTAACAAGGAAACTCACTCCAACACGATTATTTGGTAATGGCGTAATTGTTGGTTGAATATCAACACTATAATTACCTTTTAAAACGTATTGATTGCGTAATTCTGTTTTGGCTTTGTCTAATAGTGCTGGATCAAAGGCACGCCCTTCACCAAATCCAACAGCGCTTAAAGACTTAACGATATCATCACTTTTAAAAGCATTCATACCTTCAAAAATAACCGATGAAATAGTAGGACGCTCATCAACGGCAATATTAATCACCCTACCTTGAGTTGATATTTTTACATCATTAAATAAACCAGTGGCATATAATCGACGTAAAGAATCTGTTGCCATTTCTTGGGTAAACGTTTGCCCTACTTTGGCAGGAATATAACTAAACACCATACCCGGTTCAGTACTTTTCAGACCAGTCACACGAATATCTTGAACCACAAAAGGTGAAAAGGCTGACGCCGTCATCGGAAGTGCTATAGCCGATATCAATGAGGCTAATACTGTTTTATTTAATTGTTTTAAGTGGCGAATAGTCATTCGTACTTTCCTTGAAGATGAGTATCCATAGTTTAAGCAAGATATTTTAAGTCATAACAGCGATGTTTGTCAGTAAATTCAGTACTAATACCTAATAAACCTCTATGCAAAAGCCTCTAAGTAAAAATCCTTAAAATATCATTTGTAAAAGCAAAAATCATTAGCATGAGTAAAAAGCCATATCCAATTCTCATTAAACCCTCTAAAACGGCGTCTGATAATGGCTTTCCACGCACTAATTCTACAAAATTGATTAGCATCTGTCCTCCATCTAACGCAGGTATTGGTAGTAAGTTTAACACCCCAATACTAATGCTAATCAGTGCAATAAACTGTATAAAATTCAATAAACCATTTTCAGCTACTTTACCTGAATAATCCGCAATGGTTAAGGGACCGCTAATATTTTTAAGAGACGCTTGCCCTGTCAACATTTTGAACATCATCTTTAATGAGAACCAAGCCGTATCCCATGTTTTATTCATTGCCTTAGTAAACGCTTCTATTGGCGAATAAGCTACTTTAACTAATGGAAAATCTGCTCTAAATTCAGCATTAATTCTACCTTTAACCCCACCATCATTGACTTGTGGATTATCACTCTCAACAGCCACTGGAGTGATCGCCATAGAAATTTCCGTGCCATTTCTATTAACGAGTAAATTTAAAGTTTGATTAGGAGATTGCTGAATTTTTCCAATAACCTCATTAATTCCTAACTGATATTGTCCATCAATACCAATAATTTTATCACCTTGCTTTAAACCCGCTTTTTCTGCAGGACCGTCAGGAATAATCCGTTGAATGGTAGGTGGAGGAGATAACAACATTAACCCCTGCTCTTTCAGCCAATTGACTTCTTCCAGATTTCCTTTAAAAGCAGTGGGATGTAACGTAATTGTTTTGATCGTATCTTGTTTAGTGTTGATAGTTAATTCTACTGCTTGGCCTAGCGTAAAAGGACCAATCAACTCGTCCACAGCCTCAACCCAACTCTTAATAGCTTGACCATTAACAGCCACAATTTTATCTCCCTCTCTAATTCCACCTTGATAGGCAATTGTGGATTGTTGAGGATTCGCTAAAATAGCTTCAGGTTGGTTTTCACCAACCATAAAAACACCTGTATAAAGAATGATGCCTAGTAAAAAACTAAAAAAAGGCCCCGCTGCATAAATGACTATTTTTTGAAACGCAGATTTTTCAGCAATAGACTCACCAATAGGATTATTAGGGATACGAGGCTCAGCTAATGGTTTTACATAACCACCTAAAGGCAACATAGAAATCACCCATTCCGTTCCCTTTTTATCTTTTTTCTTAAATAAAACTTTGCCAAAACCCAACGAAAATCTTTCTACATAAACATGATAGAAACGGGCCGCAAAATAATGTCCGAATTCATGAAATACCACTACCACACTAATCGTAATGATAAACATTAATAAACTAAACAATACTATCCCCTCATGCTAGATTGTAAATGATGTCGAGTTTTTTCTCGCACTACCTTATCAAAAGCAATCACCTCATCAATATGATTTAAAGAAGGGATGGTAATTTGCTCAAGCATGGTTTCAATTGTTTTTGCAATATCCGTAAATCTAATCGATTTTTGCAAAAAATTCTCCACGGCTATTTCATTTGCTGCATTAAGAACAGTACATGCCCCTCCACCCTCTTTCAAGGCGTCAAAAGCCAATCGTAAACAAGGATAACGCTTAAAATCAGGTGGCATAAAATCCAGTCTAGATAACCCTAGCAAATCAAAACTAGCTGCATTATGTGAAATTCTCTCTGGATAGGCCAATGCGTATGAAATTGGAATACGCATATCATGGTGCCCCAATTGCGCTAATAAAGAGCCATCAATAAACTGCACCATTGAATGCACAATACTTTGTGGATGAATGACTACCTCAATTTGCTCCACCGATAAATCAAAAAGCCATTTCGCTTCAATAACTTCCAGACCTTTGTTCACCATCGTAGCAGAATCCACAGATATTTTTCTTCCCATTGACCAATTAGGATGCTTACACGCCTGTTCAGGGGTAACACTTTCTAACTCTGCAAGCGTTTTCTCTCTAAAAGGACCACCAGATGCCGTAACAATCACTTTTTGTAAGTATTTTTTAGGGTTTTCTGCTGGTAAACATTGAAAAATAGCATTGTGTTCACTATCTAATGGCAATAAGGTGGCGTTATGCTGTACAACTGCATCCATAAATAATGCCCCAGCACTGACTAAAACCTCTTTATTAGCTAATAAAATACGTTTACCAGCACACGCTGCCGCATAAGCACTTTTTAAACCAGCCGCTCCTACAATAGCACATACAACCGTATCAACTTCATTGTCCTGTGCTGTTGTACACAACCCCTCTTGTCCCAATCTAATCTCTGGCTGACAAGACTTACCAGCATGAATTTGTTTAAATGTTTTTAATGCATTTTCATCAGGCAATATAAGCACTTTAGGGCAAAATTTTTGCGTTAATAAACTAAGTTTTTCTAATTGCGAAAATGCACTTAACGCATAAATCTTATATTTTTCTGGATGACTGGCAATAATATCCAAGGTACTATCACCTATAGACCCTGTAGCACCAAAAACAACAATAGATTGCATAATTTAGATTACATAAAAAATAAAAATAAACGCCATTGCTATTGGACTTACCGCCAAAACAGAATCCAATCTATCCCAAAAACCACCATGACCAGGCAATAAATGACTTGAATCTTTAACACTAGCACGTCTTTTTAATAAAGACTCATATAAATCACCAAAAATAGATAACACAGCCATAGCAAGACCCACACCTACAGCACCAATCAGCCCTATATGTTGAGTAATAAGCGAAGAAAAAGTATTATCAATATAGGCACTGACGATCATCCAAATAGCCGCACTTGACACACCACAAATGGCTCCAGAACGTGTTTTTCCTGGGCTAATAGCTGGGGCTAATTTAGAGCCACCAAAAAGATCTTCCCCCAAAATAGGCAAAAATATCGGCGCACCAAATAATAATTAGAAAACTGAATAAAAACCACGCCCCAAAAAACAAATAACTTAGCAAGATACTCGCCCACGTGGTAATTACAGCAAATACAGCAAAAACACTATGAAATATACTATTATTCACCACCTGTGTTTTGGCTTGATATAACACCATAGGAATGATGAATAGCCATACAAAGCTCACAAAAAAAGGACAACATCATCAACACAGAAAAAGTGACTGTAGGCCATGGATTTGCTTGAAAAGATTTGATATCAGTGAGAGTACTCAAAAGATTTTCATTACCATTTTGCAATAATACAAAATACATGAGAATAAACAAGACAAACACTACCAACGATATAGCACCTGCTATTGTTTTTTTAGATTGATTGTTTAAAGAAATCCGTAACCACTCATACAATGTTATCGCAGAAGCAATAGAGATAAATAAAGCAAAATACAATGGGTTGCTTAGCGACATGACTGTTGCTAAAAGTGCAATCAGTACAATTGCGGTAATAATTCTAGGAATTAACATAATTATGAGTCTAGTTGAGCCGAGGTACGTCCAAAACGTCGTTCGCGTTGAGCATACCAAGTGATAGCCGCTTCAAAATCAGCCGTTGAAAAATCTGGCCAGTAGGTATCCGTAAAATACAGTTCGGTATAAGCTAATTGCCAAATCAAAAAGTTTGAGATTCGAATCTCTCCCCTGTTCGAATAAATAAATCAGGCTCAGGAGCATAAGACATTGATAAGAAAGGGGTTATTTCATTTTCAGAAATAACATCATCGAGTGCAACTTGCTTAGCAAGTCTCGTTTTGATCACTTGTTGCATCGCTTGCAAAATATCCCATCTACCACCATAGTTGGCACAAATAGTCAAGGTAAGCCCTGTATTTTGATGTGTCAAATGCTCAGCTTCTTGAATAAGCTTGCCTAAATTATCCCCGAATGGTTCAAGATCTCCAACCACTTTTAAACGGATATTATGCTTATTGAGCTTCACTACTTCTTTTTGCAAAGCCTTTACAAATAGCTTCATGAGAAGGCTAACCTCCTCTTCTGGGCGACGCCAATTTTCTGAACTAAATGCAAACAAAGTTAAATATGGAATATTTTCTCTCGCACATAATTCCACTGCTCTACGGACAGCTTGTACACCTCGTATATGACCTGCCGTACGAGGAAGTTTGCGTGAGGTCGCCCAACGACCGTTGCCATCCATAATGATGGCAACATGTCGTGGTTTTGCAGAAACCTCCGGAACGTTTTGAGTAGAGCTAACTATCATTAAGGCTTATACCTTCATGATTTCAGCTTCTTTTTCTGCCACTAACTTATCAATTTCTGCGACATATTTATCCGTCATTTTTTGAATAACATCCTGTGTACGACGCTCATCATCTTCAGAAATTTCTTTGTCTTTTAGTAAACGTTTTAGGGCATCATTACCATCACGACGCAAATTACGAACAGCCACTTTTGCGTCTTCACCCTCTGAACGCACAACTTTGGTCAAATCACGACGTCGCTCTTCCGTTAACGGTGGCATTGGGACACGAATAGACTCACTCATACCAACGGGGTTTAAGCCTAAGTCAGACTCACGAATCGCTTTTTCAATTGGACCAGCCATGTTTTTTTCCCATGGTTGAACATTTAATGTCCTAGCATCAATCACTGTAACATTAGCAACCTGTCCGACTGGCACCATAGAACCATAATAGTCCACTGTTACATGGTCTAAAATACCAGCATGTGCACGTCCTGTACGGATTTTTGAGAGATTACCCTTAAGATTTTCAATCGATTTACCCATACGAGTTTCTGTTGATTTTGTAATTTCAGAAATACTCATTATTAACCTTTCAAGTTTAAATTGATTTATGTTTAAATTAAATATGAACTAACGTACCTTCATCTTCACCTGCTACTGCACGTTTTAGTGCACCAGGTTTGTTGATAGAAAATACATTGATTGGTAATTTTTGATCACGACACAAAGCAAAGGCTGTAGCATCCATCACTTCAAGACGTTTACTAATCGCTTCGTCAAATGTGATACGAGAATAACGTGTTGCATTTGGATCTTTTTTAGGATCTGCTGTGTAGATACCATCAACTTTAGTTGCTTTTAGAACGATTTCAACACCCATCTCAGCACCACGCAAAGCAGCAGCAGTATCAGTTGTAAAGAAAGGATTACCTGTCCCTGCCGCAAAAATGACTACTTTTTTCTCTTCTAGATAACGTAATGCTTTCGGGCGAATATATGGTTCTACTACTTGATCAATATTCAAAGCAGACTGAACGCGCGCTACGACACCATGATTTTTTAACGCATCTTGTAAAGCTAAGGCATTCATCACAGTCGCTAGCATACCCATATAATCTGCTGTTGCACGATCCATTCCCTGAGCACCGGGGGCAATACCACGGAAAATATTGCCACCACCGATAACAATAGCTAACTCAACACCCTGTTTCGCTACCTCTGCAATTTCTTCAGTCATTCTTATAATAGTTGCACGATTAATACCGAATGCGTCCTCACCCATCAATGCTTCACCAGAAAGCTTAAGTAATACACGTTTATAAGAAATAGCCATGGTTTGAATCCCTTGAAAGAAAATAATCGCTATTTTAACAATTTTATGACATCAATTCAGCCCAAAAGAGTGCATTAGTGAATGAAAACAGCTGATTTTTGTATTTCAGCGTGTAATTATTCTCTCCACTCTTGATTTCTCATAAACTCATTATTGCTAAACTGTTTATAGCACACAAAGCCACCTACTTCTGCAGAAGACTGGAAGATATTTTTTAAAAAATATACAAAAAATCAACCCTCTATTTATAAAATAGAGGGTTAAAATATAGCTAAATCTTTATTTTAACTTTGACGAACTTTTTTTAGCATAGGCTAAAAATTTCATGCACCAAAGAATTATTTAGCTTGAGTCATTGAGGCAACTTCAGCAGCAAAGTCTGTTGTCGCTTTCTCAATACCTTCACCAACGATAAATAAAGCAAAACTTTGAACAGCTGCTTTTTTCTCTTTAAGCATTTGCTCTACGCTTAATTTATCATTTTTAACGAAAGGTTGATTTAATAGAGTAACTTCTTTTAAGAATTTAGCCACAGATCCTTCAACCATTTTTTCAACAATTTCAGCTGGCTTACCAGATTCAGCGGCTTTTTGAGAAGCTACTGAACGTTCTTTTTCGATATCCTCAGCAGAAACGCCTGTTTGATCTAATGCTTTTGGCTTAGTTGCAGCTACATGCATTGCCACATCTTTACCAACCTCTGCATCACCAGAGTACTCAACAAGAACGCCAATACGACCACCATGGCTATAACTAGCAATACTGTTTGGTGTATCAATACGTTGGAAACGGCGAATTGAAATATTTTCACCAATTTTACCCACTAGAGCAGCACGTGTTGTTTCTACTGTACCTTCACCGAAAGCTAAATCAGCTAACGCAGCTACATCAGCAGGTTTAGCTTCAGCAATTTTCTTAGCTAATGAATTAACAAAATTAATGAAATCATCTTGTTTTGCAACAAAGTCAGTTTCGCAGTTTACTTCAACAACAGCACCAGATTTTGCATTATCAGAAACAAATAAACCAACAAGACCTTCTGCTGTAACGCGGCTAGCTACTTTGCTGGCTTTGTTACCTAACTTAACACGAAGAATTTCTTCTGCACGCGCTAAATCACCCTCTGCTTCTACTAATGCTTTTTTACACTCCATCATAGGAGCATCAGTTTTTTCACGTAATTCGCGAACCATTGCAGCGCTAATTTCAGCCATGTTTTCTCCAAATTTAAATAAATGACTCAATAATTGAGCCGTAATCAATCTATAAAAATAAAGTCGCACTCAAGTATATACTCTCAGCGACTTTATTATAAAAACTCTCGTTTACACTAAAACGACAGTACTCACTTATTCTGCCGCAGCTTCTTCTGCTGATTCTTCACGAATCTCTTCTACTAAGCCATCTTCACGTTGTTGACGACCTTCTAAAATCGCATCCGCAATACCTGCAGCATATAACTCAATCGCTTTTGCAGAGTCATCATTACCAGGAATAACAAAATCAACACCGTCTGGTGAGTGGTTAGTATCTACAACAGCAATCACTGGAATACCTAATGTACGAGCTTCTTGGATAGCAATTTTGTGGTAGCCAACGTCTACTACAAATAATGCAGCAGGAAGTTTGTGCATATCTTTGATACCACCGATTGATTTGTTTAATTTTTCCAAATCACGAGTGAACAACAATGCTTCTTTTTTAGGTAAACGCTCAACACTACCATCTTGCTCAGCTGCTTCCATATCTTTTAAGCGTTTGATAGAAGACTTAACTGTTTTAAAGTTAGTCATCATACCACCTAACCAACGATTATTTACGTATGGTACATTAGCACGAGTAGCTTGTTCAGCGATAATTTCACGAGCAGAACGTTTTGTACCAACAAACAGAATATCACCACCACGAGCAGCTGTTTGACGAACAAAATTTACTGCTTCTAAGTATTTAGCAACTGTTTTTTCTAAGTTAATGATATGAATTTTATTACGTTGACCAAAAATGTATTGACCCATTTTTGGATTCCAGTAACGTGTTTGGTGACCAAAATGAACACCAGCTTCTAACATTTGACGCATTAATGACATATTTTTCTCCACAGGGTTATGTCTTGTACAACAGTCAGTATCGGTATTTTTATAATATGTACCAACACCCTATGCGACTGTGCACGCTATTAAATAAACAATAAACTACCTATAAATCTTCACAACCATATAACAAAAGAACGCAAGCACTTTGTAAAAGAAGTACACTTACTCCCTAAGGCTTTTTTCTTTATTAATTACATATTAAAAATGTTTTAAGCATCTTTAATTTTGCGTAATTTATCAATATAGGTTTAGAATTTTCCTAGATAAGCCTATAATTATATACTGTTTTTAAACTAATGTTCAAGTTTTATGCCTATTCTAAAAAATCCTGAAGATATTCAGAAAATGAGGGCGGCTTGCAGAGATGCCGCCAAAGCACTGGACTACATTACCCCTTTTGTAAAAGCGGGCGTTACTACTGGTGAATTAGATCGTTTAGTCATCGATTATATTGACAACGTGCTTCATGTTAAATCAGCAACGATTGGCTATGGCCCCCCAGGACACCCCCCTTTCCCTGCTAGTATTTGTACCTCTATAAATAACGTCATTTGCCATGGCATTCCAGGAGATAAAGTTTTAAAAGACGGTGATATTATGAATATAGATATCACCATCATCAAAGATGGTTGGTTTGGTGACACAAGTCGTATGTATCACATAGGTGAGCCTTCTATTCAAGCTAAAAAATTAAGCGATACTGCTTATGAATGTATGTGGCTAGGGATTGAACAAGTGAAACCTGGGGCAACCTTAGGGGATATTGGTCATGCCATCCAAACCCATGCTCAAGCACAGGGTTTTTCTGTTGTGCGTGATTATTGTGGTCATGGTATTGGTCAAGTGTTTCATGATGATCCTATGGTATTACACTATGGCAAACCTCATACTGGATTAAAGCTAGTGGAAGGCATGACCTTTACGATAGAGCCTATGATTAATGCTGGCCACTATGCCACAAAAATACTACCTGACAAATGGACTGTAGTAACAAAAGATCGTAGCTTATCTGCCCAATGGGAACATACTATTATTGTGACAGCTGATGGATATGAAGTATTAACTGTTTCTGATAATATGCCTGCCCCACCCGCATTTATTATTAACAAATAGTGTATATCAATATGACAGTTGCTCAAGATTTGCAAGCGATTAAACAGACAACGGCTCATGAACAAGCGGAGTTAAGAGAAAAGTATCAGCAGCATCAATTAAATCCTAATGAGTTCTTATTACTGCATAGCCAGCGTATAGATTGTTGTTTAAGCAAAGTAATTGAGCTCTGTCCTCTACCTGACGGTGCCGCTTTGTGTGCTGTGGGTGGCTATGGTAGAGAGCAACTGTTCCCCTATTCCGATATTGATATCCTTATTTTATTAGCGAATGAGCCTCAAAAAGAAGATAAAGCCAAAATTGAAATGTTGGTGCAATCTTTTTGGGATTTGGGTTTAGATATTGGTGCAAGTGTTAGAACAATCAAAGACTGCTTACGTGAAGCTAAAAACGACATTACTATTGAGACTAGTCTTCTTGAGTGCCGTTATATCTTGGGTAATCAACAATTAGTTAAGCAATTACACAAAGAGTTTTTCCAGCATCATAATCCACAAGATTTTTTTCTAGCAAAACAGTTAGAAATGAATCAGCGTTATGCTCGTTACAATAATACCCCTTATTCACTAGAACCAAACTGTAAAGAATCACCAGGCACACTACGTGATATTCAACTCATTCAGTGGCTTGCTCTTTCAAACAACATTCAAGATGGTTGGAATGGCTTAGTAAAAGCTAATCTGATGACAGAAAAAGAAGCAGAAGTCATCAAAAAAACGGAGAATAATTTTCTACGTTTCAGAATAGAACTACATCTTATTCATCAAAAAAGAGATGATCGCATTCTCTTTCATGTTCAGCCATTATTAGCTGAAGTGTATGGATACACAGCACAGGGAGGGAAACGTCCGTCAGAAAATTTCATGCAAGATTATTATGGTGCGGCCCGTATCGTAAATCTGATTACGCACTTCATGATACTCAACTTCAAAAATTATTTATTCCCTGACTCTGACAAACGTATTACTCCTATTGATGATGATTTTCAAAAAATTGGGCAATTATTAGATATTCGTCATGATGATGCTTTTGAGAAAAACCCTAGTCTGCTATTAAAGGCTTTTTTGGTATTACAGCAACACTCTGATTTAGATGACTTCAGTGTTCGTACACAACGCCTGATTTGGAGTGAACGCAAACGTATTGATTCTGCTTTTCGTCAAAATCGCGTTAATCAACAAATTTTTCTTGAAATTTTAAAACACCCCACAGGAATTGTGCATACGTTTAGACGACTATCTAAACTAAAAATCCTGCCTCGTTATATTCCCTCTTGGCAAAAAATTGTTGGGCAAATGCAGCATGATTTATTTCATGTTTATACGGTCGATCAGCATACCTTGCAAGTAATTCGTTATATGCGTCGCTTTACTATGCCTGAATATGCTCAAGATAACCCATTAGCAGCACAACTGATTGCTGATTTTGAGGATGTATGGTTGCTATATATCGCTGCCCTATTTCATGATATTGCTAAAGGTAGAGGTGGCGATCACTCTGAATTAGGAGCCATTGAAGTACGACAATTCGCAGAATTACATCAACTATCATCAGAAGACACTGATTTATTAGAATTTTTAGTAGCTAACCATTTACTACTTTCATCTGTTGCTCAGAAAAAAGATTTATCCGACCCCGAGGTCATTAAAGAATTTAGTGAAAAAGTTAAAACACGTCGTCGTCTTACCGCACTCTATTTACTGACAGTAGCTGATGTCCGTGGTACTAGTCCAAAAGTATGGAACGCATGGAAAGGACAACTTTTTCAAAATCTCTACAACAGTACAGCATTATTGTTTGAGAGTGATCACTTTGATAGAAACACGATTTTGTCACAACGAAAAGAACAAGCCAATGCAATTATCAAATTAAGTGGTTTGTCTGATAATGAGCGTGATAGATTCTGGTCAAAAATGGATGTCGCTTACTTCTTACGTCATGAAGCTAGCGATATCGCTTGGCACACTCGTGTATTAAATGCTCATATGGATACCCAACGCACTATCGTACGAGCACGCCCGGTAGAAAAAAGTGACCATATGCAAATTGTAGTGTTCACCAAAGATAAATTGAATTTATTTGAAATCATAGCTGCCTATTTTTATCGTCATCGTATTAACATTCTCGATGCTAGAATTCATACAAATACTGATGGGTATGCGCTAGATAGTTTTTCAGTTTCTTCAGAAACCTTTCATAATCCTAGAGATTTTGTATCGATTATTGAAAATAGCTTAGCTGAAGCCATTGATAATGCTAATATACAAGCATTAAATACAACTCAACGCAAAAGCTACTCTGTTGGAGCTGAGGTTAGGCGCTCTCGCACCTTTCCCATTGTCCCAAAGATAGAGCTAATAAAGGATGAGTACGGTCAATCTTGGTTGCTAACGATTACGACGACAGATTGTCCAGGTATTCTTTACCATCTGGCACATTTGTTTAATCAACACCATATTAATTTGGTAATGGCAAAAATTATGACCTTGGGGGAAAGAGCCGAAGACGTTTTCATGATTTCTAATTCTCAATTAGAGAATCCTAAAAATCAATTGGCTTTTGAACGTGATATTTTAGAGATGTTGAACCAACTGATTCTATTAAAATAAGCCTATGTCATCTATTTTTATTAGTAATTTATTATTTGTCTTTGCAACAGTATTACCCATTCTAAATCCCCCTGGCGTTGCCCCCATTTTCTGGACAATGACCAGTGGAGCCAATGCAGCTACTCGTAAAATGTTATCCAAGAGAATTGCTGTTAACGTCTTCATCATGGTTGTTGCGGCGAATTTTTTTAGGTAATTTTGTACTGACTATGCTTGGTATCTCCCTCTCTGTTGTGCGTGTTGGTGGTGGCTTATTAGTTATTGCTGCCGCATGGAAACTATTAAATGCTGAAGATCCTGATACAAGTCTACACCCTATGAACAGTGAGGAATATACAGTAGACAAAGCAAAAAACAATGCCTTTTATCCACTAACCTTTCCGATTACCTGTGGTCCAGGAACTATTGCAGCAGCCATTACCGTGGGTGCAAGTTTGCAAATTAACTCAATTAATACAGATACCTTTGCTATTTTAAGTGGTACTATATTGGGTGTATTAGGCGTAGCACTAACTGTGTATCTTTGCCTACGCTTTGCGGCACAATTCCTACATCGATTAGGACGTAATGGAACAACTATTTTCATGCGTTTATCAGCCTTTATCTTGTTATGCATCGGCGTACAAATTCTATGGGCAGGTATCCATGATTTAGTAATATCTCTCTACACTGACGTTGCAAAAATTAAATAATATGAATTCTCAAAAAATACTAAATTTTATTGCTTTTCTATGTATTGCTGCTGTTGGCTTTGCATTATTCTCACAGCACTATTTAGGCATGCTACCGTGTGCATGGTGTGTCTTGCAACGACTTATTTTGTTGACTATCGCCGTCATTTGCTTATTAGCCAATCTATTTAAGCCTCTCTTTTTAATTCGTCTCTGTGCGTTTCTAAGTTTTTCACTATCTATTACAGGGATTCTTAGTGCTTGGTATCAATATAGTGTAGCGTCTAATTTAGTTTCTTGTGATATGACATTTGCGGACAGATTTATGTCAAAATGGACAGGTTTAGATGCTATGTTCCCTTGGTTATTCGGTATTTTTGCTACTTGTATGGACGCAAAGGTGAGCTTATTAGGTATTGATTATGCACTATGGGCATTAGCTATGTTTGTTCTTTGTGCTTTACTCTCTTTGATTGCTGTATTTAGAAAAAATAACCGTGAATTATTTTCGCATTATTCTTATTAAGTGAAAGTATATATCACCATTAAATTAGATAGCTATCAATACTAAATGATCTCAAGGGATAATGTTTTACATTATCCCTTTTCATTTATCCATTTATAAATACGTTTTTAAATGGATACTTGTTTCAGAGTTACTAATATTCTTGATTAATCGAATCCTTTCGAGCGCTTTACCTAGTGCTTCTAAAGACGGAGCCCTTAACTCAACCAGAATATCCCAACGTCCATTTGTATCATACATTGCCGCTACACAGGGATCGCCCCTTAACGCTTTAACTACTGATAAAGTCATATTACCCTCAATAGCAATGCTTGTCCAAGCATGAACTCTTTCTGTATCATGTTCTTCTAGTAACTCCACCGTATACCCCTTGATGACGCCATTATCTTCAAGTTTAGCAATACGATTGGTAACTGTCCCTCGAGAAACCTTTAATTTTTTCGCTAAATAAGCAATAGAATAACGAGCATTTTCTCGTAATAATTCAATTAGCTGATGATCTGTTTGGTCAAAATTATGCATAAAAATATCAAAATAATAATTAATACTGTCATTATGATAAACATATAGACAAATATTAGCATAATTTAGCATTTTAATTGTCATCAAAATAAGAGAAACTATATATATTATAATTTTAAGGACAACGTTATGAGTACATCAGCAATTAAAGGCAGCTTGCCAACTATTCTAATCAGCCCACAAGATATTGCACAAATCGTCAGCAAAAAAGGACTTAAGGAAGTTTTTGAAGGAGTGGCGGACTATATCCTTAAGGATTACTTGCGTTGGAACGAGTTTGACAAATCAGCCAGGGTTGCTAGTTACTTAGACAATGGTGTTTTAGAATTAATGCCTATCGCCAGCAAAGATCAATATAGCTTTAAATATGTTAATTGCCATCCTGACAATCCTAAGTCTGGTTTATCAACTGTTTTAGCATTCGGTGCATTAATTAATAACTCAACTGGCTTACCAGGTGTTATTAGTGAATTCACACTGACTACGGCCATTAGAACAGCGGCTATGTCGGCATTGACTGCTAGATTCTTAGCACGTAAAAATAGCAAACGTATGGCGATTATCGGTAATGGCTGTCAAAGCGAATTCCAAGCTCTTGCCTTTCATTATCTATTAGGTATTAATGAATTAGCACTTTTTGATATTGATAAAGAAGCTAGCAAAAAATTAGCTGAAAATTTAAAAGATACTTCTATCCAAATTACTATCTGTGACTCTGTCGAAGAAGCCGTAAAAGGTGCAGATATTATTACTACTGTCACAGCAGAATATTCAAAAGCCCATATCATCAAGGCCTCTATGATAGAAAAAGGGATGCATATTAATGCTGTTGGTGGTGATAGTCCAGGTAAAACAGAATTAGAGCCTAGCGTCCTAAATATGGGTAAGGTCTATATTGAATTTGAACCTCAAACACGTGTTGAAGGAGAATTGCAAAATATGCCTGCAGATTTTGAAGTTTCTTTATTATCTAATGTATTTGCTTCAGGCAATCCTGCTCGCACGAGTGATGAAGAAATTACTATTTTTGACTCAGTAGGCTTCGCAATTGAGGACTTCTCTGCGGTTCGCTACATGACAGATGTCGCTAAAGAACTTGGTTTAGCCCAAGCAATCTCTATAGCCCCTAATCTAGACAATCCTAAAGACTTATTCAATTACCTTAAAAAACACTAAACAAAGCTATCCATAAGTTATAAGTTAAGGCTTATATCAAAAAAGCCAAAGCCTAGTAACATCGAAAGAAGTCTAGCTTTGGCTTTTTAGTCATAATAAATCTGTACCTTACTAAGTTAGAGATTTAGTCCAACTTCTGGGGTGCAGATCATTTTTTAGTCATCGCCCTTTTTTAATCGCTGCAAAATTTCAGCGGCACTACCAGATTTAGCCAATAAAGCACTTTGCCCCGCCCAAAAAGAAGAAAAATCATAACAGTGTTTTACTTCAGCATGTGCTTTTAGCATACCTATCGCTAAACTTGCTCCAGGGAAAGGTAATACATCAGGATGTATTAAACCATTTTCACGCATAATCCGATTAATAATACCACGAGCATATCGACCACTAAGAATATTGGTGATGACCGTATGGTGTGCTTGTTCACTTTGCAACGCTTGCTTATGTGCCGCAGAAATCTTAGCTTCATCTGCTAATAAGAAAGCGGTACCCACTTGAACCGCACTTGCTCCTAATTGCCTAGCGGCATTAACTCCTTTAGCATCGGCAATACCACCTGCTGCAATCACAGGACATTTTACTGCTTCGACTATCTGTGGTAACAATGAAAATAAACCGAGTTGCTCAGATAAGTCTTGACTTAAAAACATTCCTCTATGGCCACCTGCTTCTAACCCTTGGGCGATTATCCTAGTCACCCCTTTCGACTCAAGATACTTCGCTTCAGCAACTGTTGTCGCACTCGACCATATTTCTGCACCAGTCTTTTTAATTGTCGCTAGCAACGAGTCATCTGGCAAGCCAAAATGAAAACTCACAATAGGTGGACGAAATTCTTGTATTAAAGCAAGGCCTTCTTGATTAAATGGCATACGACCTACACCAGTAGGAATATCTTGTGTACTCAAGCCAAACTCTTCTAAATAAGGCTTTAGGAAAGCATGCCATTGAGAAATTTGAGTAACACTATAGTCTGGTGAGGTATGTGCAAAAAAATTGACGTTGTAATGCTGTCCATCAAGACTTGAGTTAATACGCTCTAACTCAGTGGCAAGTTTTTCCGTGGAAAGCATTGCCGCAGGCAAAGAACCTATCCCCCCTGCCTTACTGACAGCAATAGTTAAATCGGCATCTTGAGCACCCGCCATAGGTGCTTGAATAATATCCATCTTAATCGTTCTCTACACCCATATTGACCGACATGCTACCAGAGGTTTTCTCTATAGGTTTGCCTCTTTGTGCACTTAATCGATCTAAATAAGCCTGATCGATATCACCCGTAACATATATCCCATCAAAACATGATGTATCAAAATTAGCTATATTAGGATTGATATCCCATACCGCTTTTTTCAAATCTTCTAGCCCCTGATAAACAAGACCGTCAGCACCGATTTCTGCACACACTTCTTCTGTCGTCCGGTTATGGGCAATTAATTCTTGTTGGGTAGGCATATCGATACCATATACATTAGGAAAACGAACGGCTGGTGCAGCGGAAGCAAAAAAGACTTTTTTAGCTCCTGCTGCCCTTGCCATATCGACAATTTCACGACTTGTTGTACCACGAACAATAGAGTCATCTACCAAAAGAATATTTTTATCTTTAAACTCTACGCTCATGGCATTTAGTTTTTGGCGAACGGATTTCTTACGGACTGATTGTCCTGGCATAATAAAGGTTCGACCAACATAACGATTTTTGATGAAACCTTCACGATAGTCTAATCCTAAACGAGCAGCTAACTCCATAGCAACTGGTCGAGAGGTATCTGGAATTGGCATCACCACATCGATATCAGATAATCTTAATTCTTTGGCTACTTTTGCTGCTAAATATTGCCCCATTTTAAGACGTGCATTATAAACATTCACACCATCAATCGTTGAGTCAGGGCGTGCAAAATACACATACTCAAAAATACAAGGATTCAATTTTGAGGCATCTGAGCATTGTTCTGAAAAAACATTTTTTTGCTCATCAATAAATACCGCCTCACCAGGTGCAATATCACGGACTAATTCAAAGCCTAACCCCTCAAGAGCTACTGACTCAGAAGCTAGCATATATTCAGTCCCTGCTTCTGTTTTCAACTGTCCCAAACACAAGGGTCTAATACCATTAACATCTCTAAAGCCTACCATGCCAAAGCCAGTAATTTCAGCCACTACCGCATAAGCACCGCGTACACGTTTGTGCAATGCCTTAATCGCTGTAAATATCATTTCATGATCGTTAAGTTGCTTATCACTGGCAAGTTGTAGTTCATGAGCAAAAATATTTAGCAATACTTCAGAATCAGAATTAGTATTGATATGTCTTTTATCAATATTGAATAATTGCTCACGTAATTCATCAGGATTAGTTAGGTTACCGTTATGAGCAAATGTAATACCAAACGGGGCATTCACATAGAATGGCTGAGCCTCATCAATACTATCACTAGACCCTGCTGTTGGGTATCTAACTTGCCCAATCCCTGTATTACCCGGCAAGGAACGCATATTTCTGGTTCTAAATACATCTCGTACCAGACCATGTGCTTTGAACATACTAAAATGGTTATCTTTTGATGTTGCTATACCCGCAGCATCTTGACCACGGTGCTGCAATAAAAGTAAGGCGTCATAAACTGATTGATTAACAGGTGATAATCCTGAAATACCCACGATGCCACACATAGCGTTGAAACCCTTTAAAAATTAATACGGTAAATATGTTGAGAATTCAGCAGGAACATATGTCTTTAAATGATTAATCGCATCAACAACAATTCCTGAAAATTTTGCATTTTGCCACCAAGTTGATTGAGGCAAATCAGTATAGCCGAGTAAAATAGCCACCACTAAAATAATAATAACACCTCTAGCAAGGCCAAAAATTAACCCTAGACCATTATCTGCTGGACCTAAACCAGCGTATGAAATCATTGAGCTTAATGTAATATTAAGCAAACCCACCAATAATAGTACACCTATAAATACAACTGCATAAGCTATTGCCGTACTGACATAATGATTATCAAATAAACTCTGAAACCATGGGATAGCCCTTGGTCCCCACATCATGGCAGCATATCCAGCAGCAACATAAGCAATTAACGAAAAGGCTTCTTTCAAAAACCCTCGCATAAAGCCTAATAGCCCAGAACAAGCCAACACAGCCAATACTACATAGTCAAACTCTGTCACGCTTAATTACCTGTAATAAAACCACTATGACCTAATCCACGTAAACGAGTTAAGGCAGCTTGAGCGGATTCTTGACTGGTAAAAGGTCCTACTCGTAAACGATAAGTCTGTTTACCATTAACTACGGCACTTTGCACAAAAGCATTAGACACACCTGCGCTACTTAAGCGATCACGTTGTGCTCTAGCTTCATCAATTGAAGAAAATGCCCCAACTTGAACATTTAAACGAGTATTGGCTGTCGTTTCTTTAGCTGCTGATTGTGCTTTAGAGAAACTTGCACTTGTCGTTTTCTCTGCAGTTGGTTTACGTCCTTCTAGCAATGCTAACGCAGCGCTACCATCATCTGTACGTTTAACATTATCAACCGTATTGCCCATTTTGGGAGCTGCTTTAGGTTTATCTGTTGGTTTATTATCAGCAACTTTATTTTCAGGTTTTTTCGCTACTTTATTTGGTTGTGTTGGTTCAGTATTTTTAGTTACTGAAACTTGATTATCTGACGTCTGTTGCGCTACTGATTTTGGTGATACTTCCACTTCAGTTTTGCTATTTCCCGTCGTGTTAGATAGCTGATTAGATGTATCTTGTGCTACTGACGTTGAAGGTACTGATGTAGAAGAGTTACCTTTAGTTGATGGTATTCCTGTGCCAACAGCATTTGCAACGCTTTGAGGAATTTCTTCTGTGCCAGTTGCTCCTGTGTTTGTATTAGCTGTTGTCGATTCAGCTGGTGTTGTTTGTACAGTACCTTCATTAACATTTTGACCCGATGCTACACCAGGTGCTGTAGAAATAGAAATAGCTCCCGTTGAACCATTTTTATTATCCCCACTAGGTGCTACCAAAGGTGCTTGACCTTCCTGTATCACTGTAGAGATTGGTTTGTCATTTGAAAAAATAAACGGTAACAAAATAACGCCTAAAATAGCTAAAACTACGGCACCAATAAGCTTACTTTTTGCTTTATATCGTAAATCACTATCTTGATGTTCAGCTTGCGCAGAGCGTGGAATCGGTCTGCGTTGAGTCATGTGTGTACGTGATGAGTTTTTATTAAATAATCCCATTTCAATCCTTTAATTGATTAAAGTGATGAGTTGTTTGTCTGATTGATATAGTCCAATACAGCAGAAACGGTTAAAAAAGAACCAAATACAACAATTCTGTCATTGTTTTTTGCTTTTTCTTTGACCTTTTGATAAGCCTCTTCTGGAGAAGCACATACTTCTACTGTCGGTAAACCTTGGCTATCTTTAGGTAGGTTTGTATTGATGATGTCGGCTAATTCCTGCCCTTTTCTTCCTCTAGGACCTGGCAAGTCGGTAACATACCAATAATCAACAATGCCTTTAAATTTTTGAATAACTTCTACAGCATCTTTGTCTTTCAGCATACCTAAAACTGCATAGGTATAAGGAAAATAAGACATACTATATAGGTTATGTGCTAATACTGCTGCCGCATGAGGATTATGAGCAACATCTAGAATCGTTGTTGGTTGACCTGGTAAAATTTGAAATCTACCAGGCCAAGTTACAAGTAACAACCCTTCTCGTATTGCTTGAATTGGAACCGCTAAATGCGGCTTAAGTGCTTCAATTGCCGCCAAAGCCGCCGATGCATTAAGCAACTGATTTGCTCCTCTTAGCGCAGGATATGTAAGAGCACTTTTCCTACCACCTCTACCAGCAAATGCCCACTGCTGTTTATCCCCATCATAATTAAAATCACGACCAAACAGCCATAAATCAGCACCGATTTCTTTAGCATAATTAAGTAAACTTTCAGGAGGCTCTGGATCACTACAAATAGCGGGTTTGCCAGTTCTAAAGACATGAGCTTTTTCCCAACCTATAGCTTCTCTCGTATTCCCCAAATATTCGGTGTGATCAATATCCACACTAGTCACAATCGCACAGTCAGCATCAATCAAATTAACCACATCAAGACGCCCACCTAAACCCACTTCAAGAATAGATATATCTAATTCTGCTTCTTTAAAAAGTAAGAATGCTGCCAGTGTTGTATATTCAAAATAACTTAATGTGATATCCCCTCGTGCAACTTCAATTTCAGCAAATTTTGCAATAATTGCCTCATCTGAAGCATACTCACCATTAATACGAATACGTTCATTAAACTTAATCAAATGTGGCGAAGTATACATACCTGCTTTATAACCCGCAGATAAATAAATCGCCTCTAACATAGCACAAGTTGAACCTTTGCCATTTGTACCTGCAACAATGATTTTTTTACCATGCCATTGATTTAACCCCAGCTTGTCCGCTACTGGACGTATTCTCTCTAGACCTAAATCAATTGTTTTGGGATGAAGAGTTTCTAAATAAGTAAGCCACTCTTGTAAAGAACTATGTAGTGTTGGAACAGACATAATAAATATAGGCTGTGTAATGCAGAAAAGTCTACATTTTAACACAGCCTTACCATGGAATTGAGTATTAAATCATTTTAGTGACCCATCATTCTAGATAATGTACGGTCTTTTAAAACGACGTGATGATAAAGGGCTCCAACAATATGCAATACCAACATAATAATTAACACTACTGGCAACGTTTCATGCATATCATTAGCAAAACCTGCTAACGAGGGATTCAATGCTACCGCCTTACCGTCTACTATATTAGAAGCAAAAATTTCAGCACCAAACACATTTAAACCACGACCCGCAGCCACTGACATACACATACCACTTAAAGGTAATAAGACAGTGAGCAATATCAGTATCCAATGGGTAACTTTTGCAAGGGTTAGATTCCACTGCGGCACTCCCATATTCACAGGAGTAGGCCATCCTTCTTTAATACGCCATAATATTCTACAGGTAGCTACGACAAAGATAATTGCACCAATAGATTTATGTAAACCACTATATTCCTTAAAATCATCTAGTAAGAAACCGAATATCAACATGCCAATTATGGCTAAAGCAATTAACCAGTGGAAAAAACGCGTTACAAAACTTAAATTTGTAGTTGTTGAGCCATTATTCATAATATATCCTATAAAATCTATTGAGACATAAACCAACTTTAGTTTAATCCAAATATAAGTATTAAACTTACACTAAGAAAAAAACTTATTTCAACCCTATACTAAACGTGAATAAAATATTGGTTTAACAGATGCCCGAATTACCTGAAGTGGAAACCACCCTACGTGGAATTACCCCTTACATCCTCAACAAAAAAATATCATCAACTATTATCCGACAGCCTAGACTTCGCTGGCTGATTCCCGATAATCTTAATGACTTATTATGTCAAAATAAAGTACTAGGCTGTACACGACGAGCAAAATACTTGTTAATCCATTTCAATACAGGTGACCTAATTATCCATCTAGGTATGTCGGGGAGTTTACGCATTTTTCACTCCCCTATACCATCTGCATCAAAACATGACCATGTAGATATTATTTTTGAGGACGGTACTGCTCTTCGCTACCACGATCCTAGACGATTTGGTGCCATTTTATGGAATGATTTAAATCAACAGCATACATTACTTAGTCAACTAGGACCAGAGCCACTTAGCGATGACTTTAATGGTGATTATCTTTATGACTGCTTAAAAACCCAAAAACGACCAATTAAAACAGCCTTAATGGACAATTCTGTTGTCGTTGGTGTGGGTAATATCTACACGAATGAAAGCCTATTTCATGCCAAAGTTCGCCCCACTCGCCCGGCTAACCGTCTAACCAAAAAAGAGTGTGTTCGCCTGGTAGAGTGTGTTAAAGATGTATTGGAGAAATCCATTGCACTAGGAGGAAGTACTCTCAAAGATTTTGTTGATAGTGACGGAAAAAGTGGTTATTTCCAGCAAACATATTTTGTCTATGGTCGTGATGGTCAACCCTGCAAAATTTGTCAAACACCTATTCAAAAAACGACTATTGGGCAAAGAGGGACATTTTTTTGTAAAAAATGTCAGCGTTAAATAGGATAACAGCAACTGGCTCAAAATTATGTTCACTCTGAATACTCAAAAGGCTCTAGTCATCTAACCAGAGCCTTTTTTACTACCACTCAACGAATTAACGCTTAACGTTTTTTCTGCGGGGGTAAGTCAGTACAACTACCATGAGCTACTTCTGCTGCCATACCGACTGACTCTCCTAGCGTAGGATGTGGGTGGATCGTTTTGCCAATATCCGTAGCATCTGCCCCCATTTCTACCGCCAAGCAAATTTCACTAATCAAATCACCCGCATGCGTGCCCACAATCGCACCACCAAGTAAGCGATGAGTTTCCGCATCAAAAATAAGCTTAGTAAAGCCTTCGTCACGACCATTGGCAATAGCACGACCTGAGGCAGCCCATGGGAATACCCCTTTCTCAATTTTAATGCCTTGTGCTTTCGCTTGATCTTCAGTTAGTCCAACCCAAGCCACTTCCGGATCAGTAAATGCAACGCCCGGAATTACACGAGCATCAAATACTGTTTTTTGTCCTGCAATAACCTCTGCCGCTACATGAGCCTCATGTACAGCTTTATGAGCTAGCATTGGTTGTCCAACGATATCACCTATGGCAAAAATATGAGGCACATTTGTGCGCATCTGCGCATCCACAGGAATAAAACCTCGTTCATTCACAATAACGCCAGCCTTGTCAGCAGCAATTTTTTTACCATTTGGAGAGCGTCCCACAGCTTGTAAGACTAAATCATAACGTTGTGGTTCTTTAGGAGCACCTTCCCCTTCAAACGTCACATAAATACCATCACTCTTAGCCTCTGCACCAACAGTTTTGGTTTTGATCATAATATTATCAAAACGATGTTCATTCTTTTTCTGCCAGACTTTAACCAAATCGCGGTCAGCGCCTTGCATTAAACCATCCATCATTTCCACAACATCTAATCTCGCTCCTAATGCAGAATAGACTGTACCCATCTCTAAACCAATAATACCACCGCCAATGATAAGCATTTTTTGTGGAATAGATTTGAGAGCCAATGCACCAGTTGAATCAATAATACGATCATCCTCTGGTAAAAAAGGCAATTTCACCGATTGACTACCCGCAGCAATAATAGCATTTTTAAAAGCAACTTCCTGTGTACCGCCTGCAGTAAGTTCTACGACAAAATGGTGATCATCTTTAAATTGTGCTGTGCCCGTAATAATCGTGACTTTACGTGCTTTAGCCATACCACTTAGACCACCTGTTAATTTGGCTACTACATTATCTTTATAAGCACGCAGTTTATCTAAATCAACAGTAGGCTCAGCAAAACTAATACCATTTGCAGCTAAATGTTTAGCCTCTTCCAAGACAGCGACATTGTGTAACAACGCTTTAGATGGAATACAACCTACATTTAAGCATACTCCACCCAGGGTCGAGTAGCGCTCAATTAAAGCTACTTTTAAACCCAAGTCTGCCGCTCTAAATGCCGCGGAATAGCCACCAGGACCTGCTCCTAACACCACCACATCATAGGCATCATCACCTGCATTAGACTTTACTCCTGCAGGCGCAACAACTGCTTGTTCAGTTGCTTTTTGAGGGCTGACTTCAGTCTTAGCTACTGATGTTTCTGTCTTTGGGGCTGGTGCCTGTTGAGCTGTAGCAGAATCTGCCTCTACAGTAAGTACAACACTGCCCTGCTTCACTTTATCACCTAGCTTCACATTAATAGCCTTGACAACACCACCAACATCAGCGGGGATTTCCATCGATGCTTTATCGGATTCAACAGTAATCAAGCTTTGCTCTGGTTTGATGGTATCACCCACGTTAACCAGAATCTCAATGACCTCAACCTCATCAAAATCGCCAATATCTGGCACTTTAATTTCTGTACTCATATTAGCTACCCCTCTTACACTAATGCACGACGGAAGTCGCTTAATAATTGAGACAAGTAAACATTAAAACGAGCGGCAGCTGCACCATCAATGACTCGATGATCATATGACAATGACAATGGCATTGTTAAGCGTGGTACAAATGCTTCACCGTCCCATACTGGTTTTTGATATGAACGACTCACGCCAAGAATAGCAACCTCAGGCGCATTGATAATTGGTGTAAAATGAGTACCGCCAATACCACCTAATGATGAAATAGAGAAACATCCTCCTTGCATTTGTGCTGGTGATAATTTGCCTTCGCGTGCTAATTTAGCCAACTCGGCTGTTTCCTTAGCAATATCTGAAACTGATTTTTTATCTGCATCTCTAATCACAGGAACCACCAAACCATTCGGTGTATCTGCAGCAAAGCCAATATGGTAGTACTCTTTTAAAACAAGATTATCGCCATCTAAAGAGGCATTAAATTCAGGGAATTTTTTCAGACATTGAACAACAGCTTTAATCAAGAAAGCTAGCATAGTGAATTTCACACCAGCCTTTTCATACTCTTTATTCAATTGTACGCGGAAAGCTTCTAAGTCAGTAATGTCTGCTTCATCGTTATTAGTCACATGAGGAATCATGACCCAGTTACGATGTAAATTAGCACCAGAAATTTTCTTAATCCGAGAAAGCGGTTTCGTTTGAATTGGACCAAATTTAGTGAAATCAACTTTAGGCCAATCCAAGACAGATAAACCACCACCGACAGTACTACTTCCAGCACTCACATTGTTATTAGGAGCCACAGATAATGCTGCTTTAACAAAGGCACGTACATCATCTGCTGTGATTCTATCTTTACGTCCAGTCCCTTTAACCTGTGTTAAATCAACGCCCAACTCACGAGCAAATTGACGAACAGAAGGAGAAGCATGAGGCAAGTTCCTATACTCTGCACCACTTAATGCATAAGAGGCCGTTGGGGATTGCCGAGGAGGCTCTTTTGAGGCTTGAACTGGTGCTACTACAGTTTGAGAGCTTGACTCTATTGGTGTTGGCTCTGTAGGGGCAGCATTAGCCGTGCTCACTACAGGGCTAGCTTGAGTTGATTCAACCTTAGCAATTAAAGTTCCTTTCTTAACTTTATCACCTACTTTCACCTTCAATTCAACAATTTTACCTGCATGACTTGAAGGTATTTCCATTGAAGCTTTATCTGACTCTACAGTAATCAAGCTTTGTTCTTCTTTGATATCATCACCAACGGCAACCATCACTTCTATGACATCTACCTCATCAAAGTCGCCAATATCTGGAACTACTACATCTACTAAACCACCTGCTACAGAGGCTTTCTCAGGTGCAGATGCAGTAGCGATAACTGGCTCAGCTACTTTTTCCTGTACTGCAGGTGTCGCTGGGTTTTCTGCTTTTGTTTCTGTGGTGGAGACATTATCATTTGCTTCCACCTCAAGAATAACGCTACCTTGCTTAACTTTAGCACCAACATTGACGGCAATGGATTTAACAACACCAGCTGTATCGCTAGGAATTTCCATAGATGCTTTATCAGATTCTACAGTAATCAAACTTTGCTCAGTAGCAATAGTATCCCCTACCTTGACTAACAGCTCAATGACTTCAACTTCATCAAAATCACCTATATCAGGTACCTTGACTTGTACTAATTGACTCATTCTCATATTCCTTTTGGTGAGGGCAAAGAAACTTGCTTCACTTTGCCCAAATTCAATTAAATTTACGCGTGATGTGGATTAGCTTTATTGACATTAATGCCATATTTAGCAATCGCTTCTTGCACTTTTTCAGCAGGTAGTTTACCTTCATCAGCCAATGCTTTTAAGGCAGCAATAACCACAAAATAACGATCCACTTCAAAGTGATTACGTAATTTGAAACGGAAATCTGAACGACCAAAGCCGTCTGTACCTAATACTCGATATGTACGGCCAGCAGGGATAAACTCACGAATTTGATCAGCAAAGATCTTCATGTAGTCAGATGATGCAATCACGGGACCTTGAGTATTTTGCAACTGTGTAGTGACAAAAGGAACTTTTGGTGTAGCAGTTGGATTCAATAAGTTTTCACGATTACAATCCAAACCGTCACGACGTAGCTCTGTAAAGCTTGGGCAAGACCAAACATCAGCAGCTACACCCCAGTCTTTCTCTAACATGAGTTGAGCTTCTTCTACTTCACGTAAGATGGTGCCTGAACCTAATAATTGGACACGTAAGTCACCTACCGCACCCTCTTTAAGTTTATACATACCTTTAATAATGGCTTCTTCATCACCCTCTTTAAGACCAGGATGAGCGTAGTTTTCGTTCATCAATGTGATGTAGTAGAAAACATTTTCTTGATCTTCAACCATACGTTTTAAACCGTGTTGCATAATCACAGCAACCTCATGTGCATAAGTAGGGTCATAAGAAACACAATTTGGAATTGTAGAAGAAAGCATATGACTATGACCATCTTCATGCTGTAGACCTTCACCATTCAATGTTGTTCTACCAGCCGTACCGCCTAATAGGAAGCCTCGTGCTTGCATATCACCTGCCGCCCAAGCAAAATCACCAATACGTTGGAAACCAAACATTGAATAATAAATAAAGAATGGGATCATAATGCGGTTGTTGGTCGAGTACGATGTCGCCGCTGCAATCCATGAACACAATGCCCCTGCTTCATTAATCCCTTCTTGTAGCAATTGTCCGTTGGCTGTTTCTCGGTAATACATCACCTGATTTTTATCTACAGGCACATATTTTTGACCTTCTGGTGCATAAATA
Source organism: Pelistega indica (assembly GCF_000506865.1). Taxonomy (GTDB): domain Bacteria; phylum Pseudomonadota; class Gammaproteobacteria; order Burkholderiales; family Burkholderiaceae_B; genus Taylorella; species Taylorella indica. Next base: position 39,215 of record NZ_AYSV01000063.1, read on the forward strand.
CCGATTTGACGGAATAAACCTTCCATACCGAAAGTGCGAGACTCATCAGATAGGATAGGTACAACACGTTCACCTAAGTCTTTATCACGCAACAATTGATTTAAGAAACGCACAAATGCTTGCGTTGTTGAAATACTACGACCCTCTGTCGTTGGCTCTAAAATTGCCTTAAACACATCTAAGTTCGGTACTTTGAATTTCTCTTCAGCACGCTCACGACGACGAGGATAGTAACCACCTAATTTTTCACGGTGTTCACGTAAATACTTCATCTCAGCAGAATCTTCTGATGGTTTGAAATATGGGATTTCACTAATTTTGTCGTCTGGAATAGGAATATTGAAACGGTCACGGAATTCGCGAACGGCTTCATCATCTAGCTTTTTCTGTTGGTGTGCAGGGTTCTTACCTTGAGCGACTTGACCTAAACCGTATCCTTTAATTGTTTTAGCAAGAATTACTGTTGGTTGTCCTTCGGTCTTCATTGCCGCATCAAACGCTGCATACACCTTGTTAGGGTCATGACCGCCACGATTTAAACGCCAAATTTCTTCATCGCTCATTCGGCTAACCATTTCTAATGTACGTGGATCTTTACCAAAGAAATGCTCACGCACAAAAGCACCGTCATTCGCTTTATAGGCTTGGTACTCACCGTCAACGGTCTCTTCCATAATTTTACGTAAAGCGCCTGATTTATCACGTGCTAACAGTGGATCCCAATAACTACCCCAGATAAGCTTAATAACATTCCAACCACTACCACGGAAATCACCCTCTAATTCTTGGATAATTTTACCGTTACCACGAACTGGGCCATCTAGACGTTGCAAGTTACAGTTAATCACGAAAATTAGATTATCTAATTTCTCACGTGCCGCTAAACTGATTGCACCTAAAGATTCTGGTTCATCCATCTCACCATCACCGCAGAAGCACCATACTTTACGTTTTGAGGTATCCGCAATACCACGTGCATGTAAATATTTAAGGAAACGGGCTTGATAAATCGCCATCATTGGACCTAAACCCATTGATACTGTCGGAAATTGCCAAAAATCTGGCAATAATTTTGGATGTGGATAAGAAGGCAAGCCTTTGCCGTCAACTTCTTGACGGAAATTATCTAATTGCTCTTCGGAAATACGTCCTTCTAAAAAGGCACGCGCATAAACACCTGGTGATGAATGACCTTGGAAATACACTAAGTCACCACCATGATCCTCTGTCTCTGCATGCCAGAAGTGATGCTGACCGCAACCAATCATAGTAGCTAACGAAGCAAAAGAAGCAATGTGACCACCTAGACTACCACCGTCATCAGAATCAATACGGTTTGCACGAACAACCATCGCCATCGCATTCCAACGAACATAAGCACGAATGCGAGCTTCTAGCTCTAAGTTACCTGGATTTGGTGGCTCTAATCCTGGCGGAATTGTATTAACATAAGCCGTATTTGGAGAATAAGGAATATTTGAGCCAGAACGACGAGCAAGATCTGTTAATTGCTCAATAATAAAGTGTGCTCTCTCCGGACCTTCTCTATCAAGAATCGCTTCTAAAGCTTCTAACCATTCTTTGGTTTCTACGGCATCTACGTCTTGTGTTTTTTCATTCGTAGCCATGCATTGCTCCTATTAAAATCGTTTTTTTGTTTACAAGTCACCCCCAAAGAAAAAGCCTTAACGCCTTTCTCATAGGAAACTCAACTTATTCACCCGATTATGCCATACTTTTATGACGCTAATTAAGATTAAATACTTCTTTTTTTATATAATGAGATTGATTACCATATTATGAGAAATTTATACCTCATTGATGCTTTATATAACTAGCAATTTATTAATTCCGCAAAAGCACACAACGATGATACGTGTTTTTGTACAATTAGATAATCTAGGAAAGATTAAAAAACATTATGAATGACCACAGCCACAAGAACTTAATCAGTAAGTCATTGAACTATGCAACAAAGCCTCGACGTTTTTATTGGATTGCACCAGTTTTCGTGATTTTGCTATATACAGTCGTCATGATTGCATTTTTTAGTCTACAACAAATTCAGACTAATCTATTACCCTATTTTGTCGATAATAACGAAGGATTGCAACGACTATTAAACCTCATTATTATTGCCTTATCTGTTCTAATTATTTTCTAGTTTATTCCTGATGTGGCGATTTAACAGTCAACGTGCGAATACTGAACAAGCGCTTGAAACTGAAACTATTTTCCGACGAGCGATGGAAAACTCCATGTCCACAGGGATGCGAGTGATTGATATGCAAGGACGCATCATCTATGTCAATCCGGCTTTTTGTCGCCTCATTGGTTGGGATGAAACTAGCTTGGTAGGGTCTACTCAGCCATATCCTTATTGGATTCCCGGTAAACACCAAGAACATATGCGCACCATGGAACTAGTATTAACCGGCAAAACGCCAAGTTCTGGTCTAGAGCTTGAAGTCCAACGCCGTGATGGAACACACTTTACTGCTCGTATGTATGTTTCTCCCATGCGTAATCCTGACGGTCATCAAATAGGTTGGATGACCTCTATGACAGACATTACTGAACCTAAACGTGTACGTGAAGCACTTTCCGCCGCACACGAACGCTTTATGACCGTATTAGAAAGTTTAGATGATGCTATTTCAGTCGCTGCCGATACGCCTAATGGAATTGAAATTCTTTTTGCTAATCGTACCTATCGTCGTTTATTCGGCTCTCAACCCTATGGACATCAAGAACTACTAAAACAGAGTAAAGAAAATATTGACGGTGTTAATCAATACTTTATCCCCTTAGTTAATATTTGGTTTGAAGTGCATCATCGCACACTAAGTTGGACTGATGGACGAAAAGTTAGGCTTCAAGTTGCTCGAGATATTACCGAAAGATTAAAATTTGAAGAAGAATCAAGGACTCAAACAAGAAAAAATTCAAATTACTAGTCGCTTAACAACAATGGGGGAAATGGCCTCTACGTTAGCACATGAGTTAAACCAACCATTAACGGCTATTGTTAACTACAATACGGCAGCCATTGGCCTATTGAAAGCAGGTCAAACTGATAACCCAATGCTAATTACTGCGCTAGAAAAATCAGCCTCACAAGCTGAACGTGCTGGCAAAATTATTAGTCGTATTAAGGCTTTTGTCAAACGCAGTGATCCACGCAGACAAAAAGTCTCTATTAATCGCATTCTATCAAATACCTTAGACTTAGCAGAATTAGATGCCCGTAAATATGGTAAGCAAATTGACTGTCATATTGAAGAAAATCTCCCCGATGTATTTGCGGATCCTATTCTTATCGAGCAAGTCTTACTCAATCTGATTAAAAATGGTCTAGAGGCCATGCAACAGAGCGAAGAACCCGCTATCAAGGTTTTTGTAAAAAAAGTCGATCGGCACGCTGAAGTATCCGTTGTGGATCGTGGGCATGGGCTCAAAGAACCAGATAGACTTTTTGAACCCTTTTTTAGTACCAAAACAGAAGGTTTGGGCATGGGATTAAATATTTGCCGAACCATTATTGAATCTCATAATGGTCAATTATGGGCAACTTCTAACCCAGAAGGTGGTACTATATTTACGTTTAAAATACCCTTTGCTTATACAGATAGCAAAGATAAATTAACCACAGTAGAGGAAATCAATAATGACAAATAGCAGTAGCACTATTTATATTGTAGATGACGATGATGCCGTAAGAGACTCCTTACGTTTCCTATTAGAAACCAATGGACATGAAGTGCTAACGTTTGCTAGTGGTGAAGAATTCCTCGAAAAATATGATCCAACTATCGTTAGTATTCTTATTACCGATGTCCGTATGCCAGGGATGACAGGATTACAATTACAAGAAGAACTCAATGCTCGTAAAGCCAATATTCCTATTGTATTCATCACGGGTCACGGCAATGTACCAATGGTTGTAAACACCATGAAAAAAGGTGCTGTAGATTTTATCGAAAAACCTTTCAATCTAGCCGATATCCAAGAAGTAATTTCTAACTTAACACGTGAGGCTATTGAACGTGCATCTGTTGCTCAAAGCCAACGTGCTAATGAGGAATTACTCAACCGCTTAACTTCTAGAGAGCAACAAGTCCTTGGTAGAATTGTAGCTGGTCGTTTAAACAAACAAATTGCTGATGATTTGAACATCAGTATCAAAACAGTAGAAGCGCATCGAGCAAACATCATGGAAAAGCTACAAGTATCTACTGTGGCTGACCTGATGAAAGTGGCTCTGCACGCCTCTAATAATCAATAGTATTTTTAAAGGATTATTATGTCAGCAGCTATCATTGATGGTAAAGCACTTGCCAATTCAATTAAACAAAATTTAAGTGAAAGAATCCAACACCTAAAAGCAAACCACATTACCCCTGCTCTCACTGTCATTTTAGTAGGAGATGACCCTGCATCAGCAGTTTATGTGAATAGTAAACACAATACCTTCACTAGCTTGGGGTTGAAAAGTGAGGTGTTGCGTTTTCCTGCTGAAATTACACAAGAACAATTGTTAACAGAAATTCGCAAACTCAATCAACAGAAAGATTTACATGGTATTTTAGTGCAACTACCACTGCCTAAACATATTGATACCAATACAGTCATTGATACTATTGCACCCGAAAAAGATGTTGACGGTTTCCATGTGAGCAATGCTGGATCCTTGATGACAGGCAATCCACGCTTTATTCCTTGCACGCCATATGGTGTGATGAAAATGCTTGAAGCACAAAAAGTAAATCTACGTGGTGCTGAGGCTGTTATTGTAGGTGCTAGCAATATTGTTGGTAAGCCTATGGCTCTATTGCTGCAAAAAGAAGGTGCAACCGTCACTATTTGCAATTCAAAGACCAGAGATCTAGCTGCACATACAAAACGTGCTGATATTCTTGTGGTAGCCACTGGTCGAGCAGAAATGATTACCGGCGATATGATTAAACCTGGTGCTGTTGTCATTGACGTAGGAATTAATCGTATGGCAGATGGTAAATTAAAAGGCGATGTAGAGTTTTCATCTGCATCAGAAGTGGCTAGTGCCATCACACCAGTTCCTGGGGGCGTAGGACCTATGACAATTGTCATGCTGTTGGTTAATACAATTGAATCAGCAGAGCGCTCTTTAAAAACAGCCTAACATCCCTATCTTATAGTGTCATAACGGTGGTTTACTTTCTTTTAGAAGAAACCACCCTTTAGCTTTAGCAATAAGCCCTTCTCTGCTTAGGAAGCATTCGTTGATTCATAATCAAGTTAATTTTAACGCTAGGGCTAAAGCACAATTAGTACACGACAATAAAACTTATCAATTCAGGCAAGAATACAATGACAAGCAATAATCCATTACTCGTTCCAGTCACAGAATTTATCGATTACTCCTCAATAAAAACAGAGCATATCGTCCCCGCCATAAAACAGTTATTAACTGAGAACAAAGCGCTTATTGAAGAAATCGCTGCAAGACCTGCACCATTGACATGGGACAGTTTTGTAGAGTTTCTAGCCGTAAATTCTTCACAATTATGGCGTGCATGGAATGTCGTAAACCATCTTAATTCAGTGGTAAATACGCCTGAATTAAGAGCTGCCTACAATGAAATCCTACCGATTATCACTGAGTATTCAACATGGATTGGCTTAAACAAAGACCTCTATCATCACTATAAAGCATTACATAATTCAGCAGAGTTTGACACATTAAGTCTCAGTCAACAACGTGTAATTACACTTGCTCTTCGAGATTTTAAATTAAGTGGTGTAGAACTTGAAGGAAATGATAAGGAACGTTATGCACAAATTAGCGAGCAACTTGCTAACACATCACAAAAATTTAGCGAAAACTCTTTAGATGCAGTTGATAATTGGGCACACTATGTACTTTCTAAGGATGAACTAACTGGCATTCCTGAAGATACTCTAGTTGCTGCAGCTGAGGCAGCTAAAGCCGATGGCAAAGATGGCTATAAATTTACCCTAAAGATGCCGTCTTATCTTCCTGTTATGCAATATGCACGAAATGGCAAGCTACGTGAAATTATGTACCGTGGTTATAGCACTATTGCCTCTGACCAAGGTGATACCCGTTTTGACAACTCTGACAATATTGAACAATTATTACGTTTACGCCAAGAAGAATCACACTTGCTCGGGTTCAAAAATTTTGCCGATATGCAGTTGGAAACACGTATGGCTAACACAGCAGAACAAGTTATCAGCTTCTTACGCGATTTAGCCAGTCGAGCCAAACCTTATGCCTTAAAAGATATAGATACACTCAAAGCCTTTGCTAAAGAAAAATTAGCCATTGACTCATTAAATCCATGGGACTATGCCTATGTGTCCGAGCAGCTAAGACAACAAAAATACACCTATTCTGATGAAGAAATCAAACAATATCTCCCTGAGGATACTGTATTAAAAGGCTTTTTTGCTATTGTTAAAACGCTTTACCAAGTTGATTTTGCTCCTATTGCTATTTCAACATGGCATCCTGATGTCAAGGTTTTTGCCGTACAAGAAAATAACCAAACCATTGGATACATTTATTTTGATCTTTATGCCCGTGTAGGCAAGCAAAGTGGCGCATGGGTTGGTTCTGAAAGAAGTCGTCATATTTATAATGACAATACCATTACGCCAATTGTCTATTTGACATGTAACTTTACCCCTCCAACAGCAAACAAACCTGCCCTCTTGTCACCAGATGATTTGATCACCTTATTCCATGAGAGTGGACATGCACTACATGCTTTATTATCAAAAGTTAAAGAGCCTGCTGCTTCACCTTTCTCTAGTGTAGAGTGGGATGCTATCGAACTCCCTTCTCAGTTTATGGAAAACTTTGTATGGGAATGGGAAGTAATGGAGCCAATGACTCGTCATTGGGAAACCAACCAAAAACTACCTCATGATTTGTTTGCAAAAATGCTAGCTGCCAAAAATTTCCAAAGTGGTATGCAAACTGTTCGACAAATCGAATTTGCTCTTTTTGATATGCTTATCCACCAAAAAACAGAGAAACTAACCATCCAAGATGTACTAGATATCTTAAATCAAGTACGCCAAGAAGTAGCTGTTATTATTCCTCCCACATGGAATAGATTTCCTCATAACTTCTCTCATTTATTTGCTGGAGGCTATGGGGCTGGTTATTATAGCTATAAATGGGCTGAGGTTTTATCAGCTGATGCCTATAGCCTATTCGAAGAAAACCGCACTCCACAAGGTAGTACTGTCAATCCTGATATTGGACGTCAATTCAAAGACAAAATTCTAGCGGTAGGAGGTTCTATGCCTGCAGCGGAATTCTTTAAAGCTTACAGAGGTAGAGATCCTCAACCAGAGGCATTATTGCGTCATAATGGCATGCTAGAGAATATTTAACCTTATGATATTAATTGAGGATTAAAATGTTTAAAATCAAAACAATTTTTACAGCTCTCTCTTTATCAGCGAGTTTGTTTTTAAACACAGCCGTATTAGCTGAAACTACTATTTATGATATTAAGGGAAACTTACCTGATTTAAAATTTGATCTCAAAAAAATTGATAATGACCATTTCACCGAGAAAAACTTACAGGGTAAGGTAGTTCTCGTTTTCTTTGGTTATGCCTCTTGCCCTGATATTTGTCCTACGACTATGGCTGAATTAAGCGAACTTAGAAACTCACTAAGCAAAGAGCAAATGGAAACAATGCAAATCGTGTTTATCAGTGTTGACCCTCATCGTGATACACCAAAAGTACTACAAGCCTATGTAGATGCGTTTAATAATGGTGCTATAGGCCTGACAGGCACAGAAAAAGAAATTGCTGATATCGCTAAACGATACCGGGTTGCTTACCAAATTGGGAAACCTAAATCTGCTGATGATGCCAATAATTATGAAGTAATGCACGCTCAAGGCATTTATATCTTTGATCGTGATGGCAAGGCTCGCTTGCTGAGTTCTAATGGTGAGGACACTGATAAAATCAAGCAAAAGCTAGAGACTTTGTTTAATTAATGAGTAAATTGCCTATATCTTTTTAAAATACTTATCACCAAATAAATGCCATATCTGAATAACCTTTTAGTATGGCATTTATCATTTATAGACGATTATGTGGTAAATGGCCAAAATATAGGAATAAATATGGCGCCCAAGACTAGGTAAATAAGATTCAATGGTAAGCCGACCTTTAAGAAATCAATAAATCGATACCCCCCTGCACCATAGACCATAGTATTGGTTTGATAACCTACTGGGGTCATAAAACTAGTAGCCGCAGCAAATGCTACTGCAACAATAAAGGGGCTAGCATCCACTCCTAGTACCTTGGCAGTCGAAACGGCAATTGGTGTTAATAGAACAGCTGTTCCAGCATTACTCATAAATTCAGTTAGAATCATTGTCATTAAGTAAAGAATGATTAACACTACCAATGGACCAAAACCTTGTACTTTCCCCAAGGTATTATCGACAATAAACTGTGCTGCCCCACTATTCGCCATCGCTTGCCCCAAAGGCAATAACCCAGCTAAGACAATAATAATACGCCAATCAATGCTGTCATAAGCATCCTCTGCCGACAAACAACCAACCATTACCATCGCTACAGCACCTATTAATGACGTAATCACGATAGGTACTATATTCAGAGCTGCCAATAAAACTACAGCCCCCATGACACATAAAGCAAATTTAGCACGCCAATTCTTACCTTGCCGAACACTACCTTCTGACAACAAAATAAAATGATTATCCTGTCGTAAATCACTGATATCTATTTCAGGCAAGGTCAATAATAAAATATCCCCTACCCTTAAAGAAATATCTCGCAAACGTTCTCTAACCACATTGCCTCGTCGCTGTATTCCCCATACACGACAATCTTTATTCCATACCCGCATCAATAATGAGACATTTGTACCAATCCATTTTGAATTAGGCGCAATCATTACCTCTGCAATGCGTAACTGATGTTGTTTGTCTTGAGGATTTAAGTCTTGATACCCTGAGCTATGTGCTAATTCATACTTAGCGACCAACTTTAAAATATCTTCAACCTCTCCTCGCACCAACAAAATATCATTCTCTTGTAGTTCTTGATGGGATGGCGTAGATAGCTTCTCACCATTACGTAATAAGCCAAGAATATAAACATTGAAGTTTTCATTCAATTTTTCGTCATCAGCTAATTTATTAATAAGCGGTGATGATGCAAGTATTTTTAGCTCTACAACATACTTACCAAACCCTAACTCATCTTCGATTTTGGCATGCGTATCAGGTAGCAACCATTTACTGATAAAGAGTAAATAAACTCCCCCGACTACTAAAAAAATCACTCCCATCGGTGTGAAATCGAACATTCCAAACCCTTTATGTCCCTGTTGAATAGCAATAGAATTCACCAATAAGTTCGTTGATGTACCTATAAGAGTAGATACTCCTGCCATTTGTGAAACAAAAGATAGAGGAATCAACGCTTTTGACGGTGATAATTTGATTTGCTGACAAGCCGAAATAACAATTGGAATAAATACAGCAACTACAGCGGTGTTATTAACAAAAGGGGATATAACAGAAGTAATCATGAGCAGAATCAATAAAAAAATCCATGCTGATTTTGCTTTGCCCAATAAAGCACCAATACCATCCAAAGCACCACTTTTTTGTAATCCAGTCGCTAACACAAACATAGCCGCCACAGTAATAGTAGCTGAGTTACTAAAACCTGCAATAGCTTCATCGACCGAGACCTGATGAGTTATCACCAATAAAACCAATACTATTATGGCTACGGCATCCATACGAATTTTTTCTGTAGCAAACAATATAACAGCCAAAAATGTTATTGTTAATGTCGCAATTATATTTACATCCATTCATTACTCCTTCGGCTGTCTATTATAAAATCGAATCATAAGTTTCTCTGGCAAAGAAGATTAAAAAATCACAGTTTTTACCCTTAAACTTAGGTTTTTAGACAACAAAAGTGCAAAATCCTTGCGTTATTAAATACTTACTGTTAGAATACTAGCTTTGCTGAATTAACTTAATAGAAGATACACATATGGCCAATACTGCCCAAGCTCGTAAACGTGCTCGCCAAGCTGTAGCACAAAACAAACACAACTCTAGCTTACGTTCTTTACTACGTACATCAATTAAGCGCGTTCGCCAAGCTATCGAAGCCGGCGATCAAGCTAAAGCGAATGAAGTTTTCTCTCGTGCAACTAGCGTAATTGATCGCGTTGCTGATAAGAAAATCATTCACAAAAACAAAGCTGCTCGTCATAAAAGCCGTTTGGCTGCAGCTATTAAAGCCCTAGCTTAATTTTCATTGCTCACATATTAAGTTGTGCGCAGATAGTCCTCTATAAATAATTATCTACGCTAGGGTTCAGCATAAAAAAGACGCTATTTAAGATGGCGTCTTTTTTTCTTTCCTGATTTTTCTTTAAACCTTAATCGCACGACTTTTTCTTAATCTTGAAGCCTTAATCTCTCAACTTCTCTTAATATAATCACCCTCCTCTTTTCCCCTCACTTTATTTTCAGCATTATCTATCTATTAGATATCTTTATGCTATCCAGTTAGCCTTATTTCTCCTCTCTAGCTAAACTCTTTGCTAAAAAAAGCACCCTCCTCTCATTCTTTTAAGGTCATTAAAAAAGCCCTTAAGTAAACACTTAAGAGCTCTCTAAATCGACACAAAAAGAATAGGACCTTAATCAAACTCAGGTTCACCCTTTAACTCAATAGTAAGATCATTATCTACAGCAAAATCATTAACAAACTTCCATGCTCTAGGCTCTAATTGGCGTAGGCGTTCATCAACTATCAAACATTTATTCCCATTAAAATCACTAGGAATAACATAAGGGGAATAAGCGATATGGCTTTGTTGCAATCCGGGTGGACGAAATTGCGCCATTACACCTGCCAAACGCTCTGCCCAGTCACTAGGGCGAAATTTTTGACCTTTTTTGGTCAGACCAATAATGATTAATTGTTGCACTTCTTCTACTCTGCATCAATAGACATGTTATTTTATTCTATTTACACAAGAATTTCGACAAAATTTGGCATAATTGTTTATTATTAATATTTATACTTTCAAGTTCTTACTTTTTACTTTTATTGCTATGTCACTTCAAACCACCAGTGCTCCTATGCGCCATTTTTTACAATTAACTGATTTTTCTGCGACTGAAATACTTTATGTCTTAACACGTGCTCACTACATTAAGCAAAAATTCAAACGCTATGAGCCACATATGCCTTTGCATGATAGAACCTTAGCCATGATTTTTGAAAAAGCTAGCACAAGAACTCGAGTATCTTTTGAGGCGGGCATGTATCAAATGGGAGGGTTAGTCATTAACCTAACCTCTAATGATAGCCAACTAGGCCGTTCTGAACCTATTGAAGATACGGCACGTGTCGTCACACGTATGGTTGATATTGTAATGATTAGAACCTTTGAGCAATCACGTTTGGAGCGTTTTGCCGCCCACTCTCGTGTACCTGTCATTAATGGTCTAACCAACGAATATCATCCTTGCCAAATTCTAGCGGACTTATTAACTTATATTGAGCACCATGGCTCAATTCAAGGCAAAACAGTGGCGTGGATTGGCGATGCCAACAATATGGCTTATACATGGCTACAAGCTGCCCAACTATTAGACTTTAAATTGCATATTTCCGCTCCTAAAGGCTATCAGCTAGACAAAGAGCGTATCGCATCGATTAACCCAAAACATTTCCAAGAGTTTGATGATCCCATGCAAGCAGCAACCAATGCGGATCTAATTACCACTGATGTATGGACCAGTATGGGTTATGAACAAGAAAATGAAAAACGTCGTCAAGCCTTTGCTAACTGGATGGTCGATCAAGAAATGATGTCCCTAGCCAATCCTGATGCTTTATTTATGCATTGTTTACCCGCTCATCGTGGAGAAGAAGTCAGCGCTGAAGTGATTGATGGCCCACAAAGTGTGGTTTGGGATGAAGCCGAAAATCGTCTACATGTACAAAAAGCCTTAATGGAATTTTTATTATTAGGCAAAAAAGAAACACCTAGTTTTTAATGTTTTTTTTGTCACTAAAGCGTAAAATGATTTAGTTAATTAACTCCTTGATGAGAGAAGATATATATGAGCGATGTTAAAAAAGTTGTACTTGCTTATTCTGGTGGGCTAGACACATCAGTCATTCTAAAATGGTTACAAGACACTTACCAATGTGAAGTAATTACGTTTACTGCAGATATTGGCCAAGGTGAAGAATTAGAACCAGCACGCACTAAAGCCCTGAAATTTGGTATTAAGCCAGAAAATATTTTTATTGATGACTTACGCGAAGAATTTGTGCGTGATTTTGTCTTCCCTATGTTCCGTGCCAATGCAATTTATGAAGGCGAATATCTATTAGGTACATCAATTGCTCGCCCTCTTATTGCTAAACGTCAAATTGAAATCGCTAAACAAGTCAACGCTGATGCTGTTTCACATGGCGCAACAGGTAAAGGCAATGACCAAGTTCGCTTTGAATTAGGCTACTATACCTTAAACCCAAACATTCGCATCATCGCCCCATGGCGCGAATGGGACTTACTCTCTCGTGAGAAATTGCTTGCTTATGCTGAAAAAGCTGGTATTGAAGTCGACATGAAACATAAACAAGGTGGTGCACCTTATTCTATGGATGCAAACCTTCTGCACATTAGCTACGAAGGTAGACACCTAGAAGATCCTAATGCAGAAGCCGAAGAAAGCATGTGGCGTTGGACAGTATCACCAGAAAAAGCACCTGATACTCCAGAGTATATTGATTTAGAATACGAACGTGGTGATATTGTTGCTATCAATGGCATCAAATTAAGTCCAGCTCAAGTATTAACTAAACTAAATGAACTTGGTGGTAAACATGGTATTGGTCGTTTAGACCTAGTAGAAAACCGTTATGTTGGCATGAAGTCACGTGGTTGCTATGAAACCCCTGGCGGTACAATTATGCTAAAAGGTCACCGTGCTATTGAGTCTATCACACTAGATCGTGAAGTAGCTCACCTAAAAGATGACTTAATGCCACGTTATGCATCACTTGTCTATAACGGCTACTGGTGGTCTCCAGAGCGCAAAGCGTTACAGGTATTGATTGATCATACTCAACAATTCGTGAATGGCTTTGTTCGTTTAAAACTTTACAAAGGCAATGTATACACTGTTTCTCGTGACTCAAAAGATAGCCTATTTGATAAAACAATAGCTACCTTTGACGATGATGGTGGTGCATACAACCAAGCTGATGCTGGTGGTTTTATCAAACTAAATGCACTACGCATGCGTATTGGTACAAAAGCAGGACGATAAACCAGAGGCTTGAGGACTACACATCGAATTTAAAAAATAGTTCTCAACAAACCACTTCTTAACAATGAACTGTACCTCACCAGTTGAGGCAGTTTAGTTTAAAGAAGTGGTTTTCTTAATTTTTTATCATCACATTATTACTATCAATATTTCCTCATTTATTATTCAGATTCTCCCTCCAAAGTAACAATATGCAAACAGTCTCAACTATCACCGTTCATACCTTAAAAGAATGGCTAATAAGTGAAAAACCATTTACCTTACTTGATGTACGAACTAATGAAGAAATAGCCTTTAACCATATCCCTGGTGTTAATAAGCATATTCCTATGGATGAAATTCCCATGCGTCACCAGGAGCTTGATGACAACCACCCTATTGTGATTTATTGCCACCATGGTATGCGAAGTATGCAAGTTGGTTTATATTTAAATCATATTGGTTATGACGACATATATAACCTCCAAGGAGGTATTCACGCATGGTCACAGATTATTGATCCAACTATACCTAGCTATTGATCATTTCTGATGCTACCCAGATTTTCCAATACAATTTATTTTTAATCCATCATTAATTTCCACAAAAAATTATTATTGAATATTATAATGAGAATAATTTTTATTTCTATAAGGATTTTTGATGCGATTAAATACGATTTTAAAATCAATAATGGTTATTTGTTCTTTAAGTTTGACATGTACTACCCTTGCAAACACAAATGAAGTAAACATTTATACCACTAGAGAGCCTGGCTTATTACAACCTCTTCTGGATGAGTTCACAAAAGATACTGGTATCAAAGTAAATACGGTTTTTGTTAAAGATGGATTAGCTGAACGTGTTCAAACGGAAGGCAATAAATCTCCTGCTGATGTGCTCATGATGGTGGATATCGGTAAATTAACAGAACTTTCTGAAAAAGGATTGGCACAGGCCATTGACTCAAAAATATTAACAGAAACTATTCCTGCACAATATCGCGATAGCAAAAATGAGTGGTTCACCCTCTCTCTAAGAGATCGTGTACTATATGTGCATAAAGATTTAAACATAAACTCTTTCACTTATGAGGAATTAGCTGACCCTAAATGGAAAGGTAAAGTATGCATTCGATCTGGCCAACATCCTTACAACACTAGTCTTATTGCAGCGATGATTGCTCATCATGGTGAGGTAAAAACAGAGGAGTGGCTCAAAGGAGTTAAAGCTAATTTAGCACGTAAAGCAACTGGCGGTGACCGTGATGTTGCTAGAGATATTTTAGCTGGTATTTGTGAAATTGGTATTGGTAATGCCTATTATGTAGGCAAAATGAAAACTGCCACAGGTAAAAATGTCGAACAGCGTAAATGGGCAGATGCAATTAAGGTTATTCGTCCTACATTCAATAACGGCCAAAATGCTGGTACTCATGCGAATATCTCAGGCGCTGTTGTTGCAAAACATGCACCAAATAAAGAAAATGCCATTAAATTAATGGAATATTTAGTCGGGGAAAAGGCGCAAAGTGAATATGCAAAAATAAATTTTGAATATCCTGTACGTAAAAATGTTACCCCTGACCCTATTATCGCATCATTAGGCAACTTTATTCCTGATGAATTGCCAATGAGTGAAATATCTCACTATCGTAAAAAGGCCAGTGAATTAGTGGATAAAGTTGGCTTTGACAATTAATTATTTCCCTTTCTTTAAGGACACAACTTGTTATTAGCTATTAAAATAACAGGTTGTGTCTTTATTTTTTAAACTAAAAATGCTCAAAAATATGAGCCGTAAATTATTAAATACATTGAGTCCTCGCAAAGTTCTTTCATATATAGTAGCTCTATGTGTTATTGCTCCTGTTTTATCTTTGCTTACCATTGCACTAACAGGCAATTTGGCACATTGGGACAATCTATTACATTACGTCATTCCTGAAGTTTCGCTCAATACATTACAGCTACTGGTAGGCGTAGCAATCATCGTTAGCCTACTTGGAGCAGGCAGTGCATGGATAACCTCTGCTTATGATTTCCCCTCAAAAAAAATATTACTCTGGGCATTATTACTCCCACTTGCTATTCCGACCTATATTATGGCATTTGCCTATTTAGATTTATTACACCCACTTGGTCCGATTCAAACAACCATCAGAGATATTCTAAATATTTCCTCACCTAGAGAATTTCGTTTACCTGATATACGAGGAATATGGGGTGCTATTTTTATCATGGGTTTAGCACTTTATCCTTACGTATATTTAAGCACTCGTATTATGTTCATTAGTCAACCAATGAATCTGATAGAGGCAGCAAGAACATTAGGATATTCACATAGAGAAGCTTTTTATTACATTATCATTCCCATGGCTCGCCCTGCCCTTGCTGTAGGCATTAGTTTAGCCTTAATGGAAACACTAAATGATATAGGAGCTTCTGAATTTCTTGGTGTACGTACATTAACAGTCGCTATCTATAATGAATGGGTCACCCGATCTAACCTAACAGGTGCTGCACAAATTGCTATTATCATGCTACTCATTGTAAGTTTGTTGTTATATATTGAAAAAAATAGCAGACTTCATCATCGTTATGCCAACACTCAAAAACTTAAACCGATTTCACCTCAAAAAATTACTGGTTATAAAGCGGTTATTTTAATGATTCTTTGCTGGATTCCTGTTGTATGTGGCTTTCTATTACCAGTCTTATATTTATTGAGTGAAACCACGAAACGCTGGCAAGGATTTAAGCAATTATCTGCAAATCTATTATCAAGTACATTTAATACCGTCCTGCTTGCTAGCATAGCCACTCTATTTACCGTACTACTTGGTATCTTTATTGTTTGGGTCCAACGAATGAACTCTCGCAATCAACACTACTCGCTGAGCAAAATTAATAGCTTTGGCTATGCTATACCCGGAACAATTTTAGCCATTGGCTTATTAAGTCCATTTGTTATAATGGATAACTTTATTGATTGGATACTAAATATCTTCTTTTACGTACCATCTCAGCTTTATATCATGGGAAGTATCGCAGGTTTAGTCATTGCGTATTGTATTCGTTTTTTAGCCATTTCTATTGGTTCCATAGAGTCTGGCTATGCACGAATTCCTCTATCCCTTGATAATGCAGCATCAACTCTTGGTTATAATTCTTATCAAATTTTTGGATATATTCACCTCCCCTTACTAAAATCGGCTATAGGTGTTTCCTCTCTTCTGGTCTTTGTTGATGCCATGAAAGAATTATCCGCTACTTTACTATTGCGACCACTTAATTTTGAAACATTATCTACATTACTTTATGCGGAAGCAGCTCGTGGAACATATGAAGATGGAGCTATTGCTGCACTTCTAATTGTAGTTGTAGGCATTTTACCCGTTATTATTCTTGCTAAAACACAACATTCACAGGCTTGATAATTTTTTTATTTTAAAAATCATGAACCCTTTATTAACTCTTGACTCCATCACTTTGGGGTACAAAAAAAATAGTTCTTTTAATACAGTTATTCATAATTTAAGTTTAACTATTGAACCAGGTGAAATTGCTTCTTTTATTGGTGCTTCTGGTTGTGGAAAAACCACCTTACTGAGATCCATCGCAGGATTTGAACCAATTTATGAGGGAAAAATTCTATTGATGGATAAACTATTGTCCACTCCCTCAAACATGCTACCACCTGAACATCGTCATATTGGTATGATGTTTCAAGATTATGCCTTATTTCCACATCTGACCATTGAAAAAAATATTCGTTTTGGTTTACACAAATTTCCGAAAGCGGAGGCGCAAAGAATTACCTATGAAATGCTTGAGTTAATCAACCTTACTCAATATGCTAATGCATACCCTCATCAGTTATCGGGAGGTCAACAGCAACGAGTAGCACTAGCACGAGCTATAGCTCCATCACCTAAACTATTACTGCTAGATGAACCTTTTTCCAATCTAGATATAGATACACGCGAAAAACTCGCATTAGATGTTAAATCTATTCTAAAAGAAAAAAAAACTAAGTGCTATCTTGGTCACTCATCACCAAATAGAAGCATTAGTCTTTGCCGATAAGATTGGTATTCTCTCCAATGGACAATTATTGCAATGGTCAACACCAGATCAATTACTTGAGAATCCTAATTCCCTAGAGGTAAAAAACTATATTCGTAAAGATACAATTTACAGTTATCAAGACTTTAAACAACTTCTAAAATCTGCCTAATAAAATATCCCCTCTCTAACCATTCCATAAAAAATGCCTTACTGACAAAATCAGTAAGGCATTTCTTCTATACAATAAAGCTACCTAAAACAAAGGATTAGATAAATTATTACGCATTTTTATTGCATGATACACAACGATATAATAGCGCACCAATAATACCACCAACAATAGGAGCAAGCCAGAACAACCATAATTGTTAATTGCCCAACTACCTTGGAATAAAGCCACACCAGTACTACGTGCTGGGTTAACCGAAGTGTTAGTCACAGGAATACTAATTAAATGGATAAGTGTTAATCCTAAACCAATGGCAATTGGCGCAAAACCAGCTGGTGCACGTGAATCAGTCGCACCCATAATGATAAATAAGAATACAGCTGTTAAGACCACTTCAATAACAAATGCTGATACTAATGAATAACCACCAGGTGAATGCTCACCAAAACCATTGCTAGCAAAACCTGCTGATGCATCGAAACCTGCTTTACCAGAAGCAATTAAATAAAGAAAACAACAACTTGCTAAATAGCTAAGTTGCAGTGAACTTTACTCCTTTTTGCTTAATATTTAAAGTATTGATAAGCATTATTAACAATTATTTGGATTAATTAACAATTACATCTAAGGCGTTAGCACATTGGCAACACAAACTGATAAGCGTTTAAATTTTATTTCTTATCAAGACACAAATATA
Source organism: Pelistega indica (assembly GCF_000506865.1). Classification (GTDB taxonomy): domain Bacteria; phylum Pseudomonadota; class Gammaproteobacteria; order Burkholderiales; family Burkholderiaceae_B; genus Taylorella; species Taylorella indica. Next base: position 57,524 of record NZ_AYSV01000063.1, read on the forward strand.
TTTTGATACAGATAATATCCGTACAAAGCAGTTAGGTATAATCTGCTTAGTTAAGAGTAGGATATCAGTGAAAAATAAAGTAATTGAAAATAGTCTGTCACCAAGACTACCCCACTATAAGCATAGCTTAGACTACTATATTGCCTATTTTTCAACCGATCAAAGACACAAGATACAAAAAAACCTTTTACACAAAAGCGTAAAAGGTTAATTGCTATTTATTGATGGTGGGCGCTACAGGGGTCGAACCTGTGACCTACGCCTTGTAAGGGCGCCGCTCTACCAACTGAGCTAAGCGCCCATCAATAGATGACAAAACATGGATGGTGGGCGCTACAGGGGTCGAACCTGTGACCTACGCCTTGTAAGGGCGCCGCTCTACCAACTGAGCTAAGCGCCCATCTATGTTTCGCTGTAAGAGTTAAATTATACGTATACTATTTATTTGTAGCAAGCTTTTCACTAAAATATTTTAAATAAAAAATATATACGTTGTTAAATTACCACTTAATAATATTAAACTTCACTTTTATGTGACTAGCCAACTAATGCATAGGCCTTATACAATTCAATTCCTTAGACATTCCTTTTAATAAGTTAATAGACCTATCCCCTCGTTTTTTATTACTGTACTCTTCGCTAATAAAGTCTAATCTTGAACCATTATCTATATTTTAAGCATAAAAAAGCCTGTATTATCTTTAATACAGGCTTTATAAAGGAAAACTACTACAAGCAAAGAAACTTATTTTACGATATCTTTAAGTGCTTTACCTGGAACAAATTTAGGTACTTTAGCCTTTTTGATTTTAATAACTTCACCGGTACGTGGGTTACGACCATTGCGAGCCTCACGAACAGCAACACGGAAAGTACCGAAGCCAACTAAAGTTACTGTATCACCTTTTTTTAATGCATTTTTGATAGTATCAATCGTAGCATCTAATGCACGAGCAGCAGCTGCTTTAGAAATCTCCGCTTTTCCAGCAATGCTTTCTACTAATTCAGTTTTATTCATCAGAATCCCCTATTCTTAATAATGTTAATGAAATAACTTTACGCTATAAATATCGCCCGAATCACTCTATCTGTCAAGCTTTTCAGAGCAAAAAAATCAAATTATTGTTTTGCACTTAACAATTCTTTATAGAATATAGCACAATTTGTAGGTTTTACCTCACAAGCAATTGATTCTTATCAAGATTTTATACAGTTTTTTGATAGGCTTGTTCTATATCCTCTATTAAGTCTTCTACGTTTTCAATCCCCACAGAAATTCTTAATAAATTATCTGAAATTCCCATGACAGCACGATCTTCAGCACTCATTTCTGCATAAATGGTTGGTGCAACAGGTAAGCAAAGTGTTCGATTATCTCCTAAATGTGTGGCTAAAATAATCACTTGTAAATGGTTTAAAAAAGCCACTAGATCAATATCCTCACGTAAAGAAGCTGCTATAAGTGTTCCATACCCCTTCTGTTGGAATAATTGGTTTGCTAACTCATGTTGAGGATGACTATCTAGCCCCGGATATTTTACCTCGCTAAATAATGGGCTTTGTTGCATATACTGTGCTAGTTTTAGTGCATTCTCATTCATTTTTTGTATACGCAACTCAAATGTTTCCAAACCAATGGCAATACGACTAGCTGCATCTGAGGATAGGCTTGCTCCCATATCCCTTAGTGCTTTTTTCTTAATTTGAATAAGCCCTCTATTAGCCACTGGATAGCTTTTATATATTTCTAAAATATTTGGATAATTATCCCAATTAAACATCCCTGTATCTGTAATAGAACCACCCAGTGCATTAGCATGGCCACAAAGAGCTTTTGATAAAGAATGCATAACTAATGATGCTTTAATATCTTTTCCTCTAAGCAAATAAGGCGTTGCCATAGTTGTATCGACAAAATAAAGAATACCTTTTGACTCACACAAATCACCCATTGCTTTCAAATCACTCACCTGAGTGACTGGATTCGCAATGCTTTCTGTAAATAATAAGCGTGTATTCGACTTAATCGCCGCTTTAACCTCTCCAATATTGGTCGTATCCACCACCGTCATTTCAATCCCTAGGTTTCCTAGCGTATTAAACAAACTCTTGGTATTCCCAAAAATATAATGACTTGCGATAAAGTGATCGCCTGCCTTTAGTAACGTCAGCATGACAGCCGCAATAGCCGCCATACCAGAAGCAAAGCATAAACTTCCTACACCGTCTTCTAAGGCTGTAATTTTTTGTTCTAATGCGCTAACCGTTGGCGTTCCTTGCCTAGAATAGGCATAGCCTGGTGTATTACCAAAAACAGCAATTAAGTCTCTCACGTCTTTAAACGCATATTGTGAAGCAATATGAATGGGCTTGTGAACGGCATTATGTTCAATCGCTTTTTGGCGATCCATATGCACAATCGTTGTGGTTATTCCTTTTTTATCCATTTTTCTTCCTAAGCTAATCGTTGTCTGGCTGTTTCATATAAACAAACAGCACTAGCCACACTAACATTTAAACTTTCTACTGATCCTGCCATTGGGATTCTCACCAACTCATCACATGTCTCCGCCGTTAATCGACGCATACCATCACCCTCGGCACCCATGACCCATGCCATTGAACGTTTAGCATCCACTTGATAAATAGTATGATCGGCTTGATCGGTTGTTCCTACTAGCCATACATCTCTTTCTTTAAGTTGTCGCATAGTACGGGCTAAATTGGTCACCATTAGATAAGGAACAGTATCTGCCGCACCACAAGCCACACGTTGTACAGTAGCATTTAAACCAACCGCTTTATCCTTTGGCGCGATAACCGCATGAACACCAGCAGCATCAGCTGTACGTAAGCAAGCACCTAGGTTATGTGGATCGGTGACAGAATCCAAGATAAGCAATAATACAGGACCTTCAACTACATCTAAAACATCATCAACATTAACAGCCAATTGACGTTGTTCAGCTAATGCTACTACACCTTGATGACGAATGCCTTTTGATAAACCATCTAAACGATGAACATCCACAAAATAAATTTTCACCTGCTGGCGATCAGCTTGTTCAATAAGCGTTTGCATTCGCTTATCTTTACGAGCATTTTCTATATAAATTTCTTTGATTGAATCAGGAGAATGTCTAAGTCTTGCCGTCACTGCATGAAAGCCTGCTAATACTTGGTAAGTAGCCACGTTGAATACCTTACTTTACTTTAAAATAAACGATGTCCTCTCATTATATAGAGTCTAGTAAATAAGGGGCTAAATAGCCCCTTAAACTATTGAAAAATCTTTTTTAGATTTAGACAAACAACTTTTCTACTTAGAACCACAAAAATCAAGTCCTAATGACTAGTATAAAAGCCTACACATCCAATTATCTTTTATCCATAGTCTAAAAAGCTAAATAGCTTCTTAAGCTAAATAAACATATACAAGACTACTTACTGGATGCTTTTTTTCTTGATACTTTTTTGGCTCTTTTTTTGGAACTATTAGTACGATTTAACTTCTCTTCTTGCTTGCTCTCTTTTTTAAGTGCTAAACGACGTTGCGACGCCGTAAGTCCTCTAAGTTCAGCAGGTTTTGCTTTGGCCGCTTTTTTAATTCTACGTTGAGGTTTGCTTTCACCCATTAACTCTTTTTGCACTCCCTCAAAAGTCAAGCCACGCACAGGAATAAACTCTATGCGTCGAGCCTCAAGATCCACTCTTGCTACCTGAATTTGTACAGCATCTCCGAGACGATAACGCTTACCAGTCCTTTCTCCATACAACTCATTAGTTGTTTCTGAGAAAACAAAATAATCCGCCCCCAATTCAGAAATATGGATTAAGCCTTCAACAAAAAGGGTATCTAGCGTAACAAATAAACCAAAGCTAGTCACTCCTGTCACTTTGCCACTAAACACCTCACCAATTTTCTCTCTGATATACCAGCATTTAAGCCATGATTCAACATCTCTAGACGCATCATCAGCACGTCGTTCTGCTGCAGACAATTTAACGCCTAAATAATCCCATACAGCATGCTCATGCTCGGCTATAGGCTCTCCTTTGACTCTTTCGACACCATCAACCTCTGGCATATATTTTTTTTGTTTCAAGATACTCTTGATAACTCTATGCACCAATAAATCAGGATAACGGCGAATAGGTGAGGTAAAGTGTGTATAGGCTTCATAGGCCAAACCAAAGTGCCCTGAGTTATCAGGACTATAAATAGCTTGTTGCATTGACCGTAAAGCCATCGTCTGGACAACTTGATAATCAGGACGTATTCTGGCGCTATCTAATAGTGTGGCATAGTCTTTGCCTTGAGGGTCTGCACCACCACCTAACAACAAACCAAGATTCTTCAGAAAACTACGTAAGCTAGCTAATTTTTCAACGGTAGGTCCTTCATGAACACGGAAAAGACCTTGCCGTTTACTACGAATAATAAAATCGGCTGCACATGTATTAGCTGCCAACATACATTCTTCAATCAATCGATGAGCATTATTTCTAATGAATGGCACAATCTGCTCAATCTTACCCATATCATTACTAATGATCTTTGTTTCTACTGTCTCAAACTCCATTGCTCCTCGTTTTTTACGAGCATCAAATAAGAGATGATAAAGCTCATATAAATCATTAATTTGAGGAACCACATGAGCTAATTGTTTAGCTGATGGGCCTGACGGCTGCTGCAAACTATCCCATACTTGTGTATATGTCGTTCGTGCATGAGAATGAATGACCGCATCATAAAACTGATAAGCTTGAACTTCTCCTGCTTTAGCTCCTGTCGCTGCAATCACCATATCGCATACTAATACAAGCCTATCTACCTCAGGATTTAAAGAGCATAATCCATTAGATAGTGCTTCAGGTAACATAGGAATTACTCGGCGAGGGAAATATACTGATGTACCTCGTTGTAATGCGTCTTCATCTAATGCTGTTTTGGGTTGCACATAATGAGATACATCTGCAATAGCAACTAATAACCGCCAACCTTTTCGTTTGCGTTTTTCTGTTCCTAAATTAACCGCTTCTGCATATACAGCATCATCAAAGTCTCTTGCATCCTCTCCATCAATAGTAATAAAAGGAATATCTCTTAAATCAATTCTATTTTCAAGATCCGATTCAATAACTTTCTCAGGAAAAGCTTGTACTTGCTTAAGTGTAGCAGCTGAGAAATCAACAGGCACATCGAATTTTCTAACGGCAATTTCTATCTCCATTCCCGGATCATCAATTTCGCCTAAAACCTCTATGACCTTCCCTGTTGGTTGGCTATAACGTGTGGGTTGATTAGTAATTTCAATCACCACTACATTGCCTGGATTCGCTGACATGATATCTGCAGGAGGGATAATAATGTCATGCTTAATCCGTTGATCTTCAGGCACAACTACCCACTGCCCTTGCTCATACAAAATACGTCCAACTAATTTGCTGGTACCACGCTCTAATACCTCAAGAATAGTCCCTTCTAAACGACCCTTATTCTCACCAATAACTTTGACACTTACCTTGTCGCCATGCAATACTTTTAGCATTTCACGATTAGATAGATAGATATCTTCAGTATTATTATCCTCGGGGATTAAAAAGCCAAATCCATCTCTATGACCTTGAACTCGCCCAATCACAACATTATCATTATGTTGATTAATTTTATAGCCTTGTCTAACCGCTATCAATTGACCATCTCTAAGCATCGCTTCTAGGCGTTTCTCTAACCCTCTTACGCCAGTTTCTCTCACTAATTTAAAATGTCTAGACAAAGCATCCAAGCCTATTTGTTTTTGATGCTCTCGCATAAAGGCAAGAATATCCTCACGACTAGGCACATCAGCATCAAACTGATTACCCATTTCTAAAGAAACAGTTGTAGGATGTGTTACCAAGAGATACTCCTTATTTATAAATAGTTCCTATGGCATAACCATATATGAACTATTTTACTTATTGATGACGGACATGACTGATTTACATATTATCTTAGAGCCAAAATTTTGAGTACATATAACGAGCAACCATTAAAAAACACATGATTACGACAAGCGGGCGAATTAATTTGGAACCATTTTTAATCACCATCAATGAGCCAAGATATGCCCCTAAAATCTGCCCACAAATCATCACAGCACCAACTAGCCAGACGACTTTGCCACTAAATACAAACACTAATACAGCCGCAATATTACTTGCAAAATTAAATACCTTGGCATTACCTGTTGCTGTCACAATTTGCTGTCCGCGTAAAGCGATATTAGATAAGGAAAAAAAAGAGCCTGTTCCCGGACCAAAAATACCGTCATAAAAACCAATACCCGGTACCACAGTGGTATTAAATAATTTTTCTTCCATGCGTTGGTTTTTTCTCTATTTCACCCACACTTGGCACTAATAAAAAATAAAGCCCAATCATAATCAATACGATAGGAATTAGAATATCCAATACCGATACATTAATAAAATGCACACAGATTGTTCCTATAGTGGCGCCAATAAAAGACATTAGGGCAGCAAACCAAATTTTATCTAACTTTACGACCCCTTTTCTAATCATCGTCATTGAGGCTGTAAATGAACCCGCCATTCCCTGAACTTTATTAGTTGCAAGAGCATTAATTGGAGGTAAGCCTGATAGAAGTAATACTGGAATGCCAATTAATCCCCCTCCTCCAGCGATTGAATCAATAAAACCTGCCAAACAAGCTGCTGCAAAAAACAGCAATAACATATCCCAAGAAAAGCTGAAATCCATTATAAAGACCTAGAAAGTGTAAAGCTATTAAACGAAATTTAAAATAATACGCTAATATTTAGTTTTAGTAAGTTTGTTTACACAAAACATTTAATTTAGGACAAAAACAAATGGCTGAACACTACCTAACCATCAAAATGATACATATGAGCTGTGCCTATACCAGTGTCATATTGTTATTAATCAGAATATTTTTTTCTGTTTCTAACCCAGCCATTCTTCAACAGGCATGGGCAAAATACCTTCCTCATATCATTGATACTGTGCTTTTGACCTGCGCCATTCTCATGGTAATGGTTATTGGCCCTAATCATCCTTTTATTTTGGTCAAAATTATCATGCTATGTTTATACATTTTGTGTGGCTATATTACACTGAAAAAAGTACATTCACTTAGTGGAAAATTGATTGGAACAAGCTTTGTTTTACTGATTTTCTTCTTTATTGTCGGTGTCGCCAAATATAAAAGCCCACTCTCTTGGTGGGCATAAAGTAAATTCCCCCATGAATATTAGTAACTCATGGGGGATAGTACGAGACTAAAAGACTAATCGCATGAGTCGGTGCTCTATACCAGCATCCAAATAAATATCACCCTCTGCATGAAACCCATACTTTTCATAAAAACCAATCGCATGGGTTTGTGCTGATAAAACGACTTCCTTATATCCTTGAGTTCTAGCGGTATCAATCAGGTGTGCTAAAACAATTCCACCGATACCTGTCCCACGAGCCATCTTTCGAACAGCCATTCGACCAATATGTCCATCAGGTAACAAGCGTCCTGTTGCCACAGGGACGTGTTACTCATTGTACACCATGGCATGGTAGGATAATTTATCCATTTCATCGAGCTCTTCTTCAGGTGGTACCTGCTGCTCTTGAACAAATACTTCAAAACGAATCAATGATGCATCGGCAGCCAGATCATTCCAATCCCCTGCTTTTAATGTGTAGCCTGGTTGTTCATTAATTTGTATTCCCATGCCCCTTCTCCTGTCAAGGTTAATAAGTGAGTGTGGTGAACATGTAAGGTACTTCTATGCCCCACACTAACTAATTTTAATGTTGGAAAATTTGTGCGCAATAAATGATACATTGCATATTCTAATCCCTCATCCATTGCCGAGGTTGCTTCATCCATAAAAACAACTTTAGGTTGAATCAATAGAATTCTGGCAAACGCCACACGCTGCTGCTCTCCTAACGATAAGGTATGAGACCAATTATGCTCCTCATCCAGACGTTTTGATAGATGAGGTAAGGCAACCTTTTGTAATACCTCTAGTGCTTTCTCATGAGCATTTTCAGGGACTGGATTTGGATAATATAAGGTATCAATTAGGCTACCTTCAGGTAAATAAGGTTTTTGTGATAAAAACAGCACCCCATCAGAAGGACGAATTACGCTACCCTTACAATATGGCCACACCCCGGCAATAGTACGCAAGATAGTTGTTTTCCCAGATCCTGACGGTCCTTGAATTAACAAGGCATCACCGTCATTCACTTCAATCGATAAATCTTGTACAAGTACTCTTTCTAAAGGCGTATAAATAGACACATTTTCTAATGCCACTCTTTCACCTTGTTGCTGTACATTTGGTGTAGGCAACTGATCTGCACTATCAATATTATGATGAAACCCTGTTAAACGATCTAGCACAGCCTTATATTGCGCAAAGCTATCATACGCCGTACGGAAGAAAGATAAATTCTCAGATAAATTACCAAAAGCTTGTGCCGTTTGAACCATCCCCCCTAAGTCTAATTTACCCGCAAAAAAAACGTGGGGCTTGAATAATAAACGGGAAAATAACAGCTGTCTGAGAGATAAAAAAGTTAAATCCTTGAAATTTTAAGCTTCTATGTACAATCGCCCAAACATTCTCAATCACTTCAGCAAACCGTTGACGTAATTTACTTCCCTCAATTTTTTCACCAGCGTAAAATGCAATACTCTCCGCATATTCACGCACACGGATAAGTGAATAACGATAGTTCGCATTTAGTCGCTCATCTAAGAAATTCAAACGAATCAAAGGACGACCAATTTTAAACGCTAAAACAGTAGCCACAATGATGTAAATAAATAAAGCAAATACCATTCCTCGAGGAATGGTTACCCCAAGAATCTGCATCTCGTCAGATAGCCCCCACAAGATAATGGTAAAAGCAACAGCAGATACCATAGAGGAAATAACACCTAACGTAAGATCTAACGATAAGGTCACAAAACTTACCACATCTTGTTGGATTCGTTGATCAGGGTTATCAATAGGCGTATCTAAATAGTAAGAACGATAATAGCTTTTTTTGTCCATCCACCGTGAAAGCATTTCTTCATTTAAGGTTTCTCGCCACTTGATGGTGAATCGTTGTTGTAAATAATAAGATAATAAGGCCCTGACAATATGAATAGCGGCTAGAACTGAGAACACAATCATTTGAATCCAAAAAGTATTCTCATCCAACTTTTGCAATGCCGTGTACATCGTGTTATACCAATTGGAAAACAGCACACTAATACGTACACCAAACAAACTTAATAATAAGATTATGGCAAAAGTAATTATCGTTAATGGCTTTTCTTTAGGATTGAAATAATGACCTGCCAAAAACCAAAACTGGGAAGCCCAGCGGGTTGTCTTGATCAGAATAAAACCAACTACCACTAATAAGACAGTAGAAATTAAAAAGGCTTTGCCTACCCAGAAAAAACTCGACGATAATTCTTGAGACCAATCCATTCTTTGCTCAGTTAAAAAAACAAAGCACTATTATAGTAGGAATAGTTCCCAGAAAAATAGATAATGGGAAAGTTTTATCATAGAATATTATTTCACTATTTTTCCTATGCTGTTTTTCTAAACTATTCAATCTTCATCAATCCCCAACAAAAACAGTAAAAGAGCCTGATTTTATACCTAATTTTTTGTACAATAGCTATTTAGAATCTATTTCTCAATTAAGGTATGAATATAAGAGAGCAAGTGCTGTATGCCCTTGAACAAACTGATATCAATCAAAAAATCAACACTGTTAATACAATTAATGTTAGTCAACAAGTACTTGATACATCACAAATCCTTATTCCATCTCGCCCTCTTCCAGGACGTCCTATCAAACCAGAACTCGTAGATCCCAAAACAGTCAATTTTCGCTCAGTCGGTTCACAACAAGGGCGAGCATCTTTACTCCATGCTATTGCTCACATCGAATTTAATGCGATTAATTTAGCGCTAGATATTATTTGGCGTTTTCCTAATATGCCAGAACAATTTTATCTGGATTGGTTACGAGTAGCCAAAGAGGAATGTTACCACTTTGGTCTCATTCGCGAGCATTTACAATCAATTGGCTTTGACTATGGTGATTTTAGTGCACATAATGGGCTATGGGATATGTCTGAAAAAACGTCTAATGACTTATTAGCTCGTCTCGGGTTGGTTCCTAGGACATTAGAAGCTCGAGGTCTTGATGTTAATCCCGGGATGCAAGAAAAATTTAAACAAATTGGCGATACTAAAGCTGTTGAAATATTAGAAATTATTCTACGAGATGAAATTGGTCATGTAGAAATTGGCAATCGCTGGTATCAATATATGTGTAATTTACATCAACTTGATCCTATTGATTGTTATGCAAATTTATTAATACAATATGGCACTAATAAGCCCAAAGGCCCTTTTAATATAAGAGATCGGAAAAAAGCTGGTTTTACACAAGCAGAAATTGATTGGTTACAAAGTAAAGAAGGTATTTAAATGAAAGCTGTTATTCTTGGTGCAGGTATTATTGGTTTAAGTACAGCCAATGCTCTTGTTAAACGAGGCTATGAAGTAACGATTATTGAACAAAATAGTGAAGTGGGTCATGGTACAACCTTTGCCAATGGGGCACAACTTTCGTATAGTTATGTCGCCCCTCTAGCAGGCCCTGGTGTTATGGGTAAAGTACCGAAATGGCTTCTTGATCCCAACTCTCCTTTACGTTTTAAGCCTAGTCTAGATCCAGCCATGGTTTGTTGGAATCTAAAATTTCTTAAAGCCTGTAATTCCACAACAAGTGCGAAAACAACCCAAGAATTATTAAAATTGGCTTATTTAAGTAGAGATTGCTACCACAAGCTTTTTGCTGAAGATACCTTTAGTGGGATAGACTACAGTTGTACAGGTAAATTAGTCGTCCATCGTTCAGAAGAATCTATGCAAAGTGCGGTATGTCAATTAGATGTACAGGCTAAATTAGGTGGACAGCCTCAACAAGCATTATCACGCCAACAATGTATTGAAAAAGAGCCTGCTTTAGCACCTATAGCCGACCAACTCGTTGGTGGTATTTTTACCGAAAGTGAAGAGGCAGCGGATGCCTATAAAGTATCATTAGCCTTTAAAGAATACTTGTTAAGCCAAGGGGTGAAGATTTTATTCAACCATAAAGTAAAGCAACTTGAAAAGATTAATGCATCACAAGTACAAATACGTTTACAAGATGGTAACTCCATCACTGCAGACAAAATCATTGTGTGCTTAGGTGTTGAAAGTACATCCCTACTACGCCAGATTGATGTATCTGTTCCTGTTGCACCACTTAAAGGCTACAGTTTAACCTTACCTATTGAAAATGATCAGATGGCGCCCAAAGTCAGCATTACTGATTTTGAGCGTAAGGTTGTTTATGCACGTCTAGGTAATCGTCTACGTTTGGCAGGCATGGCTGATTTGGTTGGTTTAGATTATAAAATTGATCCTGTACGTATCAAAGCATTAATTAATGAAGCCAAAGCCGTATTTGCTGCTGCAGGTGATTATGATAAAGCAACTCAATGGGCTGGTTTACGCCCAGCAACACCATTAGGCAAACCAATTATTGATACAACACCTTTTAATAATTTATTTATTAATGTGGGACATGGTGCATTAGGTTTTACGCTTGCGACAGGATCAGCAGAAATATTAGCTGAATTGGTTGATGGAAAATCACACCCATTACAAGCATTATTTAGCTTATCTGCATCTTAATCCATTATCCAAAGTATCCTTAGTCTTACAAGCTACCTAACCGTTACTAGATTACAACTGTTAGGTAGTAACGTTAACACGCTGTCTAGTTAATTTGTTTAAAGCGGATATCTCAGTATAAGCCTATCCCTTAACTTTGTTCACCTGTTGATGTTCAGCTTTTCACTAATAATGAAAACCAGCCCCCAAAACACAATACTCTCAATAACCTAACAATTACTAAGCTGTAACGATTAACTGTTAACTTTTAATAATTCCCTCTTGTTTTTTTACACTAAACCGTTACATTATTAGCAATAGTTGGCTTTTATGCATTGTCTATTAGATATCGTTCTTTATAAGTCAATATTGGAACTATTTTTTCATTTTTGAGGGATTTTTTATTATGCAAAAAATCTTTATACCTATTGTTATTTTTATCGCTGTTCTTCTTGCATTGATGTTTGGTGAAGGGGTTTTAGCGAGTCTACTTCAATTTCTTGAAGAATGGACAGTGATTATTTTTGCCCATTGGAGAGAATACTATCAAACTATCATAGGATTTATCCAAGAGAACCCTTACAAAATTATCTTGGCATTAATCATTACTATTTTTGCCTCAATTTGGGTACTTAAAAATCACTCTGACGACCTTAATAAACCAGGTAATAATCGCAAAATGGCAATTATATTAGCGATTTTCTTAGGTTGGATAGGTGGTCATCGTTTTTATATGCAACAATACGGTCTAGGGATTTTGTATATTATTGGCTCTATCATTTACTCCCCCTTAGTAATACTTATTAGTTTTATTGATGCTATTCGTTATTTCTTTAGTACAGACGAAGAATTTAATGCGAAGCACAGTAGAGCTTTAGTGAGATAAGCTTTTCAAAAATTTTAAACTATTTAAGAAAACCTACATGGAAATTCAAAATTTAACTATTCCTACTGATCATCTCAATGCCAAAGATTTATTAAAGGAATGGGCATGGTTATTTGAGCCTAGACTAGAAATCGTCATGATAACCAAACTTGGCGATGCTTTTTTAATTGAGCCTCAAAGTGGCGAGATTTTCTTTTTAGATACCTTAGATGGTGAACTTGAATCCATCGCAGATTCAATTGAAAATTTCCGTCAACTATTAAACGATAAAGATTTTGTCATTGATTATTTTTCGCTCGAATTATTAGCACCTGTTATTCATTTGACTATGCCAGAAAATACCGTGTATAGTTTTAAAGAACCACCTGTACTTGGTGGGGAATTAAGTAGCCATAATTTAGAGTTGTTTGATGTACAAGTTCATTTTGATGATATGGGCAAACTTTGGGGAGAAATTGACTCTATTGATTTAGACGAAGTCAAAAATCAAAACAATGCTTAAGTCCTCATTCAGTGCCACTTTAGTTGTTTAAACGTAAAAATGTGATAGTGGTGGATATCATATTTTTTCAGGTGTGAGTTTTCATAATTATGATAATCAATCAATTCTTGGGGTTTCATACACCGTAAGCCCACACATCAATTTAAAAAGAGTTGCTAATAAGCCGTTTTTATTTTATAAAGGCAAAAGTTTCCATTTAAAGATTTACCATAAGTATCAATCCACGTTAAAATATAGTGCATTATTTTTTTTGGACATCTAATAATGCATCCCTCTCAAAGACCAAATAACGATTTAGTTTATCAAATCGAAGATAATCCCCCTTTCTTTAATGCATTGCTAAGTGCAATGACTCACCTCCTAGCCATTTTTGTTCCTATGGTAACACCCGCCTTAATTGTAGGTGGTGCCCTAGGGCTTTCGACAGAAATCACGGCCTATCTTGTTTCTATGGCGATGGTTGCCTCTGGTGTCGGCACTTTTTTACAAGTTAATCGTTTTGGTATGATTGGTTCTGGTATGCTCTCTATCCAATCCGTTAACTTCTCTTTTGTCACCGTCATGATTACCCTTGGTTTGGGGATGAAAAATCAGGGTTTAACAGAAGACACTGTTATCTCTACCCTACTCGGCGTCTCTTTTGTGGGGGCTTTCCTAGTCGTTGGCGCAGCTTGGCTATTACCCTATCTGAAAAGAGTTATCACACCAACAGTATCTGGTGTAGTTGTGATGATGATTGGTTTAAGCCTTATCCATGTCGGTATCACTGATTTTGGAGGAGGCTTTGCAGCTAAAACTAACGGTAGCTTTGGATCGTGGCAAAACCTAGGGCTAGCCAGCTTGGTATTATTAATTGTTTTAGTATTTAACTGTTTTAAAAATCCATTCTGGCGTATGGGTGGTATTGCTATCGGCCTCATCGTTGGTTATATCGTGGCATTGTTTATGGGTATAGTAGATTTCAGTGCTTTACAGAATTTACCATTAATTACTATCCCTATTCCTTTTAAATACGGTTTTAACTTTGATTGGCATGCTTTTTTATTAGCAGGTACAATTTTCTTATTAAGTGTATTTGAAGCTGTAGGTGACTTAACCGCTACCGCAATGGTCTCAAATAAACCTATCGAAGGTGAAGAATATACAGCTCGCTTACGTGGTGGTGTAATGGCAGATGGTCTCGTCTCTGTTATTGCCACGGCATTGGGGTCATTACCCTTGACAACATTTGCACAAAACAATGGTGTTATTCAAATGACTGGCGTTGCTTCACGTCATGTAGGTAAATATATTGCTGCTATCCTCGTTATTTTAGGTCTATTCCCTATTATTGGACGCTTATTTACGACTATCCCTAGCCCTGTTCTGGGTGGCGCAATGGTACTTATGTTTGGTCTTATTGCCATTGCTGGTGTACGTATTATTATGACTCATGGCATAAATCGTCGAGAGGCTATTATTTGTGCCACATCAGTAGGTTTAGGCTTAGGCGTTGCTTTTGAACCAACCGTATTTGAAAAGCTACCTATCTTATTCCAAAACCCAATTTGTATGGGGGGTATTGCTGCCGTAGTACTGAACCTTATCCTGCCAGAGGATAGTCAAAAGAAAGTTTTTTTGGATAATGATTTAGAGCATTAATTGAGAAAAGGCATTTAATACTACTTGTTTAATTATTCACTGCAAAATATTAAACGATAAAACATATTAAATGCCTTGATTATTTCCAGTAAATTTTAAGCTTCCTCCTAGGATACTTTCATCCTCCCCCTATGCTCATCATTCTCTTCTCGCTAAGATAGTAATTCACCATTGACGAATTTATTTTTTATAACTACAATAATTAAGATAGTCATCATGATTACACTTGACGAGATAGAATATGACCATCAAAAAAACATCCAAAATTTTGAAAAGCACGGTATTTATCTAACAGAAGCAGTGTAACTTTGATGAATTGGAAACTGCACTTTGTTAGGCCAGATAAACGTATTGGACTATTTTGAAATTCGACACCTATGTATCGGAATATATMGAAGAACGTCTCTATAGTCATTATCTATACAC
>NZ_AYSV01000064.1 GCF_000506865.1 Pelistega indica
TCAKTTTMTYWACATTCAAGTATACCACATCTCCTTTTTCAGGACGTTGGGCGTTGCGTTAACGCTGGTGCTTGCTCATTAAAACGTAAATTAGTATTGACTGACGCGGTTTTATCACCAAAGATTTTATTCACACCACGAGCCAAGATTGGCCATAAACCATCTCGAGCATGATGCAAAATCAGCACCATCATAATTCCAAAAATAACAATTTCAACATTAACCTTTTCATCAAAGAAATAAGGTGTATATGCCTGAATTTGATCACGTAAAATAATAACTAGCGCAGCTCCTAAAATAGCTCCCCAGATACTAACAGAACCTCCAATAACGGCCATAAATAGATATTCAATGCCATAATTCAATCCAAATGTACTAGGGCTCACAGCACGTTGTTCATGTGCATATAACCAACCAGCAATACTTGCCAATAGGGCAGCATAAACGAAAGAAATCATTTTATAGTGTTGCGTATTAACACCGAATGACTCTGCCATTGACGCCCCACTTTTTAATGACCGAATCGCTCGACCAGTACGTGAATTCAACAAGTTCAAACTTAAACAAATAGCAATCAGAACTACAATCCAAATAAGATAATAAATAGAGCGTGCTTTTAATAATGAGTAGCCAAATACCTCTATGGAGACAATACCAGGAATACCGTCATGACGGCCTAAAAAGTCCATATTACCAAATAAGTAAAAGAATATTAGTCCAAGTGCAATCGTACCTAATGGTAAAAAATGACCTGATAATCGCAATGTAATTTGTCCCAATACATAAGCCACTACAAAAGCGATACATAGCCCCGCCAACAATCCTATCCAAGGTGAATAACCAAGGATAGTGCTTAAATAAGCAGTTGCATAAGCCCCCATCCCAACAAAGGCAGCTTGACCAAACGAAGTCATCCCCGCCACACCTGTCAAGATGACTAATCCCACCACGACCAAAGAAGCAATACCGATAGTATTTAACTGATTAATCCAGAACTCCGGCGTAGCTGGTATCAATGGAATAATGGCTAATAGTGCAATAAAAATCCCTATAACTAGTCGTTGCATCACTTACTCCTCCTCGTCATGATGAGTAATAGACAATGAACGCACTAACAGCACTGGCAATATTAATGTAAACACAATCACTTCTTTATAATCTGATGCCCAAAATGTACTAAAGGCCTCAATGATACCAACACCTATCGCACCCACAGCAGCAATTGGATAGCTTACCAATCCCCCAATAATTGCACCAACAAAACCTTTTAATCCAATCATAAAGCCTGTTTCATAAGTAATTTGAATAAATGAAACAAGCATAATCCCAGCCAAAACACCGACAAAAGCTGTTAACCAAAATGTCAGATGCCCAGACAAAGAGGTACTAATTCCTAATAGCCGAGCACCTCGACGATTTACAGCCGTTGCCCTTAATGCCTTACCTATCAGCGTAAAACCAAATAGTGCCCATAGGCCAAAAATTGTCACTAATGCCATACCAATAACAAATAAACTTTGATAACGCCAAGTGAGCCCTAAAAAGTCCACTTCACCATCAAAGAATGGCTCTGATACTAACCATCCCTCGGCACCAAACAACACCAAACCTGTTCCCACAAAGGCAAAATGTAAAGCAATGGAAATAATCAATAAAGTCAATACACTCGCTTCGGCCACTGGCTCATACACTAAACGATATACCATAGGACCGAGAGGGACGACAATAATTAAGGTCAATAACGCCTTAATCCATAAGTTAGGCTCTTGCGCTAGGATAAGCGGCGTCACATACATGATAAGTAACGGGAGAGCCACAAAAAACAAAAAGCTTTGCCATAGTTTTAAACCATGCTTACCTTTGAAGTAAAAATAAAGCTCTTTGATAAAAATAATTCCCCCCATTATCGGTAATAAATAAATCGTTTGGGGGACTTGATTACTTGCCATCATGGCAAATGATAAAGCACCAAAGGAAACAAACTCGCCTTGGGCAATAAAAATAATTCGGGTTACTGCAAATACTAACACTAGTGCAACTGCCATCAACGCATAAATGACACCAGTGACCAGACCGTCTTGTATTAAGATTTTTGCTATCGACCAATCCATGGGTTTCTCAAATAAAATAACAATCTTAGGCACTATATGGCGTCATAAGCACCTAAGATTGTTTAATCACATCAAAAAATTATTTCAATAAGTCAGGCTGGTAAATCCATTTACCGTCTTTTACTTTTACTATTACACGAGCTCTTTCATCCAAGCCTGCATGATCCTTATCTGACATATTAAAGATACCATGAGCGCCTTTGACGTTTTTAATTTGCTCTAAAGCATCACGTACAGCGGCACGGAATTCTGGTGTTCCAGGTTTTAAACCAGCCTTGATTGCATTAGGTACTGCGGCATTAATTAAAGCAGCAGCATCCCACATATGACCACCAAATACATTCACTGATTCAGCACCAAATTTATCACCATATAATTTTGTATATTCTAAACCAACATCTTTAACTGGGTGAGAATCCTCTAATTGTGCCGCTACCATCATTGGACCTACAGGAAGAATAACATCTTCACACGCTTTAGCACACACACGTAAAAAATCATTATTAGCAGAGCCATGAGTATGGAACACTTGGCCTTTGAAGCCACGTTGTTTTAATTCACGTTGTGGTAAAGCGCCGGGTGTACCAGCAGTGGCTACTAGCACAGCATCTGGTTTAGCCGCAATAATTTTCATTACTTGGCCAGTTACACTCGTATCGGTACGAGCAAAACTCTCAGAGGCTACGATTTTAATATCTGTGCCTTGTAGGGCGGCTGTCATTTCTTTTAACCAACCCTGTCCATAAGCATCAGCAAAACCAATGATACCTAATGTTTTTATACCTAATTTAAGCATAGACGCTTTAAGCGCAGCTGCCATTAAGCTATCGTTTTGAGCCGTCTTGAAAGCCCATTTTCTAGCACCTTCTAAAGGTGTAACCACTACAGCATTACCATTCAAGCTAATTAAAGGAACTTTTGTTTCTGCGGCTACATCTACTAACCCTAAAGAAGCGGCTGTAACAGTACTACCTACCATAATATCGATATTGTTTTCGGAGATAAGTTTACGCATATTACGTACTGCATTTGCTGTATCTGTCGCATCATCTAGCACAACATAGTTAATCGTGACGTCACCGTCTAATTTCTTAGCCACAACATCCACTGTATTTTTTTCTGGAATACCTAAAGATGCTGCTGGACCCGTTGCGGACACAGAAACGCCCACATTAACTGTCTGCTGAGCATATACTGCACTCACCAAAGCCATCATTGATACGGCACTAAAGGCACGTAATGTAAATTTTTTCATACTTATACTCCGATACTATAGGTAAATTAAGTAACAATAGTTTGAATTTAAAAAATGCTTAGTTATAACTATAGCTATTTTTTTCATCTGTTGCTAATAGTGAAACTACTAGGAAAAAATAATGACAATCTTTTTATAATAACAACAATTTATAAACAAGACGGTCAAACATATTCTGAAACAACTATACCAACCTTTCAAACGGCAGTACATACTTTTTGTTTATAATGGTAAATTATTAATATAAAAAGCTATTTGTTCCTATGAAAAAACTGTTATTTGATTTTTTACCCCTTGTGCTATTTTTTATCGCCTTAAAAGTAGGCGATATCTATCTCGCCACATGGGTAGCCATAGGAGCAGCTATTGCACAGATTATTTGGTTAAAGCTTACCAATAAAAATATTGAAGGCTCAACATGGTTAAGTCTATTTATTATTGTCATCTTTGGAGGAGCTACTATTTATCTAAAAGATGAGACTTTTATCAAATGGAAGCCAACCGTTCTTTATTGGTTATTTGGACTAATTCTTGATTTTGGTAAATTACTATTCAATAAGAATTATATTCAAACACTGATGAAATCACAGATTACTATGCCAGAGATTGCATGGACAAAAATGAATTACAGTTGGGCTATTTTTTTCATCATAGTTGGCTTACTCAATCTTTATGTCGCTTTTTCAGGCCACTTTACTACTGATCAATGGGGAACCTTTAAAGTATTTGGCACAACAATTTTATTAATCATATTTGCCGTTGGTCAATCACTGTGGTTAAACAAATATATGCAAATACCTGATAGTTCCCAAAAAGGATAATGCTTAAAAACGCCATAAAATCTAGTGTTTAGCCAGTAAGGATAGTTATATGAACAAAATTTTTTTAGTGATTGCATTATGTTTAAGTAATTCTGTATTTGCTCAAAATGTTGCTACCATTAATGGCAATCCTATCACCAAAGATGAATTAGATAGCACCTTAAAATCCTTGCGCTTAAAAAATGCTAGTGCCGAACAACGTCAAGCAGTCCTTAATGAGTTGATTAGTAGAGATGTTCTTGTTCTAAGAGGCTAAAAAACAAGGAATTGACAAAAAAGAATCCATTAAAATGGCGATTGAAACCGCTCGCAAAGAGATTCTCATCAATAGTCTCTTGCAAGACTGGAGCGAAGAAAAACAAAATCACGGCTGATGACATCAAAAAAGCCTATGATGAAACCATCAAATCACAAGAAGGCAAGAAAGAATATAAAGTCAGACATATCTTAGTGAAAGATGAAGCTAAAGCACTAGAGCTTAGTGAGAATATCAAAGCAAACAAAATAAGTTTTGAAGATGCTGCTATCAAAGAATCCATAGACCAAGGATCCGCTAAAAAAGGCGGCGACCTAGGATGGGCTAACCCTGAAATGTTCTTACCTGAATTTGGTCAGGCTATTCAAATGGCTCACAAGGGAGAGATGACCGCTCCGGTAAAATCTCAATACGGTTATCATCTTATTATTGTGGATGATTTACGTCCAATAGCGTTACCTTCTTTACAAGAAGCCACACCTGAAATTCAACGTATTCTAACGCAAAAGAAAATGCTGGAATATGTCGAAAAATTACGTAGTAAAACAAAAATCGTTATTTCCGATGAAAATTAATGTTGTGCCAATAACCCTCTAAGCTCAGCTTCATCAATAACCTTGATACCTAGGGTTTGTGCTTTTTCTAATTTAGAACCTGCATCACTACCAGCTACAACATAATCCGTTTTCTTTGAAACAGAGCCACTCACTTTACCCCCTGCTTGGATAATATACTGAGACGCCTCTTCACGCTTCCATGTGGGTAATGTTCCGGTAATGACAAACGTTTTCCCTACTATCGCATCATTGGTATTACTTGCCAACTGCACATCTTGTACAGTTAACCCTGCTTCAAACAAGGCAGCTATAACATCTTTATTATGCTGTTCGGCAAAAAACTTAGCAATTGATGCAGCCACTATAGGACCCACATCATTAACAGCTAGTAAGTCGTCCATACTAGCACTAGCTAAATTATCCAATCGCTTAAAGGCATTGGCTAAATCTCGAGCAGTAGATTCTCCAACATGTCGAATACCCAAAGAGTAAATTAATCGTTCAAGGCTAGTATGCTTACTTTTCTCAATCGCTGCAATTAAATTCTCTGCCGATTTTCTCCCCATTCTTTCCAAGAGAATTAGCTTTTCAACAGATAATTTATAAACATCAGCAATAGAATGAATACAATCAGTATCAACCAACTGTTCAACCAATTTTTCACCTAGACCATCAATATTCAACGCTTTTCGGCTGACAGCATGGATAATGCTTTGTTTACGCTGTGCTTCACAAAATAGCCCGCCAGAACAACGCGATACAGACTCATCTGGTAAACGCTCAACGGCTGAACCACAAACAGGGCAATGCGTAACCATCACAAATGGTTGAACAAAAATAGGGCGATACTCTGGTAATGAACGTACTACCTCAGGAATTACATCCCCTGCACGCCTCACAATAACAGTATCACCTATCCATACATCTTTTCGTTTGATTTCATCTTCATTATGCAATGTTGCATTGGTAATGGTAACACCACCTACAAAAACCGGTCGAAGACGTGCCACAGGTGTTAATGCACCTGTTCTACCTACCTGAATATCAATACTTTCAACAATAGTTTGAGCTTCTTCAGCAGGAAATTTATGTGCAACAGCAAATCGTGGCGCACGTGACACAAAACCCAACGTCTGCTGTTGCAACAAACTATTTACCTTATACACTACACCATCAATATCAAAAGGCAATGTGTTACGTGTTTGTGCAATATGCTCAAAAAACTGGTATAGACCTTCGCTACCCTTAACAACTCGTCTTTCTTTGGCAACAACAAAACCAAGACTAGCTAAATAATCTAATCTTTCGGATTGTGTCTGACCTATATCAAGATCTCCTTTAATTTCACCCCAGCCATATGCAAAAAAACGCAATGGCCTTTTAGCAGTTAATCGTGGATCTAACTGGCGTAAACTACCTGCAGCGGCATTACGAGGATTAACAAAGGTCTTTTCTCCCAATGATAATTGCCGTTGATTTAACATTAAAAAATCTTGGCGATTCATTAATATTTCACCACGTACTTCCAACACATCTGGAGAGACATTATTTAAGACTAAAGGCACTGATTTCATGGTTCGTACATTAGCTGTCACATCCTCGCCCACAAAACCATCACCACGAGTCGCCGCATGAATTAATTTACCCTTCTCATAACGTAAACTAATCGCTAATCCATCAAATTTTAACTCGCAGTTATATTCAACCTCTTGAGCATTGCCTAATAAACCAGCATCAACCAAGCCATCACGTACTCTTTTGTCAAAACTATTTAATTCTTCACGTGAAAAAACATTACCTAGCGAAAGCATTGCTTGTGCATGCTTGATTTGAGCAAATTCACTTAAAGGTGCGCCACCTACCCTTTGTGTAGGTGAATCAGGTGTAACTAATTCTGGATGAGCCTTCTCTAACTCAATTAATTGACGCATCAATGCATCATACTCAAAATCAGAGATAGTAGGCTCATCTTTTACATAATAGGCATAATCATGGCGACGAATTTCTTGTCGCAATTGTTCCAGTTGAAATTGAATATCCATGCTTAATTAGCTAAATAATCGCATTGCTCTTTCTGAACCAGCTGCAAAACCTTTTCTTTCTAAATCAGCATATACTTCAGCTAATTGTTTATCCATCACTTCAATCACAGGATTGTTTGGCGTTAATGGTTGCCCCTGATCATCAACCACTTCAGCATTTAAGGCTTTTGCTAATTCAAAAGCCGCTTTACTTAGTCTAGTAAATGGTTGATCGACTGGTTGACTATTTGGTACGTCAATCAATAATTCTACAAAATCTACGCCTGCAGAACGCACTTCTGAACTTAACTCACCACCTAACAGCAATAAGAATAAAGGCTTACCATTTTCATGTAAACGCACATGACCCGCACCATATTCTACATAACCTAGACGGTGTGCAATTGCTAAAATAGCTTTAACTGGTTGTGCACCTTCTAAACGTAATCGCATCCCTACTTGAGCTTCAGAACTACCACACAACTCATCTAAATCAACTGCACGACGTAATGTTTCTTCTTTATTAGCAAGCTCAATTGTTCCATCAAACGCTTGTGCAATATTGTCTGCAAAGACCACTGCCCTATCCCATTCTTCAAGACGAAGAGGACCACTACGGTTAGCTAATAAAATAGCCATTTGCAATGAGCTATAAATCTCGTTGGGTTGTAAACGTACACGATTATAGCCGTCTGATGTTTCTGCGAAATAACGGATAGGCTTTTGACCCGTAACTTTTAAGGGCTGCAGATGGCTAATTAACTGAGAACCTAAGACAGGCGTGTGAAAACGGATATCAAACACTGCCTCACATAATGGGTCAGGCGACTCATCATCATGTGTTTGCGACGCTGAGGTAACAGTCATATTATCAACATTAAATACAGGCTCATCATATTCAGTTGGATTAATAGCATGAATACCCTGCATCAGAGCGTCATGCTCATTTGTCGGAAATTGCTCTTTTATGCGCTCTTGAGCTTTTTTCTCTTGCCACCAGTTATAGCCTATAACACCTAAAATTGCTAATAACCCTAATACTACAATACTAATCTGCAGACTTGACATATCATTCCTAAATACTAATTACGCATCACCCATTAGTTTAACAGCAGAATCAATATCTACTGCAACAATTCGTGAAACCCCTTGTTCTTGCATAGTAACACCAACCAATTGTTTTGCCATTTGCATAGCAATTTTATTATGAGAAATAAATAAAAACTGTGTTTGATCACTCATACTTGAAACTAAATTTGCATATCGCTCTGTATTTGCATCATCTAATGGTGCATCTACCTCATCTAGCAAACAGAAAGGTGCAGGGTTTAGTTTAAATAGTGCAAATACTAATGCTGTCGCTGTTAATGCTTTTTCACCACCAGATAACAAATGAATAGTACTATTACGTTTTCCTGGCGGTTGTGCCATTACCTGTACCCCAGCATCTAATATTTCATCCCCTGTCATTCTCAGTTTTGCTTCCCCTCCTCCAAATAGACGAGGGAACATTTCACCAAAATGAGCATTCACTTGGTTAAAGGTGTCTTGTAACAATTCTCGTGTTTCTTTATCAATTTTACGTATCGCTTCTTCTAATGTATGAATAGCTTCTCGTAAATCATTATGTTGCTCATCCAAGAATGTTTTACGCTGACGTGCTTCATTAAGCTCATCCAAAGCAGCTAAATTGACAGCACCTAACGCATCAATTTGTCGCGTAATTCGTTGAACTTCTGATTGTAACCAAGTTACTTTTTGCCAATTATCATCTAATTCTTTCAATTCTGCTCGTAAAGTATCACGATCAACTTCTTGAATATTTAACTGTTCTGAGAATTGCTCTACCGCTAAACGTGCTGCCTGCTCTTCCAGTTGCAATTGCATAATTTTAGCGCGGAAAGGATCTAAAGACTGTTCAATTTTTAGACGTCTCTCATCACTTTCACGTAAACTTGCCGCCAAATTATCTAAATTAACTCGCGCATCATTAAGTAAGGCACTTTTTTCTGCCTGAATAACTAATGCATCTTGCAACCCAGAACGAGTCGCCTCTTCATCAAATTCAAACAATTCAGCTTCTAAGTTTTCTAATTCAAATTTAGCTTGATCTGTCTGGCTTTTTGACAAATCTCGGTTACGCCTTAATTCCTCTTGGCGAGATTTTAAACTTCTTTGGCTAAATTCAATTTCTTGTATTTGACGCTCAGATTCTCTAATTTTGTTTCTTAAGGCGTCTGTTTTAGCCGAGATATCCTCTCCTTGCAACTGAACTTCAGCGTATTTTTCTTGCTCTTGAGCCAAGGTTGTGTCTAGCGCTTCAAACTTTTCTTCACACTCAAGCAAAATAGCATTTAACTCCTCTGTCTGAGTATGAATATCTTCTAAATCTTGAGAGAGTCGTTTTGCTAATGTAGTAGATTGATCTACACGACTTTGCATCTGTGTATACGCTAATTGAATATCATGCACAGAACGCGTCAATGTAGCGACTTGTTGCCTAGCCGGAACCAAGGACTGATTCACTTGTTGATAGGTTTGTTCAGATCGCAAAGAGGCATCAAAAGATTGATCAGCCTTTAATTGAGCCGCACGGATTTCTTTTTGAAGATTCTCAATTTCTTGCTGACGAGCTAGCATGCCTGCTTGTTCAGACTCTGCTGCATAAAAATATACGCCATAGGCGTCTACCATATGCCCCTCTTTAACCACAAAATGACAACCATCTTTCAGTTGTGAACGCATTTTTAGGGCTGTTGATAAATCATTCGCAATATAGACCCCATCTAACCATTGATTGAGCAATAATTTAAGATCAGTATCATTCACTTTAATCAATGATGCTAAATTCGTCCAATTTGTCGAAAAATTAACCGTCTGAATTGAGCCATTCTTACTATAAAACGCTAAGCGTGCTGGAGGTGAATCAGTAGCAAAACCGGCTACCATATCCAAATTATGAACTTGCAAAGCCGTCATTTTTTCACGCAAAACAGCTTCCAAAGCCGTTTCCCATCCTGACTCAATATGAATGGCTTGCCATAATCGATTAAATCCAGTCAGCTCATATTTTTTAAGCCATGGTTCTAAAGTACCTTTGGACTGCACATCCTCTTGAAGAGCAACCAAAGCATTTAATCGTGCCTCTAATTTGGCTAAATGTTGTGCCTCTTCTTGTGCATGTTGCTGCATACTGGCACGCTGTTCATCTGCGCTTTGTAACGCCGCTTCAGTTTCAATTAATTTTTCCTGTGCAATCGCTAAGTTTTCTTGGGCGATTTCTCGCTCCGATTCTAACTCTTCTAATTTGTCATGTTCAGGTACATCTAAACTACGTTTTTCTTGTTCTAAACGCTCTTTACGAACATCTAATGCTTGCAATTGACGACTTACATCTTGTTGTTGTTGTCCAATAAGGGCTAAATTTTGTTCAATACCAGTCAAGGCAAAACGCATCGCTTCTCTTTCTTTATTCGCTATCTTTACCTCATCCTCTAAGGTAGGCAAGGAAGCACGCAGTTCATCTTCTTGATATTTTGCCTCTTCAAGACGCTCTACACCAACGGCTAACTCCTCTTCTATTTGTGTAATTTGCTCATCACAGTGATTATATTGGTCTTGCCATTCCTGAATTTTGGCATTCAATTGAGTCTTACGTGAGCCTAAGCGATTTCGTGAATCCACTACATGCCGTATTTCTGTTTCTAGACGACTAACTTGGGTATTCGCTTCATAAAAATGTGTTTGCGCTTGATGCACCAAATCACTCGCCTGATAATGAGCCTGCCTGCGGGACTCTACTTCACTTTCAATAGCTCTTAACTCTGCCATTGATCCCTCAAGCTCTGTTTGTGCCGCTTCAATTTCTAAGGCTTTACGTTGCTGATCCTGTTTGGCATTTTCCTCTCGGTTTAACCAAAGAGCAAATTGCTTTTTCTCTCCTTCTTGCTGCAACTGTCGGTAGCGTCCTGCTACTTCTGCCTGTGACTCTAATTTTTCTAATTGTTTTTCAAGCTCGGTCTGAATATCCTCTACACGTAATAAATTTTCATGTGTATCTGCTAAGCGATTTTCTGTTTCGCGACGACGTTCTTTATAACGAGACACACCAGCTGCCTCTTCTAAATACACCCTTAACTCTTCTGGCTTTGCCTCAATCAGACGATTAATCATGCCTTGCCCGATAATAGCGTAACCTCTGGCACCTAACCCAGTACCCAAAAAGATATCATGAACATCTCGACGACGGACTTGTTGATTATTAATAAAATAACTGCTTGTTCCGTCTCGAGTAAGCACACGCCTTACAGCAATTTCAGAATAAACACTCCATTGCCCAACCGCTCTTCCTTCAGAGTTATCAAATACTAATTCAACTGCAGCCCTACCGGCAGGTTTACGATTTCCAGACCCATTAAAAATAACGTCTTGCATGGACTCACCACGCAACTCGGACGCTTTGGTCTCTCCTAATACCCAGCGTACAGCATCTATAATATTCGATTTACCACAACCATTAGGTCCCACAACACCAACTAACTGACTAGGGACAGGAATGACTGTAGAATCCACAAAGGATTTAAAACCAGATAATTTAATTTGAGTTAAACGCACAACAAACCATTAAAATAAGTAGCAAATTTCAGATAAAAGTGATTTATATCTCACTAGAGGAACCGAAAACAATATAATAACCTAGCTAAAGGAAGAATAAGTCAATAAAAGACCCTCCCTTAAAACAATTTACATTCATTTTTTTACGTTACTCATTAACATACAAAAACAACAGTGGGGAAGTTTTGAAAAAAGGTTTTTTTACAGTAATGATCGCACAGGCATTATCATCTCTTGCAGATAATGCTTTATTTATTGCGGCAATCGCATTGATTCATCAACTTTCCGGACCTGCTTGGTTAGACTCTGCTCTCAAATGGGCATTTGCCGCCTCTTACGTCGCACTGGCTGCTTTTGTAGGCGCTTTTGCTGATACCTTCCCA
The DNA here is from genome assembly GCF_000506865.1 of Pelistega indica. GTDB lineage: Bacteria > Pseudomonadota > Gammaproteobacteria > Burkholderiales > Burkholderiaceae_B > Taylorella > Taylorella indica. The sequence continues at coordinate 12,019 of NZ_AYSV01000064.1, forward strand.
AAAGGTAAGGTAATGTTCTTTACCAATTCTATCAAAATTCTTGGCTGTATGTTGATGTTTGTTTCTGGGCATTTAGCCAATCAAGACCCAGCATTACAAACATTTATTATTTGTTTAGCCTATGCTCTAGTAGGTATTGGTGCTGCCGCCTATTCTCCGGCAAAATATGGCATTGTAACTGAATTACTGCCACCCAAAGATTTAGTCAAAGGCAATAGCTGGATTGAAGGTCTCACCGTATTATCTATTATTTTTGGATTTGTCTTAGGGGGATTTTTGATCAAAGACCAAGTTGTAGATTGGTTTTTACAATTCCCTGCTTTCCAACCCTTTAAAGATACGCCTGCTGAAATTGCCATTATTATCATTGGTTTTATTTATATTGCAGCAGCAGTGACAAATTTACTCATCCCTAAAACAAATTTTATTTATCCGAAACAGCCTAAAAACCCCATTATCTTATTAGGTTCTTTTGCTAACTATGTTAAAGTCCTATGGCAAGATAAGGTAGGACAAATCTCACTAGCAGTTACCACTCTATTTTGGGGAGCTGGCGCTGTCATTCAATTAGTTGTTCTCAAATGGGGAACAGACCATTTAGGGCTAGATGTCTCTGCTTCGGCTAATTTAATGGGTGTCGCTGCAATAGGTACCATTATCGGCGCTGTTCTTGCCGGCAAAGTTCCTTTAGATAAAGCGATTTCCGTTCTCCCTATAGGTGTAGTTATGGGATTTGCCGTCATGTTGATGGTGCTTGTAAAACAAACATGGGCTGTTTATGGTGTCTTAATTCTTATTGGAGGTCTTTCTGGCTTCTTTGTCGTACCCATGAATGCCTTATTACAACATCGTGGTCATGTATTACTCTCAGCAGGTCACTCAATTGCCGTACAAAACTTTAATGAACAGTTAAATATTCTGTTCATGGTGCTAGTCTATGGTTTTATGGTGAGTTTAGGATTACACATTAATACCATTATTATTTTATTTGGTCTCTTAGTAGCAGTATTGATGTACTTACTTATCTTGTTATGCAAATACAATCAACGCAAATATCCTCAAGCATTTGATGAAATTGGAGAGTCTTGCCACGGTAAAGCGACTCATTAACTCACTAATATCGCCCTTCCCTAACCATATCAATAAATAAAAAAAGCTATTTCTATATCCAATAGAAATAGCTTTTTTCTTGGATAGCCCTAACGGTATTATTGTTGACAGTCTAAGACAACGACTTGTTAGCGATATCGCTGATTCATGTTAATAATATAACTTATTAAACTAATGCATAAAACTGATGCAAATCTTGCCAAATATCTTGTTTTAAACGCGCATTGCTTAACGCTAAACTTGGGTGACAACTAATAAAAACAGGGATGACCCTATTCTCTAACGGAAAGCTCCATTGCTGTTGCCGTAATGTTTCAATCGCTGTCTGTGGTTGATCTAAAAATGATTGTGCAGTTCTTGTACCTAGTAGCCAAATACAACTTGGTTGAACTAGCTGAATTTGTGCTTGTAAAAACGGAGCTAACTGTGTATAGCGTTCTGGGGCAACTTCATCTCGTGCATGATATTTTAATAAACTAGTAATAGTTACATTATGCTTATCTAAACCAATTGATTGAAGAATATTTACTAAGAGTTCACCACAAGCACCCGAAAATACTTGTTTCTCAAGAACATCATTGATACCTGGCATTTCCTCAATAATCATCAATTTGGAAGAATTATCTCCCAATTGACCAAAAAGAATATCTGCCTCACTAGCGACAACTTGCTTCTCTATATAAAAAGCACTTAACTCTGCTTGCAAAGCATCCCATGTTTTTGCATGAATTAATGGTGCTTGATAATCTTTTAATGCTTCATTTTCTTGAACTCTGCGGCGCGATTGTTGATGAATACGCTTTTGTAATGAAGACTGAATTTCACTTAACACTTTTGATTGTTCATTATGTTGCCGCCCAGATTTCGTCTGGTTTTCAGCAGATGCTCTTTTTATCAAAGGAACCGCACTTGTTTGCTCTAACGGCACTGAGTTATGATCAGCCTTATCATGAATAACACCAACTGCGCCCCCTTCCATTGCTTTATCTTTTGCTAAACCTGTAGTACTCGGTGTTACTACTTGAGCGCTTGTTGGTGTTAAGTTTTTTCCCCAAAGCATGGAAATACCAAGCTCTTGTATCCATAATGATTGCAAATGTGTAATGGGAACTTCAGGATTCATGGACATACCTTATCTTAACGTTTTTTGCAGTACTAAGGCATTTTCTTTTTGATTGGATGCCGTTGAATAATAATTTTTACGCATACCGATTTGTTCATACGCAAATTTTTGGTATAAACGCTGAGCATGCGTATTTGATTCCCTAACCTCTAATAATTGCACCTTGGGCATCGTATCTTGGTATTGTATATAAATTTCTAACCATTCTAATAATAGACTACCAATCCCTTTTTGTTGCAGAGTTGGTGCTACAGAAATAGTCATTAGATTCACTACTTCTGGGTCAACCAATTGAATAGCATAAGCTAAGAGTTCATCCTCTGAATTAATCAATGCCCAAAGTCTATAGTTTAGGTGCAAAAAACCCGCCATAAACATACCTTCAGTCCAAGGATTACCTTGTGTTTGATTTTCGATTGCTATCACGGCTGGCAAATCACTTCTTAATAACGGGCGAATCCAATAATTATTCTCTTTCAATTGCTCAACGAGTCTAAATAATCGTTGTTGTAATGGCGTAAATTCTGGTGGGGCTATTTTGGGATTACCCCCCATCCCAGCTTCCCTTTCCTCTGTCGTAAACGCCACTTTATCGCGCAAATAGAGAGGAGCAAGCTCAGTTAATGATAGCCCCCCCTGTGTTTTTAATTTTTTTGCACCTAACCTCACCAATGTATCGGCTGTTGCCCATTGTGCATTACCTTTTAACCAACGACCACCTATCTCCCATAAAAAACTGTCTGGATAAGCTTCCATAGCATTACCCGCTAAACAAATTTTAGTGGCTTCTGGTTTTTTTTGATAAAGCAAACACCATGCATCGAATTGTTGATTAATCCACTCCTGTACATCAGTCACCTGCATAAGTGTTGCAGAAACAATAGGATTTTCTTGAACTTGTTTTGCTTTAACATCATAAACAGCTAAATAGACCTCATGCATACGAGCATCTAAAGCAACTACCATAAAGCCATCATCAATATAAGGCAAAGATAATTCCGCAGTAGCCTCCAACGAAGAGACAGGGACAACTGGTATATCCAACCCTAACGCTAACCCTTGAGCTAAACCACAAGCCACTCTAAGACCTGTAAATCCTCCTGGCCCTTGGGAAAATACGATGCCATCAATAGACTGCCTATCTAAAGAAGCCTGTGCCAATAACTCATCTAACATAGGTAAAATTTGTTCTGAGTTATTTCTTTCTAGATCAGAAATACGCTGATATATGACATTTTTTTGATTATTATCAATCAACAAAGCGACACTAGCACTAGTATTAGCGTTATCAATTGCGATATAGTTTGTCATATTCTCTCATTACTTATTGCATATAAAGCTTTATTTTATTCAGATAGCACTGAACAAGAGCTTGGTTTTATGGTGCTTATCTGATGAATAGCAAAATTTATTAGGCTCAAAAAATAAGCACCTCTAATAATGATTTTCATTTATAGCAATAGCATAGTAGAATAAGCGAATTTTAAGCAAAATAGACTGCAATAGAGATATTTTACAAGCAAATTAACTAATTTAATCATTAATAGAACAAATAAATTTCAGATTTCAGACTATTACGATAATCTGATATTTAACTTTTAGGGATAGCAAATAAATTTTTTTTTTATGTAACATTGTATCAGTTACATATTTGATACTTTCAAAACTTTCGAAATATACATTATGCAAAATACTACAACTGTTCTACCTCGAAAACTTCTTGTAATTGATGATGACCCTCGTTTAAGAGATTTATTACGACGTTATTTATCAGAACAAGGATTTGCTGTTCAAATTGCAGAGGACGGCAAAGAAATGTTAAAAGCGACACAGCGTGAACATTTTGATCTTTATATTTTAGATGTTATGCTTCCCGGAGAAGACGGTCTCTCCATATGTCGTCGAATCCGTGGAGCTGGAGATACCACTCCTGTCATCATGCTAACTGCCAAATCCGAAGATATCGATCGAATTCTTGGCTTAGAGATGGGTGCTGATGATTATCTAACGAAACCTTTTAATCCTAGAGAATTATTAGCTCGTATCAATGCCGTTTTACGTCGTCAACAAATTGAAGAGCACCCTGGCGCACCTAGCCAAGAATCCGAAATTATTAATTTTGGCCCATATACTCTTAACTTATCCACAAGGACACTAACCAAAAGTGGAGAGCTTATTCCTATTACCACTGGTGAGTTTTCTGTTCTAAAAGTATTTGCCCGTAATCCTCGTGAACCTATGTCTCGAGATAAATTAATGGAATTAGCACGTGGTCGCGAATATGAAGCTTTTGACAGAAGTTTAGACGTACAAATCTCGCGCCTTCGTAAGTTATTAGAGCCGAACCCAGCAAAGCCAATGTATATCCAAACCGTCTGGGGGCTAGGTTATGTTTTTGTGCCTGATGCTGATGTTGGTATCACTCAAGCATAGCTATGTCCTCCAGATTTTGGTCTCATTCATTTCAAAAAATCGTCTATAAATTAAGGCTTGGTCTTTTCGGTCGAGCCTTTCTCATCCTATTCACAATTTTATTTGGAAGCATTTCTCTCTGGCTATTTTTTTTCCTACTTGCTCAACAAGAGCCAAGAGCAATCCAACTAGCCGAAAAAGCTGCCACCGTCTATCGCTTAACAGATCGAATTTTTCGCTCTTCCTCTCCAGAACGGATTCCTACGTTACTTGAGGAACTATTCACCATTAGTGATACCAAAGTCAATACTTATCATAAGCAAGATAACTATACTCCCTTACCTCCAATACAATTTTGGAATATTGTGGCATCTCATCTTAATAAAGATCTTGGTCTAAAAGACAATTTAGTACTAGCTTATGAGGTTAATGGTGAACAAGACTTATGGATAAAATTTCAGACGGAAAATGGGCTTAACTATTGGCTAAGAATTGACACCTCTCATTTTAAAACAGATTTGGCTGGTGAATGGCTCTATTGGACACTCCTTGCTGCCTTTTTATCACTTATTGGCTCTGCATTCATTGCCTTTTTTGTTCATACACCAATTAAACGAATTACTGAAGTTGTAAAAGACGTTAGTTATGGAAAAATACCTGACGAACTCCCCGAAGACAAAGGTCCAGCCGAACTACGTCTACTATATGGCGATCTCAACCGTATGGTGAGAGAATTGCAACAAGCAGAAAGCGATAGACAGTTAATGCTTGCTGGGATCTCTCATGATTTACGCACGCCATTAGCACGGATTCGTTTAGAAATAGAGCTAAATAAAGTAAGTGAGGAATCTAAACAAGCCATTGATGCAGATTTAGATCAGATTCATCAATTTATTAATCAAATTATTGACTATGCACGCCCTATTAATATTGAGAATATTTCTCCCATAAATGTGAGCGAGGCATTAAATCAAATATGCAGCATTGAGAAAGTCTATACCGAAGAACTAAAAGGACAATTTAGCTATCATATAGCAGATAATTTATTTGCTCGCATTTCTGAAATAAATCTAAAACGTATTGTTGGTAATATCATTGAAAATGCTCGACGTTACGGTCGAGATCATGATGGCAAACTAGATATTCAAGTAAAAGCTTTTAGTCGACATTTTATGTTATACATTGATATAAAAGATCAAGGTAAAGGCATTGATGCCAAAGATATAAAAAAGATTTTAAAACCATTCTGGCGAGGTAACCAAGCACGCACAGGTGTCAATGGCTCAGGTTTGGGCTTACCTATCTGTGAACGCTTATTATCTGCTGTTGGTGGGAAGTTACGTTTTTTGCAAAATAAGCCAAATGGGCTAATATGCAGGATAGAAATTCCCTTAACCATTAATAAAAATAATCAATTAGACAATCATTTACAATAGCTATAGAATATTAAACATCAACTAAGTCATAACGACTTTTTTTTAATTAACCGATAAAGGACTTAAGATGAAAACAGTTGGCGATAAATTAGAAGCATTTAAAGTAATTGGTGTTAAACCAGGCTTTAATAATCACGAAGAAAATGGTGTTTCAGCTTTTGAAGACATTACTGAGAGCTCATTCCCAGGCAAATGGAAAATCATTTATTTTTACCCTAAAGATTTCACATTCGTTTGCCCTACAGAAATCGTAGGGTTCAACAATCTTGCTAAAGATTTTGAAGATCGTGATGCTGTATTAATGGGTGGTTCAGTAGATAACGAGTTTTGTAAATTAGCATGGCGTCGTGATCACAAAGATTTAGATCGTTTAGGTCACTACCAATTCTCTGATACAACAGGTTCTTTAATTGACCAATTAGGTATCCGCGAAAAAAGTGCTGGTGTTGCTTTACGTGCAACTTTCATTGTTGACCCAGACAACGTTATCCAACACGTTTCTGTAAATAACTTAAACGTTGGTCGTAGCCCTGAAGAAGTTTTACGTATTCTAGATGGTTTACAAACTGACGAATTATGCCCTTGCAACCGTGCTGCAGGTGGTGAAACTCTATAATTAGCTTTATAGATAAACATATAGCTATGGACCCAGCTTGCTATATGCTGGGTCTTTTTGTATCTAATGTGAACTCAAACATCTAAGAGGTAGGTAAAATGGAATTTTTAACAGCAATCAAAAATGAAATCCCCGACTGGGCAAAAGACATTCGTTTGAATATTGATGGTACCATTGCTCGCTCTTCTTTAAAACCAGAAGATGCTATTGGTGTTGCGTTAGCAGCCGCTTACGCAGCTAAAAGTACATTTTTAGTGGAACAATTCAAACAAGGTCTCAGCCCAGAAGATATCAATGGTGTCTTAACAGCAGCCGCATTAATGGGTATGAATAATGCTTACTATCCCTTTACGGAAATGAGTGGGGATGAGCAATTACGCACACTACCCGCTAAATTGCGTATGAACGCTTATGCTAGCCATGGTGGTATCGAAAAAGCGCGTTTCGAAATTTTTGGTTTAGCGGCTTCTATTATTGGTAAGTGCCATTTCTGCGTAAAATCACATTACGATGGTGCAAAAGCTGCTGGCCTTACAGTTGAACAATTACAAGATGTCGGCCGTATTGCTTCTGTAGTAAATGCAACGGCACAAGTACTAGCAGCACAAGGTAAATAATTTACGGAACTTACGCTTACTTCGCTCGCTCATTTATTAGTTCGAGCGAAGTAATACTCCCTCAATGACCTATAATCTCTCAGGAATAAAACGGCATTATTCCTGCTGTTTCAACATTTAAGATAGATTTTAGTCCCAGCAAACGATTGACAATTTCTGCCGTCACCTCTTCAGCTTTTACCAAATCATTTTTGCTCACCCGTTGTTCTACCTGATTAAACAAAGCGGTATCTAATAAATACAAAGCATGCGCTTTAGGATGACAAAGGTGTTTAACTCCTGGCTCCTGTTCCCCAAAGAGTGTTCCGACAACACTACAGCGAGTGAATGCAATACCTAGAGCTCCATCTTCACCCCCAAGACGACGGAACAGTTCATGGTGAGGGAAACCTCCTGCAGCCATAAAAGCACTGCGTCGAAATACCATATTCCCCCCCACAGTCATTTCTAAAGTTTGCCAAGCTTTAGCAAAATTAGGATGTGTCTGATAATGTGTTGGCAAATTGATCGGATATAGTTTTAAACGAACTAAACTGATATAAGCATATTTCTGAAAAACCATGTATGCAGCACTTAAAGCTCCATAATCATATTCATCATCTGCATCTAAGAACGCTAGTATATCCGCATCACTTTGCATGGCTCCCCAGTTCCGTGCTTGTGCAACACCACTATTTTTAGGCATTGATAATAAACGCACCTGTGTATATTGATGAGCCAGTTTTTGCATGATCAATGAACTGTTATCTGTTGAACCATCATCCACAATAATAACGTGACGCACTTCTTTTTGCTGTAGTGCACTAGACACAGCTTGTGCCAAAGTCACCTCATCGTTATAACAAGGAATTACAACATCTAACGTTAATTTATTCATATTGCATCACTTACTCAAAAGCACAACAGCATTAGCCGCAATCCCCTCTTTTCTTCCTAAGTAGCCAAGCCCCTCATTTGTTTTTCCCTTGACATTGACACAATCCTTATCCAAACCTAAATCATCAGCAATATTCGCCACCATTAGCTCTGCATATGGCATAATCTTAGGTGCCTGTGCGTGAATCGTACAATCTACATTTATCACGCTCCACCCTATTTTTTGTACACGAGAATATGCCTCTCTCAATAATTTCCTACTATCTGCACCTTTGAATTGAGGGTCATTATCAGGAAATAATCGACCAATATCCCCTAAACTAGCTGCCCCCAAAAGCGCATCAGTAATAGCATGTAATAAAGCATCTGCATCAGAATGCCCTTGTAAACCATGCGTATGGGGAATTTTTACACCACCTAGAATTAAGTCTCTCCCCTCCACCAAAGCATGTACATCAAAACCTTGACCAACCCTTAATCTCATAAACACTTCTCCATTAACTCAAAATCACTCGGCCAAGTGACTTTGAGGTTTCGCCAATGACCTTGTACTAATAACACTGGATAACCCATAAACTCCATCGCACTTGCCTCATCAGTCACCTCAAACTGATTTTGTTTAACTTGCTGTAAGGCTTTTTGTAAAAGCTTAGCTCTAAACATCTGTGGTGTTTGTGCCAACCATAACCCACAACGCGGGATAGTTTTTTCAATGCTCGGAATATCTTCGCTTGTTCTCGCTTGTTTAACGGTATCTCCTACAGGCAAAGCTAAAATACCACCTTGTTTTTTTTTCTAAACATGTGCGAATAAGCTTATCTAATACGTCAAAAGGTAAACCAGGACGAGCCGCATCATGAACCAATACCCAATCGAGTTCAGTAATATCAAGTGCGTTTAGTGTATTTAATACCGTATCTGCCCTCATTTCACCGCCTGTCTTATGTACTGAGCATTGTTCAGGCAAATTTAATTGATTAATCCATGTATCAGAAGCAGAAACCCCAATGTGAATAGAATGCACCATTGGATGAGCTAATAAGGCATTCACACTATGCTCTAGCATCGTCTTATCGGCAATTTTGCGATATTGTTTGGGATAATGATTATTCTCTGTCTGTGCTCTAGACCCTATTCCTCCTGCAGGAATAAGCACTAAAATTCTTTGTTGTTGCATATATAGGTAAACTCTTAACGTCTTTGCTAAGTTATTGTAAAGTAAGCTCACTATTTAAGACAGTCTTTTTGAAAATACGATATATAAAGTCGATTGTTAAATACTGTCTAATCAGCGATATAATAAAACTTTTTCCTATTAAGTAATCATCGTGACTGTAGTTTCTTCCGTTTTAAACCAATCATTACAGCTTCCATCTACGCTCAAAGCAGGGCAAAAATATACTGTTGCAAAACCCACAGGATCTGGAGATGCTTTATGGTTAGTTCGACTCGCCAAATCATCTAAAAAATGCTTGGTAATTTTCTGTGCTGACCCATTAGAAGCACAACGTCTAACGGAAGAAATGCGACTATTTGATCAACAGTTAAATATTCATCTATTTCCCGACTGGGAAACCCTACCATACGATGCATTTTCTCCCCATCAAGACCTCATTTCAGAACGTCTACAAACCCTAAACAAACTCTCTCAACATAATGTCGATATTCTTGTGCTACCCGTGACAACCGCCTTATATCGATTATCTCCCCCTAGTTTTTTAGCTGCTTATTCTTTTTCCTTTAAAAAAGGTGAGATACTAAATGAACAAGCCCTTAAAGATCAACTGATATTGGCAAACTATACTCATGTTAGTCAGGTGAGTAGTTCAGGAGAATTCAGTGTTCGGGGGAGCATTATTGATTTATTCCCTATGGGATCTGCTCTTCCTTATCGTATCGACTTATTAGATGATGAAATCGACTCTATTCGCTCTTTTGATGTAGACACACAGCGCAGTATTTATACAGTAAACGAAGTGAACTTATTACCGGGACGAGAGTTCCCAATGGATCCCGAAGCGAGACAATATTTTAGGGCTCGCTTTAGAGAAACATTTGAGGGTGACCCATCACGTTCACTCCCCTATAGGGATGTTGGCAATGGGATTAATTTTGCGGGAATTGAATATTATTTACCACTATTTTTTGAACAAACAGCGACTATTTTTGATTACTTACCAGCCGATAGTCTAAGCGTTACGCTTGGTGATATCGAAAAAACCATTCAGGGGTTTCATGATGACACCCAAAAACGTTACCAATTCTTAAGTGCAGACAATGAACGTCCTGTTCTAAAACCAGAATTATTATTTTTAAGCAATGAGCAATTTTATTTAAATTTAAAGCAATTTATTCGCTTAACATTTGATGAAAAAAATCCTTCGGTAATTTCAGATCCTCCTACAGTGGCTGTTATACGACGTACTGATGAGCCTTTTCAACACTTAAAGACGCTAATCCATAGCGAGCAATATCAAATTCTTTTATGTGCAGACTCTGCCGGTAGACGAGAAACATTATTACAACTCTTACAAGAAAATGGTTTACGTCCTAATACCGTTGTATCGTCTATTGACGAGTTTTTTAATCAACCAAATCTATTTTCTTTGGTTGTTGCACCTCTTACCAAAGGCTTTAGTATTGAAGCGGCTAAGATCATCATTATCACTGAAAATGATTTATATCCAGAAAGTGCATCAGGCTCTCAACGCCGAAGAAAACAACAAGAAAAACATAGCGATGTTGACGCTATGGTACGCGACCTATCGGAGCTACAAATAGGTGATCCCATTGTCCATTTCCAACATGGTATTGGACGCTATCAGGGGTTCACTCATATGCAAATCAATGGTGATTTAGTTGAAATGTTGCAAATTGATTATGCTGGTGAAAGCAAGCTTTACGTTCCTGTTTCACAACTGCATGTCATTTCTCGTTATTCTGGCTCTGATCCAGAAACGGCCCCTTTACATAAATTAGGATCAGGTCAATGGGAAAAAGCACGAAAAAAAGCTGCCAAACAAGTAAGAGACACAGCGGCTGAACTATTGCATATCTACGCACAACGCGCGTTGCGTCATGGCTATAGCTTTAAACTAGACCTACAAGACTATGAACAATTTATTGAGGGTTTTGGTTTTGAAGAGACCCCTGATCAAGCACAAGCCATTAATGCGGTCATTCATGATATGACTAGCGATAAACCCATGGATCGGCTAGTCTGTGGTGATGTTGGTTTTGGTAAAACAGAAGTAGCATTACGTGCTGCATTCCTTTGTATCGCTAATGGTCAGCAAGTGGTTATGCTTTGCCCTACCACATTATTAGCCGAGCAACATGCACAAACATTCATTAATCGTTTTGCTGACTGGCCAGTGAAAATCGCAGAACTCTCCCGTTTTAGAACCAGCAAAGAAGTCACTACTACCCTCAAAGGCTTAGAAGATGGGACTGTTGATATGGTTATTGGTACACATAAAGTCCTTTCTAAAGAGATTAACTTTAAACGTTTAGGACTAGTCATTATTGATGAAGAACATCGCTTTGGAGTGCGACAAAAAGAAGCATTAAAAGCATTACGCTCTGAAGTGGATATATTAACGCTGACAGCAACACCTATTCCTCGAACCCTAAGTATGTCTCTGGAGGGAATTAGAGACTTCTCTGTGATAGCTACTGCACCTCAAAAACGTCTAGCCATTAAAACCTTTGTTCGTCGAGAAGATAACAGCACGATTCGAGAGGCGGTATTACGTGAATTGAAACGTGGTGGACAAGTATATTTTTTACATAATGAAGTCGATACTATTTACAATCGAAAAGCTCGTTTAGAAGAGCTTATTCCAGAGGCTCGTATTGGTGTGGCTCATGGACAAATGCACGAACGCGATCTAGAAATTGTGATGAAAGACTTCTATCACCAGCGCTGCAATATACTATTGTGTACCACCATTATTGAAACAGGTATTGATGTTCCTAGTGCCAATACTATTATTATTCATCGTGCGGATAAACTTGGGTTAGCTCAATTACATCAATTAAGAGGTCGTGTAGGACGATCTCATCATCAAGCCTATGCCTACTTACTCATTCCTGGTGAAGAAGCTATTTCTAATCAAGCGAAAAAACGCTTAGAAGCCATTCAATCTATGGAAGAATTAGGATCTGGTTTTTATCTTGCCATGCATGATTTAGAAATTCGAGGCACTGGAGAAGTTTTGGGTGACCAACAATCAGGCAATATCCAAGAGGTTGGATTTACCATGTATGCAGATATGTTAAATCGAGCGGTTAAGGCACTAAAAGAAGGAAAAGAGCCTGACTTAGAGTCACCCTTTGATTTAAGTACAGAAGTCAATTTACATACCTCTGCACTGCTACCTAACGACTATTGCCCTGATATCAATATGCGTTTATCTATCTATAAGCGTCTTTCTCATGCAGAAACAGAAGCCGATTTAATCACTATTCAAGAGGAATTAGTGGATCGGTTTGGTAAACTTCCTGAAGCCGCAATAATGCTAATGGCAACACATCGTCTCAGAATACTTGCTGAAAACGTTGGTATCCTCAAAATTGATATTAGCGAAGACTCTGCTCTCTTGGTATTTAATGCTAACGATAATAAAATTGATCCTGTTATGATTATTGAATTAATCCAACAAAATCGTCATGTCAAATTACAAGGACCTGATAAGCTAAGAATTGAATTAAAAAATATGAGTGATATTGCCCAACGAATTGACTCTATCAGGCAATTGAWTAAAAACACTATCACCTCAAAAGGTGTTAAGTCAACATTAAAATGACATAAAAAAACGTTACCCTACAGAAATAACTTAGTATAATTTTGCCTATGTCTGTTTTAA
>NZ_AYSV01000065.1 GCF_000506865.1 Pelistega indica
GATGTCGCTTATGCAACAGCAGAAACAGCGGTTGGCTTGAGTCAATTTGTCTGGGGTGCAGGTTTTCCTCCCCCCTTATTTAGAGATGTCTTTAGCGTTAGAAATCAGCGATTATTAAAAGAAAAACACCTAAAACTACAAGTAGAACGTGATGGTATGATATTTGATGCTATTTGGTTTAATCACACAGAAAGTGTTGATAATACCGTAGAATTAGTCTATGAGTTTGTCCCTAATTACTGGAATGGAAATGTCTATACTCAATTAATGGTTAGACATGCTATGTAAAAAATGATGAAAAAATTAATTTTATTCAGCTTTATCCTTCTTTTGCAGGCTTGCCATATGGTAGACCCCAATGCGTCTGTTGATGGCGTAGTCGGTACAGTTGGTGGTGCTTTTGGCAATATTAATCAGCCTAAATAATTAGTTAAATCCCCGTATTTTGAGCAAGCAACAAGAAATTTTTCTATGTGATAGATGTTTCTTGTTTTCGTCGTCTTGTTCTTTATTCATGCCCTTTATTCATTTTCTCAAGCAAATTCAATGATTAGCTGTTCAGACTGTATCTAATTAGTCTAAATAAGGTAAAATAATCAGCTTAATCTTTAAAATTATCACTGGAATTTACATGGAAGTTGAACGTCAGAATCAGCTAGCCGACACTTTAGCTGACTATGCAGAGCGTGAAAAAGCCCTTAGGGGGTATCTTTGACTTTGATACGAAGTCAGAGCGCCTACAAGTGGTTAATCTAGAAATGGAAGACCCTACAATTTGGGAAAATCCTGAAAAAGCACAAGAACTCGGTCGAGAAAAAAAGAACCTAGAAAATATTGTCCTTGTTCTAACTGAGCTTCAACAATCCATTAAAGATAGTCAAGATCTATTCGAACTCGCCAGTAGTGACAATGATGATGAAACACTTTTAGCCATTGAAGAAGATGCTAAAAAATATGGCGAAATTATTGAAGGTTTTGAATTCAGACGTATGTTCAACAATCCGGCTGACCCGATGAATTGCTTTATCGATATTCAGGCAGGAGCTGGTGGTACTGAAGCGCAAGACTGGGCTTCTATGTTATTACGCCAATATTTACGCTATTGCGAACGCAAAGGATTTAAAACTGAAGTACTAGAAGAATCTGACGGTGATGTTGCTGGTATTAAATCAGCCACCATTAAAGTTGAAGGTGAATATGCGTTTGGCTTTTTAAGAACAGAAAGTGGTGTTCATCGCCTTGTTCGCAAAAGCCCTTTTGACTCAGCTAATGGTCGACACACTTCATTCGCTAGTTTATATGTTTATCCAGAAATTGACGATTCTATTGAGATTGACATCAATCCCGCTGATTTACGTATTGACACTTATCGTGCTAGTGGTGCTGGTGGTCAACATATTAATAAAACGGACTCTGCTGTTCGCATTACCCACCAACCAACAGGTATTGTCGTGCAATGCCAAAACGACCGTTCTCAGCATCGTAATAAAGCAGAGGCTATGTCTATGCTTCGTTCAAAACTTTATGAGTTAGAGATGCGCAAACGTATGGCTGACCAACAAAAACTGGAAGATGCAAAAACAGATGTAGGTTGGGGACATCAGATTCGCTCTTATGTCTTGGATCAAAGTCGCATCAAAGATTTACGTACCAATGTTGAAATTTCAAATACTCAAAAAGTACTTGACGGTGACTTGGATTTATTTATTGAAGCTAGTTTAAAACAAGGAATCTAATGACTATTGCCATTGTCACAGGTGCATCCAGAGGATTGGGACTTGCTCTAGCAGAAAAGTTAGCTAAGGAATGCAAGGTTTTAATCACTATTGCTCGCCAAGATGAGATTGAAACGATTTCCTCTTTTGCCAAGCAATTCGGCTGTCAGCATATTCATTTCTCGGCAAATTTGAGCGATATGGAACAAGTAAGCTGTATTGCCCGTCAAATTGATTCATATTTAAATCAATCTTTTGATAATTACTTATTAATTAATAATGCTGGCGAGCTAGGTCCTATCAAGCAATTTAATGGGCTGACATCTGACAAAGCACAAGAAATTGCGCATACATTTAATCTAAATATTGCTTCCGTTATCACACTAACTAGTGTGTTCCTTACTGCTTGTCAACAACATTCTGGTGCTAACATCCAAGTGATCAACATCTCCTCAGGAGCAGCGCGTTCAGCCTACCCTGGATGGGCTGTTTACTGTGCAAGCAAAGCCGCCTTAGACCGTTATAGTGAAGTGGCTCAACTAGAAGCTCCTTTTGCAAAAATTGTATCGTTAGCTCCTGGTGTTTTAGATACAGGTATGCAAGCTAATATTCGTAATTCCACCGTAGACGACTTTCCTAATCTACAACGATTTAAAGATTTACATACAAACCAAGCACTTAGTGCTCCTTATGAAGTAGCAGATAAAATTTTAAAATATCGTTTAAGTGATGATTTTGCTACTCAAACCCTTGCAGATATTCGTTTAATTAAAGACTAATCATGACAGAACAAACTCAAACCCCTGAATTCGACGAAAACCGATTAATTGCTGAACGACGCGCAAAGTTAGATAAGATCCGCCAAGAAAAAGGTGTAGCGTTCCCCAATAGTTTTCGTCCAGAAAATACAGCTCAAGCTTTACATCAAGCCTATGACTCATTAGAAAAGGCTGAATTAGACCCTAAAGAAATTCCTGCTTGTGTCGCTGGTCGTATGATGTTAAAGCGTGTCATGGGTAAGGCAAGTTTTGCCACTTTACAAGACTCAACAGGTAGAATTCAGGTCTACTTAGACAAAGCTCATATTGGCGAGGACGTCTACGAGGCATTTAAAACCTGGGATATTGGTGATATTTTAGGTGTAAAAGGTCGTGTGTTTAAAACCAATAAAGGTGAGCTATCTATTCATGCTCAATCTGTTGAATTAATTAGCAAATCGCTACGCCCTCTTCCTGATAAATTCCATGGTATTGCTGACCAAGAATTGCGTTACCGTCAACGCTATGTTGATCTTATCATGACAGAGCAAACACGTGAGACCTTTAAAAAACGTAGTTTTGCCATGAATGCAATTCGTGGTTTAATGACAGAAGCTGGTTTCCTAGAAGTCGAAACCCCTATGCTACACCCTATTCCAGGAGGAGCCTCTGCCAAGCCATTCATTACCCATCACAATGCATTGGGTATGGATATGTTCTTAAGAATTGCGCCTGAACTTTACTTAAAACGTTTAGTCGTTGGTGGCTTTGAACGTGTATTCGAGATTAATCGCAACTTCCGTAATGAAGGTGTGAGTCCTAGACATAATCCAGAATTTACGATGATGGAATTTTATGCAGCCTATACCGACTACAACTGGATGATGGATTTCACGGAAAAAATTATTCGTGAGACAACTCGTAAAACATTAGGCACAGCAAAAATTACTCATCAAGGACGAGAATTAGACTTAGAGTCACCATTCGAACGTTTAACAATGGTTCAAGCCGTACTAAAATATGCCCCTCAATACCAAGAAGCACAACTTAGTGATAGTGATTTCTTGCGTAGTGAGTTGAAAAAATTAGGGGCGGATATGAATGATCCTGCCATTAAAAACGCAGGTCTTGGTGGTCTACAATTAGCTTTCTTTGAAGAAACAGCAGAAAGCCAATTATGGAATCCTACCTTTATCATTGACTATCCTGTTGAAGTATCTCCACTCGCACGTGCTTCAGATACAAAAGAAGGTATCACTGAACGTTTTGAATTATTTATCACTGGCCGTGAAATTGCCAATGGCTTCTCTGAGTTAAATGACCCTGAAGACCAAGCAGAACGCTTTATGGCTCAAGTTCGTGCTAAAGATGCCGGTGACGAAGAAGCAATGTACTATGATGCTGACTATATTCGTGCACTTGAGTACGGTATGCCTCCTGCTGGTGGTTGTGGTATCGGTATTGATCGCTTAATGATGTTAATTACGGATAGCGCTAGCATTCGTGATGTATTACTCTTCCCTCACTTACGCAAGGAAGATTAATTGAGGATTAAAGAAATTTAATTCAATACGGTACTATAAGGGCTTATATGTTAAGCCCTTCATTATTTCTACTTAAAATTTTTAACAATAAACTGTTTACCCTATTTACTTAGGACGATTAATATGACGCTCGGAATTATTGCGGCTTTACCTGAAGAAATTGCTGACTTACTTGATCAAATGAAAGAGCATATGGTGAAACATACCATTGGACGACGCGATTTTTATGAAGGTAATCTCTATGGACAGCATTGCATTATTGTTCTAGCTAGAGTAGGAAAAGTAGCGGCTAGTGCCACTTGCGTTACGTTAATCCAATCTTTCAATGTTAAACGAATTATTTTTACTGGTTTAGCTGGGAGCATAGCACCCAATGTGAATATAGGTGATATTGTTATTGGTACCTCATTTTGTCAGCATGATTTAGACGCATATCCTTTTTTCCCTCGCTACGAAGTGCCTTTATTAGGCAAGACATTTTTTGAAAGTGATGTACAGTTAAATCACGCCTTACTACACTCAGCACATGAATTCTTAGATCCAAGTATCAACGATAATATCCATGAGATCATTTCTCGTGATGCTTTCAAAACATTCTCTTTAGATAACCTACGCATTCATCAAGGACTTATTCTTAGTGGTGATCAATTTGTTGGACATAGAATAACTGCTGCTGACCTTATTTCCGTCTTTCCTGAAGGACTCTGTACTGAAATGGAAGGCGCAGCTGTTGCACAAGTCTGCTATGAATACGACATACCTTTTACCGTAATGCGTATTATTTCTGATAAAGCAGATCACACCGCTCATACAGATTTCAAACGTTTTTTAACAGAAGTAGCTCGCTTTATTTCTTCTCAGATTCTAATTAAATTTTTGCAAAATCTACAAAATAAAGTATAATAGACAGCTTACCTCCTATAGCTCAGTTGGTTAGAGCAGAGGACTCATAATCCTTTGGTCGCTGGTTCAAGTCCAGCTGGGAGGACCAATTTTTTAGTAAAATCAATAAGTTAGATTTTTAAAAACTAGCTTATTGATAAAAATTGGTTATAGTAGATAGTTAAATTATCTTCCCTAGCCCACTCCCCGAGTGGGTTTTGTTTTTTTAAGCCAACTCCATCACTAAATCAGGATGCTTCTCCAACAGCTGAATGAGTTTTAAGGCAGCACCACTTGGGTTTCGTTGCCCTTGCTCCCACGATTTTAAAGTATTAACAGAAATTCCTAAGCGTTTCGCAAACTTACTTTGTGATAAGCCCACTTTATGACGAGTCTGGACAATAGGGGACACCTCAACCTCTGTTTTACGAGCAAAGCGTCCACTCTTAGCCTCTAATAAGGCTTGACGTAGACTCTCTTGATGTTTTTTCATCTCTGGATCATCTCTGACCACCGCTTGCAACATCGCCTCAATATCCCAGTCTTTTGTCGCTTCTTTAATTTGTTTCTTAAGCATTTTTACGCTCCGAAAGTAACTTTAAATCTTTTTTTGATAGGTTTTCTTGTTCATTTTTTACATAAACATCTAAAACCAAAATAAAACCATCATCAAATACGTTGAAATAGATAACCCTAGCCCCTCCTCTTTTTCCTCTTCCAGGGGTTTGCCATCGGATTTTACGTAAGCCTTGAGCCCCCTTGATTACATCACCCATTAGAGGATTTTGAGAAAGATAAGTAAAAAACTCTAAACGCTCTTCTTCAGTCCAGATTTTTCCTACCTTACCTTTAAAGATTTCACTCTCAACAATGGTGTACATTTTTCCATCCTTTTTATAATACATTGCATTATAACACAAAATAAGTTTTATTTTGTCGAATTGATAATTACCCTACCAACCACTGATCCCCAAAAACGATAGGCAATAGAAAAACACTTAATAGTGCTTTTTCTACTTAATACATATAGCGAATGATCAATAGTAATGCTTACCATCTCGCTTATGCTCGTAATGGCACCTTTTACTATCTATTCTGCCTATGTGCTTGCACTGGCATATAATACTAAATGCTAAACATTACCAAAGAAACTACCAAAATAATAGCCCCTTGCATGGATAAAACATTGCTGGATTAGTTTAAGTAATTAAGCGTTGCTAACAAGAAGAACATTACGCCCTATAGCAAATATTTAGGATATTTATGTCCTGTGATACACGCCCGTATTAAATAATTGCGTATACTAATTCAACATTCCTGTAAATAATAAACTTTGTCTAGATAAAGTCTAATGATGAAAATAAAATTGCATCCTAATCTACCACTTGCACCAAGATGTATTTATCCAAAATGCACTGATGCTGACTCACCTTATTTAGGCAAAGAAGCCGAGGATATCTACCTGCATTTTATGAGATACGGCTATATTCCTGACTATGCCGATGGTATATCAGGTCTATTCTACGATGAAGAAAATAATTGTCTTTTGCACTACCACGTAAGTAGTAAAACTAACAAAATTTATATTGATTTTTTTTGATCAAGAGATTAGTGAAGCAACATGGTTTAATAGCCAAGTTATTGATTTTAATAATTAAAAAGACACTATTTATTTTACCAAAATACTATGCTAGAATAGCTGACTTAGTCGGGGCGTAGCGCAGCCTGGTAGCGCACTTGCATGGGGTGCAAGGGGTCGCGAGTTCGAATCCCGCCGCTCCGACCAACAAATTCAAGGACTTATGTTCAGCGTACTGATTTAAATATTGATATTTAGTGTATAAAAAACACTTCTTCCCCCACTCTCTGACTTCTTCAAAATCCCTTTATCTAGCAAATCTGTGATATCACGCAATGCCGTATCACGAGAACAGCCTGTCATTGTTACCCATTTACGGTTATTCAGTTGCCCGTCAAAACCATCAAGCAAACGATTTAATACTTTTATTTGACGCTCATTTAGAGAAACAGCACGCCATTGTTGCCAAGATTTGGCTTTGAATAATACGTCATTCAACTGTAGTTGTGCTGCCTGCATGGCTGAGATTAGGCTTTGTAAGAACCATATTAGCCACTCAGTAATATCATTATTGCCTTTTTGTGTTTGTTCTAATATAAAGTAATATTCATTTCGTGTTTTTTGAATTTGAGCAGACAAGCTGTAAAAACGTTGTGCTGTACCATCTGCTCGCGTGAGCAATAAATCGCCTAATGCTCGGGCAATTCTGCCATTGCCATCTTCAAAGGGGTGTAAGGTCAAAAACCATAGGTGAGCAATCGCTGCTTTAATAAATTTATCATGTTGCGTATTGTGATTAATCCAATCTAGAAATTCAACCATTTCAGACGATAAATTTTCAGCTGGTGGTGCCTGATAATGGATTTTTTCTTTACCATACGCACCTGAAATCACTTGCATAGCACCATGTGAATCATCACGATACTGGGCGACGGCTATCTTACTCAAACCGCTATATCCTGTCGGAAATAATGCCGCATGCCATGAGAATAGGCGTTCATCCGTGACGGATTGTCTAAAATGTATAGTAGCGTCTAGCATCATTTCAACGACGCCTTCAACGTATCGTTCTACAGGGCTTAATGCACCAATATCCATACCAAGTTTTCTAGCAATAGAGGAACGCACTGATTGAACGCTCAATTTTTCACCTTCAATTTCGCTACTTTTAACTACATCTTGTGTGAGTATCGTTAAACTGGCTTGCTGGCGTAAATCCCAGCCTAATTCTTGCATTCGCCCTAACAACAAACCTTGCTGGTGATAAACCTGATTGAGCAAGTCGATTAATTCATGGCGCTGATATTGCCATGTTTTCCAATTATCTTGCTGCCATATATAAAGGGTTTTAGACGCCATCAGTCAAATTCCTTATTTATTTGCCTTATAATTTAAGGTAAATAATAACATTATTTGCTGAAATTTTCAGGTAGCATAAAGAGAATTTTCGAATTCCACTGCTTCCACCATTAATACCATTAATTGCTGTGAAGACTATACCAGACTAACCTAACACTATTCCCCTACTCAACCGTGAACTGCACCCCATAAGTTGGATACTACTTATAGAGGTAGTTCAATGGGAATCAGTTCACCGAGTAGGTTTTATTTTAACTAAACAGTTTTTGATGCTTGTTATCAAATTAACGCCATATAAACCGTCATCACTTCTCTTTTCAAAAAACTTCGGGTTAAAATATACCTTTATAGGTAGGAAAAAAAATGGCTGACTTAAGCAAAATCACATGTATCGAAGACTTACGCAAAATTGCAAAATTCAAAGTCCCTAAAATGTTTTATGATTATGCTGATTGTGGTTCCTATACAGAATCCACTTATCAAGCCAATGAATCGGATTTGCAAAAAATCAAATTCCGTCAAAAAGTCGCTGTCAATATTGAAAATCGCTCCACCAAAACAACCATGCTTGGTGAGTCTGTTTCTATGCCTGTCGCTCTCGCGCCTACTGGTATTGCGGGTATGCAACGTGCTGACGGTGAAATTTTAGCGGCAAAAGCGGCTGAACATTTTGGTGTACCATTCACATTATCTACCATGAGTTGTTGCTCTATTGAGGATGTGGCAAGCCATACTTCTCGTCCATTTTGGTTCCAGCTATACATGATGAAAGATCGTGATTTTATGGCTGACTTAATTAAACGCGCTCGAGAGGCTAGATGCTCTGCGCTCATGGTAACGCTAGATTTACAAGTCTTAGGGCAACGTCATTTAGATATTAAAAATGGACTTTCTACGCCCCCTAAACCTACACTTAAAAACCTGCTAAATTTGGCCCTGAAACCCGAATGGTGCTGGCATATGTTGCAAACAAAGCGCCGTAGTTTTGGCAATATTGTAGGTCATGTCAAAGATGCCGATGATATGAAAATTCTAGCGATGTGGACAGCAGAACAATTTGATGCTACCTTAAATTGGAATGATTTAGCTTGGATTAAAGAGCAATGGGGTGGCAAAATTATCCTTAAAGGTATTATGGATGCCTCTGATGCAGAAATGGCGGTGAAATGTGGTGCTGATGCTATTGTTGTATCCAATCACGGTGGACGTCAATTAGACGGTGCTCCTTCTACTATTCATGCCTTACCTGATATTGTAGAAGCTGTTAATCGTTTAAACAGTTCGATGGAAGTTTGGATGGATGGCGGTATTCGTGGTGGGCAAGATGTGTTACGTGCTTATGCCCTAGGTGCTAAGGGGACGTTAATTGGTCGCTCTTTCCTCTATGGGTTAGGCGCTTATGGTCAAGAAGGTGTTTATAAAGCACTTGATATTATTCAAAAAGAGTTAGATGTCTCAATGGCTTTCTGCGGTCATACAGATATTAACAATGTGACTAAAGATATTTTAGTCACCCCTAAAGCCTAAAGCTATCCACCCTCTCACTTAGCACAGCTATCCTATTTTGCTATTGTGAATTGGGATTAAGCCTCTACGAGGTTAAATGCTCAGCGTTAATGCTAATGCGTTAGTCTATCGACACGCAAACGGTCTGTCATACATTCATGTATACAGACCATTTTTTATACCAATGTTAACGATAAATTATCTCTTGCGACTTGTACATTGTCAGGTAACGCACAAGAGTTTTGCATAAGATAAGTATCAACCTTATGATCAATGTGGGTAAGATAAGAGTTTGTTGCCTCAATAGTATTTAAGCATTCTAATGCTAGTGTTAAATCATTATGGTTTTTAGGGTTAGCTATTGGTGGATAAGAACAATCAATAACCGCATAGTCTAACGATACTGACCTCAAAAATTGTGTTACCTCTTCACTCAAGCCTTTCGTATCAGTCAAATAAGCTAGATTAGTTCCTTGTGTCGTTGATACCAGATAACCATAAGTTAGCTTAGAATGCTCCATCCGTAATGCCGTCATATAAAAGCCGGAAAATGCTTTAGTCTCAAAGGCTTCAAAAGTAGGGCTAAAATCTAAAATACCTGGATGTTTATATAAATCAGCTAAACCATCTGGATCAGCGGGACCATACACAGGGATGGTTAAATCCTTGCCCCAACGTAAATGTAATAATCCTTGCGCATGATCCGCATGATAATGTGTTTGAAAAATACCTTTTAATTTATCTGGTGCAAAACGTTCTGTTAAGTCTGTTAAACCACTATCAAGCAACCACTTACCGTCAGGCATTTCTATTAACGCACTACAAGGGCGACGTTTATACTCAGGCTGTAAACGCGCCCTTTCGCATGCGATACATTGACAGTTATAGACAGGCACTAAAGAAGAGCTTCCTGTACCCAAAAAGGTAAATATCATGATTGAATTAGCTGTAAAAATTGTTGAATAGTCTCTGATAATGTACCAGAATTATCCAACAATTTTACATCAGCTCCTTGTTGCTGCAATCGGCTATATAAGGATTCGTCAATCTCATGATTGCGTCTGATTCTCTGTTCGATCTGTTGTTGACTTTCTCGACACGTGTTTGCAGTCTATGCCGTAGTACATCTAGTGATGCAATAACATTAATGACCAACACATTGGGATACCGTTGCAATACCTCTGGGCTGTATTGACGCGAACCATTTACAATCACTGTTTTTCCTTGTGATAACAAATCATCAAGTTCTTTGTCAATACCGTAATATAAGCCATGAGCCTGCCAACATAAGGCAAAATTACCCTGCTCTTTTTTATCCAGAAAATCGGCTTCGGTTAGGTAAAATGCACTTTCCGCACTTGTTTGATCTTGACGCGTTATCCACCTTTTCATGATATGAAAACGGTCATCTAAACTAGTGCGAATACCATTGAGCAAACTATCTTTACCAACACCAGAAGCTCCCATCAGATAAACCAAACGCCCTGGCATTAGAATACCCTATTACCTTTCTTATACACTTCTTTGACAATAAACTGGCTTTGACTACGACGGATTCGCATAATATCCGCCAATAGCCCTATCGCAATTTGTCCTCTATCCGGCAAGTTAGCTGCTCGAGCAGGTGCACCAGCAACCATATCCACTGCCTTGGGTAATGATACACCAATATCTGCATCCATTAAAATACGCACTGCCTGCAATAAACTCGCTGGATAGTAATCACTAGATAAAATATCTAAAATACCTTTTTTGGCCAAATCAATCGCCGCAATATTGCCTGAATGAGATCCACCACGAACCACATTTGGCGCCCCCATTAAGACCGCTAGACCTAATTTATGGCTTAGTTCTGCTGCCTCATGAGTAGTAGGAAACTCAGCAATTGTCATACCACATTCAGCAGACTCTTTTACATGCTCTTCTGTTGCATCATCATGGCTTGCCAACGATAAATTTCTAGCACGACATAATTCCACTATTTGCTTTCTAAAAGGATCGCTATATAGCTCTGCACAACGAGTTTGCTTTTCGATAAAGGCATCCATTGCCTCATCGCTTAAATGATATTTACCTTGGTAATACTCACGATATTTTTCGATTTTGACGAACTGACGTTGCCCCGGTGTATGATCCATGATAGACACAAGATGAACGCGTTTGTAATCGACCAATTCTTTAAAAATATCTAATGTTTTTTCGTGACTAACTTCACATCTCAAATGTAAGAAGTGATCTGCTCTGGTATGTCCATAATCACTCTCATGTTCAATGGCTTCGAGCATTCTTGGAAGCTGGGCTAAACGCATTCCTTTAGGATTCACATCACCGATTGAGAGCGCATCAAACACAGTGGTAATACCTGCCCCAACGATTTGTGCATCATGGGCAAGCACAGCATTGTGTGACGGCCAATCCACACCGGGTCTGGGATTCATATAACGCTCTAAGTTATCTGTATGTAATTCAATAAATCCTGGCATTAGATAATCTTGTTCCCAATCTACTGCCTGTGGTAATGATGAATTTCCCTGTTGAATTTCTTTGATAAGACCATTTTCAACAACAACAGACCCATGAATGACTTCGTCTGCTAAAACGATGTGTGCATTCTTAATCAACATATTAGACGACATCTTCATACTCCTGAGTTAGCATATTATAATAACGTGTTGCAACGGTTTCTCTGGCTTGCTTATCGTGAAAAATACCCACAATAGCCGTACCCTCTTTTTTCACTTCATCAATCATTTCTAAAACCACGGCTCTATTCATTTCATCCAAAGAGGCTGTAGGTTCATCCAATAGCAACACAGGCCAATGAACCATAAATCCTCTAGCAATATTCACGCGCTGTTGCTCTCCCCCAGAGAATGTATTTGGTGCCAAATGCCACAATCGTTCTGGAATATTTAATCGAGAGAGTAAAGCACGGGCTTTACTGTCTGCCTCTTGCTCTGAATGTCCTCTCGCCAACGCAGGCTCTTTCACTACATCCAAACAAGTTACCCTAGGAATCACACGTAAAAACTGACTTACATAACCTAAAGTAGTCCGTCTTACTGCCAATACTTGATGTGGGTCTGTACCTACCATTTCACAAAAATCACCGTTATGACGAATACGTATCGATCCTCCTGCGGGTAAATAATTACCATATAAGGTTCTCAATAAAGTAGATTTACCTACCCCTGACGGTCCATGTAACACAAGACATTCACCTTGGTTTACCTCGAATCCTGTATTCGCAAGAACAGACAATACAACACCTTGTTGCTGATGCAGCGTGAAAGTTTTTGATAACTGTTTAACATCTAACATTAATGTCATTTTTCTTTGCTCCTTAGACATTAAGGCTGTAACACCGAAGACACCAATAATTGGCTATACGGGTGCTGAGGATCATCCAATATTTGATCGGTTAATCCCGTTTCCACTATACGTGAACGTCTCATAACCACCAAACGATCCGCTAATAAGCGCGCTACCGCTAGGTCATGCGTCACGATAATAACTGACAAGCCTAGATCCCTTACCAACATCCGCATTAAATCAAGAAGCTTTGCTTGCACTGATACATCTAACCCGGCGGTTGGTTCGTCCATAAACACGAGTCTAGGTTTGGAAACTAGGTTACGGGCAATTTGTAAGCGTTGCTGCATCCCACCAGAAAAAGTGCTAGGCAAATCATCAATACGTTTAGTATCTAACTCTACTTGTGTCATCCAATGCAATGCTGCTTTACGTAACTCTGTATAATGCCGTTCGCCTTGTGCCATCAAGCGTTCACCAATATTGGCGCCTGCTGACACTCCAATACGCAAACCATCACGAGGATTTTGTTCAACAAATCCCCACTCTGTTCTGAGTAAGGTCCGTCGTTGCGCCTCTGTAGAAGCGTATAAATCTGTCCGTTCATTTTTTGCATTAAGATACGTAATAGAGCCAGAATCAGGTGAGCGTCTACCTGACAACACACTTAATAAGGTTGATTTTCCTGAACCTGATTCTCCAACAATTCCTAACACTTCACCCGGATATAAATCAAAACTAATCTCTTGACATCCTTTTTCTGGTCCAAACAAATGAGTGACATTCGTCACCTGCAATAATGGTTGTGAGCAAATACTAGCCATGACTATTTATCCTCCTGCTGTTCTACACTTTTTTTAGCTACTTGTTCGGCACAATAATCAGTATCAGAACACACATAACTACGCCCACCTTGGTCATCGGTAATCAGTTCATCTAGGAAAGAATGACGAGAACCACAAATATCACATGCATGATCCCATTGTTGAACAGTAAACGGATGATCCTCAAAATCTAGACTTTGTACCTCAGTAAACGGGGGAACAGCATATAGACGCTTTTCACGACCAGCACCAAAAAGCATTAAGGCAGGACTTTTATCTAGCTTAGGATTATCAAATTTAGGAATGGGTGATGGATCCATCACATAGCGATCATTCACTAGTACGGGATAAGCATAGGCTGTTGCAATATGTCCAAAACGAGCAATATCCTCATACAGTTTTACATGCATCACACCATAATCATTTAATGCATGCATCGTTTTGGTTTCGGTTTCCGATGGTTCAATAAAACGCAAAGGTTCAGGAATTGGCACTTGAAAAACCATAATTTGATCTTCTTTTAACGCCTTTTCAGGAATACGGTGACGTGTTTGAATAATCGTCGCAAGCTCGGTTTTTTCCGTTGTGTTAACACCCGCTGTTCGTTCAAAAAAATGTCGAATAGATACAGCATTGGTCGTATCATCTGCGCCTTGGTCTATTACTTTTAACACATCATCTTGACCTAAAATAGCCGCTGTCACTTGCATACCACCTGTCCCCCACCCATACGGCAAAGGCATTTCACGTCCACCAAAAGGCACTTGATACCCCGGAATAGCCACCGCTTTCAGTAGGCAACGTCTGAGCATACGCTTGGTCTGCTCATCCAAATAAGCAAAGTTATACGCATTATCTATTGGCTTTGTTTGAGTACTAGACATTGTCATCCCCTTGTGTAGCCTTATCTTGTAAAGGTTTACGCATTTTTCTAATCAACTCTAATTCTGATTGGAAATCCACATAGTGAGGCAATTTCAAATGTGACACAAAACCAGCCGCTTCGACATTATCACAATGCATC
This sequence comes from Pelistega indica, assembly GCF_000506865.1. Taxonomy (GTDB): domain Bacteria; phylum Pseudomonadota; class Gammaproteobacteria; order Burkholderiales; family Burkholderiaceae_B; genus Taylorella; species Taylorella indica. The sequence continues at coordinate 14,504 of NZ_AYSV01000065.1, forward strand.
ATCACAAATTCCTCTTGTTGGGCAGGAGAGGTAATTTCCTCTCCATACTCTTTCGCTCTTAGGGCTCTATCAACCAATGCCATACCCATCACTTTACGTTCGTTATAACCAAATGCTAAGCCGTATCCTCTGGTAAACTGAGCAGGCTCTGTTAGCGATCCCACAAACTGATTAATCATTTCGCACTCAGTCACTTCTATATCACCAACAGGTACAGCAAAATCTAATTCTTCTGGCTCAATCCACACTTCCACAAAACCAATACGAATTTCACCGGCAAAAGGATGATTTCGTCCATAGCCTCGCTGTGTTGAATAACCTAGTGCTAATAAAAAGCCCTCATCACCACGTGCTAAGGCTTGCAACCGTTGCGCACGATTTGTCGGAAAATCAACCGGTTCACGCGTAATATCTGCTACTGGTTGGTTAGAAGACTCTTCACTTCTCATCAACCCCTCATCTTCAAGCATTTGTAATACCCTTGGGTACTCAGTATCTTCCACTGTTTTCTTTTCAATGCACACTTGATGATCTTGCTCTGCGGCTAATACAAAATCTAATAATCGGTGTGTATAGTCAAATGTAGGACCTAATACCTGCCCTCCGGGTAAATCCTTATAAGCTGCCGAAATACGTCTTTCCACTTGCATATCACTAGTCTCTAATGGACATGAATGACAAAAGCGACTTAGGGTGGTTCGATAGGCTCTTAATAAAAATATGGCTTCTAGTAAATCACCTGCTGACTGCTTAATCGCCAATGCCGCCAAGGCAGGATCATATAAGGACCCTTCACTCATCACACGCGCAATAGCTAAAGGCATTTGCTGTTGAATTTGCTCGACACTCAACTCAGGATATTGGGTATCACCTCTGCGTTTATGGGCTAAAAGTTTATGTGCATGACTAATTGCCTTTTCACCACCTTTTACTGCCACGTACATAATTACTCTCCTACTTTCTTCATGCTGACTTTCGTGGTTCTAGGAATACCTAACATTGCTTTTGCATCAAACATAAAAAAGTCTAAACCACGTGGAAATTGATTCAATTGCTGTCTAAGCTCCCATAATTGAGCAGACACCTGAGGATTAATTATTTTTTCAGTTTCAATACCAGGTCCTGTCAAGCAATAACTGTCCCCTCCTTGTAAAGAGGTCACTTGCAAAAGTACGGTTGCCCCTTTTTCTGGATCTCTATCTGTTCCTAACCGACATGAGGACAAAAGGTTAATCTCTTGCTCTGTGATAAGTACAAAATCTGCTTGGTCAATATCCGTGACGATTTGACAGCCACAATGAAATGAAAGGTTGTGCTTAATCTGCTCATTATCAAATGGCTTGCCTAGATAGACACGACTATCACTATCACAAAGTGTGAGAATCAACGCAACACCGACACCAGACAATGAGGCTAATGGAGCAACTGAGGCAGCTTGGCAATAAGTCCCCGGCTCTGATAAAGCTTTTAATGCTGCACGGAAAGTTAATTGTGCATCTTGCACCTCATCATTAAAGCCCTTTTGTAAAACTGCTTCTATCATGCTTCACCCCGAATTAATGTAAAGAACTCTACTTTGGAGCCTGCTACCTCAGCAGCACGTTGTTCTCGTTGTGTTTGTTGTGCTTGTGCTAATACATCAATAAGTTGAGCCTTGATGTCAGCATGTTCTTTTCCTTGCAAAAGTGCATCAGCAATAGCAGCTAACTCGGCTTGTTTCTGATGTCGTCCAGCAACATAGCTATAACCTGTGCGTCCATCATTTAATTGCACAACACAACGTGTGACGGTCATTTCACCTAAGTTAAATGCCTGACCCGTCCCGCCCGCTCGTCCTCTGACCATCACCATGCCGCTTTGTGCGGGTCTGATTACTTGATAGGGTTGTTGTGTCAATATATCTTCAAACTGAAGCAACGCTGTTCCTGCTCTTGCTAAAATTTGCATCCATTGCTGACGTTCCGTCAACTGTCTTGTCTTATTCATTCATTATCCCCATTCATCGTGACGTGGTAATTTACTCTATCGGCACGATTAATTGAAAAGGTGAGTTCCATTGGATTACCTAAAATATCTCTTGACACAGTCAGCACCGTTATAATTGGCGTTATTTGTGTCACACCTAACAAACTTGCTTCTAACGTAGTAGGCAATCGAGCACCTATTACGCTGGAATCTCTTTTTAGAAAAATACCTTGTTGCTTTAAAAAATGTCTAATTGAGCCGCCTTTATCAGTATACGCTGAGAATACTTTTTCCAATTCTTGACTATAAATATGCTTCATCAGACTAATCACTTCATCATTAATCCATCGAATGGTTTGGATCTCAATGACGCGTGAGTGTTCATCTAAACCAAGTTGACGTAGTTCATCCTGATGCCCCTCACGAGTCATCCGTTTATGCAATCGACTATCTACGCTGATACCCTTTTGAGCAAATTGTTCACTAAAGGCTTTATTGGTTTTCAAAAAATACATGTAGGGACGGCTTAATACTTGTGTCCCTTTCCCTTGTACACGTAGGACAGCTCCCTCCTGAACCAACACATCTAAGGCTCGACGAATCGTATGACGATTCACTTCAAAGCGCTCTGCCAATACCCACTCACCTGGCAAAAAATCACCTGCTTGATATTGAACTAATTCTGATCGTAGTGTCCCTGCTATAGACTGATAAAGCGGCTGAACTTGTCTAGACAAGTTTTCACCCTTTGAAGATGAACGGTTAAGCTTTTCCATAAATCTCTTGACTCACCAAATGAGAAAACTAGATAAACATTTTACGCAAACGTTGAGAGGTCATATCAATCACTGTAACACTGACAATAATAATCAACAAAATTGCACTTGTTTGAGTGAAATTAAATCCTCTAATGGCTTCCCAAAGCATCACACCAATGCCTCCTGCACCAACCATACCGACAACAGTAGCTGAGCGAACGTTTGACTCAAAGCGATAAAGTGCATATGAAATCCATAATGGCAATACTTGTGGAATAACACCAAAAATAATTTCTTGTAATTTACTCGCACCAGTTACCCGAACCCCCTCGACTGGACCGGGGTCAATGGACTCTACTGCCTCTGCAAACAATTTTGCTAATACGCCTGTCGTTCCTACAAATAAAGCCAGCACCCCAGCAAAAGGACCTAAGCCAACCGCCACGACAAACAACATGGCAAACACCATTTCATTAATAGATCTAAACGCATCCATTAGACGTCGTATTGGCTGATACACCCACCAAGGCACAATATTATTCGATGACATCAAACCAAATGGTATACCTAATAAAATAGCTAATACGGTTCCCCAAATAGCAATCTGTACGGTAATAATCATCTCTCTAAAATACAATTTCCAATCAGAAAAATCTGGTGGAAAAAAGTCTTTAGCAAATGTCAGCATATTGCCTGAATCCTTAATAAGCGTTAAGGGCTTCATCTCAGCTCCTTCACCAAGCCCATGCCAAGACAAAGGCAATCCCCCCCAGACAAATAGCTTAGCTAAGGTAAATGATTTAGGTGCTTGTGGTAATGAAGTTAATGTAGTATCTGACATAGTAATGATATAAATAGAAAAATTCACCGTCATCAAGCACTATTTAGCATAGTGCTTGATGATAAGGCACAGCAATAATCTGTAGAAGTTCAGACTTCATCTGACAGTTCCCCGTTTGACAAGCGGTGTCTGTCAGATTAGATTTAGCTCAGCTTTTTGCTGTTCCAAATCTGTTTACCATCAATCAATGTTTCTATGGGTGTTCGCCCACAGCACATCTTTCCTTGATGAGTTCGTTCATTATTATAGAAATCAAGCCATTCGTCTAGGTCTTTTTGCAAACTATCTAAATCAGCATAGAGTTTTTTGCGGAACGTTACTTGATAAAACTCCTGCAAAATGGTCTTATGGAAGCGCTCGCAAATACCATTGGTTTGAGGTGATCGAGCCTTAGTCTTTGTATGCTCAATTTCATTAATAACTAGATAAAGCTCATAATCATGATGCTCTACCTTACCGCAGAACTCTGTCCTCCTGACCTCTATCGATCAGAT
>NZ_AYSV01000066.1 GCF_000506865.1 Pelistega indica
TCAGAGGTAAAGCAGAAGAACTTTTTACAATTCGTCGAGTATTTGCCGTTATGGGGATGTTTCCTGTAGGCTATTATGATTTAGCCCCTGCTGGCGTTCCTGTACATTCCACAGCATTTCGTGCTATCGAAGCCGAGTCATTAAATAAAAGTCCATTCCGCATCTTTACCTCTCTATTGCGTTTAGAACTTATTGATAACGAAGAGCTTCGACAAACTGCAACTAATATTTTAGCCAACCGCAATATCTTCACAGATAAAGCTATTGAATTAACGGAAAAGTCTGAACAACAAGGGGGACTATCTGCGGAAGATGCAGAAATTTTTGTACAAGAAGTATTGGAAACATTCCGTTGGCACAAAGAAGCTGCAGTGTCAAAAGATATTTATCAAGCCTTACATGATCAGCATCGATTAATTGCCGATGTTGTTGCTTTCAAAGGACCTCACATTAACCATCTAACACCTCGCACCTTAGATATTGATGAAGTTCAAATAGGTATGAGTAAACGAGGTATTCCACCTAAAGAAATTATTGAAGGCCCTCCTCGTCGAAACTGTCCAATTCTATTACGTCAAACAAGTTTTAAAGCACTAGAGGAAGCCGTTTCTTTTATCGATGCGGATAATAAAGTGGACGGTAGCCATACAGCACGATTTGGTGAAATTGAACAACGTGGTATTGCTCTAACAGCAAAAGGTCGAGCATTATATGATGAGTTATTAAATAAAACTCGTATTGCCACAAAAGGACAGCGTATTGAGGATAATCCTGATGCATACATGACTGTATTAAGTAAAACGTTCGAACCTTTTCCTGATACGTATCTTGAATTGCAAGCACAAGACCTTGCCTATTTCTACTATTACCCAGTAGAAGGAGCAAAACCTAACAAGACAGTCTCTATAGCAGATTTACCGCAACTCTTAAATGATGGGCTTATTCGTATTGAACCGATTGTCTATGAGGATTTTCTACCTGTTTCAGCTGCTGGTATTTTCCAATCAAACTTAGGAGGTACAGCACAAAAGCATTATGATGAATCATCTAATCGCACGGCGTTTGAAGAAGCATTAGGCGCCAAAGTTCAAGATGAACTAGCATTATATGCGGCTACTCAAAAAGCATCGATTGATGCATGCTTGGCTGCACTTAATAAAGTCTAGGAATTTAGTAGCTATTAATTGAGTCATTTTGTTCATTGAATCATTAAATAGACGATTTTTGATAGTTAGTCCCCTCTCATGTTTACGCATCAGAGGGGATTTCTATTTTTTTATCATTAACTCTTTGAATTGATAAATATATAGCTAAGTTATTTAACTACTCATTAAGTCATCAATAAAAAACACATATTAAACATATTATTAATATATATTTAATATGTTTATATAAATCTGTATAAAGCTTAGCCTTACTATAGATATAGACTCTTTTATGCAATAAATATCAGGGTATGACTTATTCTTACGGAGATAGTGTTGATTAAAACCTGATTAACTCACCTCTTACATAAAGGAGCTTATATAAAAACCAAAATACCTCTTACAAAAACCATATACTAATCAACTAATTCTCTATGCTCACATTGATAATCTTTTTCCTTTATTCTCTTAAGAGATAACAGATGATTTCAGCTTAACTTGAAAATATCGAAAACTACCCAATAATACATAGGTAATTCGCTAACCACTCAGAAAAAGGATTTATATTATGTCTGTTCAAGAGCTAAATGAAGGCAATTTTGCCTCTGTATTAACGGATACTAACACTGTTATCATCGATTTTTGGGCACCGTGGTGTGGCCCATGTCGTCAATTTGCTCCAACATTTGAAGCGGCAGCAGAAAAACATCCTGATATTGTTTTTGCCAAAGTAAATACCGAGGAACAACAAGGTTTAGCAGCGAGCTTTAATATTCGCTCTATTCCTACACTGATGATTTTCAGAGAAAAAGTCATGTTATTTAACCAAGCAGGCGCATTACCTCCTGCTGCCCTTGAAGATATTATCACTCAAGTCAAGGCACTTGATATGGCAAAAGTTCATGCGGAAATTGCAGCTCAGCAAAAGAACGAATCTAAGCCTGCTTAAATACATAGCTTATCTTTAACCCCCCTTAGCTTTGGGTATATACATTGGATATGCACAAAGCTATTTTGTTTTATGATTTTTTGTTATTCTTTCCTAACTCTTTAATTCTCTCTATTTATTCTACATTCTGCTCTCTTAGCGCTCTAGCCCCACTCTTTTACCTCTTCTTCTATATCGTTTGACCATCTGCTCTAGCTTTATTTGTTACAGCGATGAACATGTCTCTTTTTCTGTGTCATTTTGACTATTCTGACCTCTACCATCAGCTCGCTCATTTATCCTACCGTTGTAAAACACTATCCACTATTTCCTATATATCAGTTCTATCAATATGTATTCTCTCACTACTTAAACTCTAATGATTGTTTACTAATAGCTCCCTATTCTCATTCACTTCTTAACTTCTTTTTTATCATTATTAATTATTCAATAAATACATATCCTTCTCTTTACATATCAATTATTTTTAATATATAATAAATTTAATATTTTATTTTTTGAATATTTTAGGAGAATGATATGCCAGTAAATGTAGGAACAATTGACCGTGCAATTCGCATTATTTTAGGTTTAGTTTTAATTGGTTTAACCTTAAACGGAAATATTGGTGCTTGGGGCTGGATTGGTGTTATTCCGTTGGCTACTGGTATTTTTTCTCGTTGTGCTCTTTATTCACTCTTAGGTATCAATACAAATAAGTAGTTTTTTCCAGATATAGAGGTTATTAATGAGTATTAGCATTCTTAGTCCAAATGATGTTGCACAAAAACTAAAAGAAGGTGCCTTGTTGATCGATATTCGTCAGCTTAATGAATATCGTCGTGAACATATCCAAAATTCTGTTCAATGCACGCCTGAACAGCTTTCTACCAATGGTTTACCACAAGAGGCAGAACAAGCTTCCACTATTATTTTTCATTGTCGCTCAGGAATGAGAACTGGTGGTGCTGCCGCATTGCTTAGTCAATGTGCAAATGGCAAAGAATGCTATATCCTTCAAGATGGTATTGATGGTTGGAAAAAAGCAGGTTTAAGCACCTATAAAGATCAAAAACAACCATTAGAACTAATGCGACAAGTACAAATTGCTGCAGGCTTAATGATATTAGTGGGTGTATTAGCTGGTTGGTTTATTCATCTCGCATTTTTCATCATCAGTTGGTTTTGTTGGTGCAGGCTTACTCTTTGCTGGTATCACAGGTTTTTGTGGATTAGCTCGTTTATTACAAGGTATGCCATGGAATCGTAACTATTTGCAAAACTAATTCTCAGTCTATCAACAATTTGCTGATGTATATGTTATAACTATACGTTTTGAAGAATGGATACCCTCTGTCGTCATCCATATGATAACAACACAAAAGGACAATGTTCTATGCTTAATACGCAAGAAATGCGTGCTCAATGCGATGAAGCTAGTCAATTTTTAAAGCTTCTCGCCAATCCAAATAGATTAGCTATTCTTTGTAGCTTGCATGAACAGCGTCATAATGTAACTGAGCTATCTCATCTGCTAGATATGCCACAAGCCGCTCTTTCTAATCAATTAATGTTGATTAAAAGAAGTCTGGTTTTGTCGCCTGTGAAATTAAGCATAGAGAGCGTATTTATTATCTAACCGATGAGCGTATTGTTGAAACAATTGCTCTATTACATCGTTTTTTCTGTCATACAGAAATAGAAGCTTAAGTAACTCACTACTTAAGCTTCTGCTTTTCCGTCACTATCTCTTCAAACAGACCAGCTTCCTTTACCTCTTGTTAAATTAATATAGAGCTGTTCTAGCGTACTTAGTTCCGTATCTGGAATACTAAGCGTCCAAGTAACACCATGATCATTGAAGTCTTCGGTTAATAACGCTACACCTGGTTGCATTAGCCTAGACTTAAGCATGGCCATTTCAGAAAACTCGGCACTACATATAACTTTAGTCATGGGAATAATCTTATTTTTTTCGGCTAATTGCAAACACTTAGCTGCACATCCACCATAAGCTCGAACTAGTCCCCCAGTACCTAACTTGATACCACCAAAGTAACGAATAACCAGCACTGCCACATTCACTAAGTCCTGTCCTTCAATCGCCTGCAGAATAGGACGCCCTGCCGTACCTCCTGGCTCCCCGTCATCATTAAAGCGATAATTATCCTTCAGCTTAAATGCCCAACAATTATGCGTAGCATCTGCTTGGTTATGCTGTTGGAAAAAGTTCATTGCTTGTTCTACGGTTTCTACAGACGCAGCATGACAAATAAATAGACTTTTTTTAATCGTTTCTTCAAAAGAAACCTCAGCCGTTAACGTATACATATCAGTTACTTAGGCGATTACAAAGTAAGTTAGCTTACCTTTAACGTATTATATAGCCATTAGCCTTCAATACCTCGTGATGCCAGGTACTCTTCATAGCCACCCATATAATCAATCAGTTCACCATTAGGCAAGATCTCGATAACTCTAGTCGCTAAGCCAGAGACAAACTCACGGTCATGAGAGACAAAAATAAGTGTTCCTTTGAATTTTTCTAATGCTAGCTGTAACGACTCAATAGATTCCATATCTAAGTGATTAGTTGGCTCATCCATTAATAAGACGTTATGTCTACCTAACATTAAGCGTCCAAAAAACATTCGGTTTTTCTCTCCACCAGATAATACTTTTACATCTTTAACGATATCATCCGCTGAGAACAATAAGCGCCCTAATACAGAACGAATTTGCTGATCCTCATCACCCGCTTGACGGTATTGTGCCATCCAATCAAACACATTCATAGAATTGGCAAACGCTTCTGAAACATCTTGCGCCATATAGCCCAAATCGGCATTTTCAGACCATTTCATTTCGCCACTATCAGGTTGCAGATCTTGTGCAAATAAACGTAATAAGGTCGTTTTACCCACACCATTAGCACCAATAATTGCTATTTTTTGACCCGCTTCTACCATTGCAGAAAAGTCGGTAATCACTGGTTTATCATAAGCTTTTGATACATGTTCTGCTGTAACAGCTAAACGATGCATCACTTTATTTTGTTCGAATCGAATAAAAGGATTTTGACGAGATGATGGTTTTACTTCAACTTGTTCTGATTTAATACGATCAATCTGTTTCAAACGTGACGTAGCTTGACGAGATTTTGATTTATTTGCCGCAAATCGTCTAACGAAATCTTGTAACTCAGCTACTCTTTCTTTTGCCTTAGCATTATCTGCCACAAGACGCTCTCTAGCCTGAGCTGATGCCAACATATAATCATCATAATTGCCAGGATAAATACGAATTTCACCATAGTCCAAATCCGCCATATGAGTACAAACTTGATTTAAAAAGTGACGATCATGGCTAATAATAATCATCGTACTTTGATAGCTATTAATCACACCTTCTAACCAACGAATCGTATTAATATCCAAGTTATTGGTTGGCTCATCTAACAGCAATACATCTGGATTAGAAAATAATGCTTGTGCCAAAAGCACACGTAACTTCCATCCAGGCGCTATTTCTTTCATCTGTACATTATGTTGCTCAACAGGAATTTCTAAGCCTAGTAACAACTCTCCTGCCCTAGCCTCTGCTGTATACCCATCGTACTCAGCAAACTTTGCTTCTAATTCTGCTGCTTTCATATAGTCATCATCTGTCGCCTCTGGATTAGCATAGATAGCATCTCTTGCTGTCATAGCATCCCACATCTCTTTATGCCCCATCAAGACCACATCTAAGACTCGGCAATCCTCATAAGCAAATTGATCTTGGCGTAATTTACCTAAACGTACACCAGGATCTAAAGAGACATTACCTGAAGTAGGCTCTAAATCACCACCAATAATCTTCATGAAAGTTGATTTACCAGAACCATTAGCACCGATAAGTCCATAGCGGTTGCCTCCACCAAACTTAACACTAACGTTTTCAAACAAAGGTTTAGGACCAAATTGGATAGTCAGATTTGCCGTAGAAATCACTGTAAATTTTCCTGAAAAATGATGAAATTAACTAAACCCCATATTGTAGAATACTTTTATGTATAGGGTATTGCTTTATGAATGGATAAAAATAAATCTATGCAATATTAAAGTAATTTTTAATAAGTTATAGAAATAAACGATGTTTTTTGAGTTGATGCTCTCTCAGTAGCCAATCTTGTCGCGCTTGAAGATAATCTTCTTCAAAATGAGCCAGCCGTATAATAGTTGCAGGCTTTAAAAGTGGACTCAATGATGTAAACTGCCGATAAAGCTGATCTAGCTGCTGATAAAATGAATCACATTGTTCTCTATCAATTTTATTCTCATCAACTACAATAGCATCTGTATTTTTTAATAGCTTATACAAACTCGTATCTATAGTTGACGTAGCAATCATCACTATATCAGATGGCTCCAACACTAATAATGTAGCCTCATAGACAAAACGTTCTTTTAAAAAAAACTCCTGTCCTAATGTATAAATAATATTCGCTGGATCGATATTTTCATGACAGTCTAAAAATAGATGCTGAAAAGGTTTAATTCTGCGTTGTAACGCTTGCATAAAAAGATTCCTTAATGTTTCTGATGTCTCATTATGCAATTGGCAACATAAACAAACACCTTGAGCTAAAGGAATGCTGTGACGCAATGGAGCAAATACACTGGATGCAAAAATTTGGGTTAAATTATCTTTAATCGACAATCTAACCCGTTCTGCTTTTCCTAAGAGTAAACTGACAGGAATTCTAGACACTGATATTACTTATTTTCCTTTTCTGTTTTATCTATATTAAACGCATTGAAAAGAGTATTCGTCTGGTTTTGCATTTGCTCTTGCATTTGCAAAAATAAATTTTTAGACTGTTCCACGTAAGCATTCATGGCATTGTTTAATCCTGGCACTTGGAAATTACTCATTAACTGAGACCATGTTTCAGGATTAAATGGCTGATTATATAAAGATCTAGATTGTTCCGTAAGGGAATTCTGAATATCTGCAAATGCTTGCATATTTTTTTCCAAATACATCCCCATAACACCTTGCATGGCATGCCCATAAAAACGAATAATTTGCTTAAGCATATTCGCATTGAACATGGGCACACCACCACTTTCTAGCTCTAGAATAATCTGCAATAAAATACTGCGCGTTAAGTCCTCACCAGTTTTAGCATCAACTACTTGAAATTGCATATTATCAAGCACTAATTGCTTTACATCACTGAGGGTAATATAGGCACTTGATTCTGTGTCATATAACCGGCGATTAGGATACTTTTTAATAATACGCATAGCTAGATTAGTCATTAACTACTTTCCTATCATTAACTCATGTGTAGACCACCGTTTACAGAGAAATCAGCACCAGTAGCAAAACCCGCATCTTCAGAAGCTAACCAAGAAACAATAGAAGCAATTTCTTCTGGTGTTCCTAAACGACGAACAGGAATGGTTGAAACAATTTGCTCAAGAACTTCTGGACGAATAGCACGAACCATTTCAGTCCCAATATATCCAGGAGAAACGGTATTTACTGTTACCCCACGACTCGCCATCTCTTGAGCTAATGCCATTGTAAAACCATGGATACCTGCCTTAGCTGTAGAGTAGTTAGATTGACCAAATTGACCTTTTTGACCATTCACAGAGCTGATATTAATGATGCGTCCCCAACGTTTTTCATACATTGAATCAATCACTTGTTTAGTCACATTGAATAAGCTATTAAGATTGGTATCCATTACTGCTGTCCAATCTTCTAAACTCATTTTACGAAATACACCGTCACGTGTAATGCCCGCATTATTAACAAGAACATCCACCGCTCCATGTTCTTCTTTAACTTTATTAAAAGCAGCTACTGTGGAATCCCAATCTGAAACATTACCCACAGAAGCATAGAATGTATATCCCAATTGCGCCTGTTCATCTAGCCATTTTTGATAATTACGACTTGGACCTGCGCCAGCAATGACTTTAAACCCATCTTTTGCTAGACGCTGACAAATAGCTGTCCCAATACCACCCATACCACCTGTTACATAGGCAATCTTGCGGCTCATTTTATTCTCCTTTACTTTTTGTATAATTGCTATTATCGAAATAGTTTAACATTAAATTAATTTCTAAACTGCTTTAACCTTAACATACTCACCGGGCGCATCTGCTCGTGGTTTATATATTGTTCTATCACCTAGTGTTTTCTTAGCTTTGATACGATTACCTGCTCGCTCAGCAATCCACTCATACCAATCAGTCCACCAACTTCCTGGCATTTGATCAGCATCCTCAAACCATTGCTCACTACTTAAATAACCATCATCATAAATGTAATTATTAATCCAATAATTACGTTTATTTTTAGCAGGTGGATTGATAACTCCGGCTACATGACCTGAAGCACCCAGGCAAAATCTAATATCTCCCGTAAGGATATCTTTGCTAGCATAAGCTGACTTCCAAGGGACAATATGGTCATCTTTTGACGCATATAAGTAGGTGTCCATATCTAATAAAGAAAAATCAAGCCCTGTATCTCCAATCTGTGTTTTGTTAGGTACCATAAAATTATTTTCTAAATAGGCATTACGCAGATAGTAGGTATAAAAGGGCCCAGGCAAGTTAGTGCTATCCCCATTCCAGTAAAGAATGTCAAATGGAAGTGGTGTTTCACCTTTGAAGTAATTACTCACCACATAGTTCCACACTAGTTCATTTGGTCTTAAAAATGAGAAAGTTATCGCTAATTCCTTAGCAGGCATTAATCCTTCTTGTCCGATTGTTTGTTCACGAATAGCCACACTCGCTTCATCAACAAATACGTGCATGATGCCTGTATCGGAGAAATCCAAGAAAGTCGTCAACAGCGTCATACTATTAGCATAATCTTGCCCCCTTGCCTTAGCGATAGCCAATGCCGATGCTAACATTGTCCCCCCTACGCAAAAACCAAGCGTATTAATTTTTTCTTTTTTGGTGATTTCACTTACAGCTTGCAATGCACGCATCACACCTTGCTCGATATAATCTCCCCATGTGAAACGATGAACACCGTCAGGATCATTTGGTAAAGGATTTCGCCAAGACATTAAAAATACAGTATGCCCTTGCTCAACCGCATTACGCACAAAAGAGTTTTCTGGTTGTAAATCTAAGATGTAGAATTTGTTAATACAAGGAGGCACCATTAACAAAGGAATTTCGTACACAGTCTCTGTTTGAGGGGCGTATTGAATTAGTTCAAAAAAAGCATTCTGATATACCACTTTACCTGGCGTAATAGCTAAATTTTTACCAACTTCAAATGCATCCTCATCAGTCTGTGTCATACGACCTTTTTGGATATCCATCATTAAATTTTGGATACCTTTTTGTAATGATTCACCGTGCGTTTTTTCGAAAGTCTCAATAGCATCTGCATTAAGAGCAAAAAAAATTCGACGGTGCAACGGCATCTACCCATTGATGTACCGCAAAATCTAATTTATCTTTTGTTTCTTGATCAAGTTCAATCTTGTCTAACACATCAAAAATTGCTTTGGAAGATAACAAATACAAATGTGCCAAACTTAGTAATTGGGGATTTTTTTTCCATGCTTCGCTACTAAAACGACGATCCTTGATTTCTGGTAAGTTACCAGTCAACGCCTGTGAAAAAATCTGTTGAAAATCTTTTACAAAATTGGCCTGTAAAGAAAGCCATGCCTCTGAAGATTGATACAACGGTGCTAACCATGCGTTAATATCGTTATTTTGCTGCTCTGACATACGCTCCTCCCCATTCTATAGCTATAGGTTAAACAATTTGGACTTAAATCAAAATAGGGATTTATACTCCCTTCCACACTAGCGTTACGATGCGTCCTGTGGGATTTTCTCGCCGATAAGAAAAGTAACGTTGTTTGTCAAGATAAGTACATTCATTACTCTCTTCTACCATATTAACACCAATTTGTTTCAACTTCATGTTTGCTATACCAGACAAGTTAGCAAAGTATTTATTTACAACACCCGGTTCAAAAAATGGTGCCAAATTACTATTCTGACTCACAAAAGCGTCATAAACTTCTGCTCCAACTTCAAATACTTTTTGCGAAATAGCAGGTCCAATCCATGCCTTGAAATGTGCATTTGGTTTTTTACTGCGCATAAGATCTACAGTTCTTTCTAAAATACCTGCTTGCAATCCTCGCCAACCAGCATGTGCTGCCCCCACAATTGTGCCCTCTTCATCCGCAAGAACGACAGGTAAACAGTCTGCCGTCATAATAGCCAATACTTTTTTATCACATGTTGTTACAGCTGCATCTGCCTTGGCTGGATAGTCGAAAGGCCTATCAGCATCTAATACCTCTGTACCATGTACCTGATTTAACCAGATAGGTGAATTAGGTAAAGCTGCATTTAATAAAGCCCGATTAGCTTGTGCGTGTTCTGGATTATCACCACAATGAAGACCCAAGTTGAAACTATCAAAAGGTGGTTCACTTACTCCAGCCATATACCGAGTGGTTGTACCATAAAAAACATTATTCCATTTATGACCTGTTACTAACTTATCTAACACATTGACTCCCATCGAATAGAATCTATTAACGTTTGCATATCATCTGGAATAGATGCTTCAAACTCAACCATTTCTTCTGTTTTTGGATCAATAAAACTCAATCTAAATGCGTGTAGCATTTGTCGTGTAGCTGCAATCTGACTTCCATATAAACTATCTCCCAGCAAAGGGTGTCCTAAGCTAGCCATATGCACCCGAATTTGATGTGTACGACCTGTTTCCAATTTACATTCAATTAGACTCACACTTTTTTCTACCTTAGTAGTTTCATATACCCCTGTCTGCAAGCATGTATAGTGTGTGACAGCTGGTTTAGGTGCAATTGGTTTATCTACAGACATACGAACGGGGACTCTAGTATCTCGACCGATTGGTTTATCCACAGTGCCTTGCTCTTTCATTATGCCTTGTGCCAACGCTCTATATCGACGCCCCATTGTGCGTGCCTGCAACTGCCTCACTAAATGTGTCTGTGCTACTTCTGTTCTTGCTACTACTAATAAACCAGAAGTATCTTTATCTAGTCGGTGAACTATCCCTGCCCTAGGAATAACTGCCAACTCTGGGTAACGGTACAAAAGACCATTTAATAACGTACCATGCCAATTCCCTGCACCAGGATGCGTAACTAAACCAACTGGTTTGTTAACCACAATCCATTCACTACTTTCTGCTATCACGTCAAAATCTATCGGTTCAGGAGAAAATGCTTTGCTTTGCTCACTTTCTTGTTCAAGAACGGCGATGACATCACCAGGACCTACAATTTGTTTAACTTTGGTTTTTTTATCATTGACCGTAACAAACCCATCTTCAATCCATGTTTGTAAACGACCTCTTGAATGCTCTGGCATGAGTTGCGCCAAAATTTTATCTAGCCTATCACCCTTAACTTCACGATCTAGTCTAAAAATGTGAGGCTCTTGTGCTGACGTATCCAATAATTCATCTAAAGGATTTTCTATTTCATTATTTGGCATGTTGATGACTTCAATAAAAAACTATGTAATATTGTAGTAGTTATTGATTTCCAATTTGTCTAAACGGTATAAAACTACACGAATATTCATAGTAATGGTATGATTAGCGTTATTCGTTTAATATTTAATTATTCATCTGCACTGATATGAAACAAATCTATAAAGGTAGCTTAATTTTCCTTTGTGCAACCATTTTGACTGGTTGTGGCATTCTACAAAAAGAAGTTGATGAAACTAAAGGCTGGTCTGCCGCACAAATATATGACGCTGCTCGAGAAAGTGTTCGTGAATCCGAATGGAAATCAGCTAGACGTTACTTATCTGTTATTGAAAATCGTCATCCTCATACATCCTATGCTCAACAATCACTTATTGATCAAGCGTATGATAAATTGGAAAGACCATGAGCCAGAACAAGCGACAGCTGCCATTAATCGTTTCTTAGCTCTATATCCAAACCACCCGGGCACGGACTATATGCTTTACCTCAAAGGGATGGTAACGTTTACTCCACCCAGTGCGTTCTTAACAAGTTATACGGGTCAAGACCCTAGTGAACGTGATCCCAAAGGTTTGCGTCAATCTTATCATGCCTTCAAAGAGTTAGTAGAGCGCTATCCTGACAGTCGTTATTCTATTGATGCACGTCAGCGCTTAGTTTGGTTAGTTAGTACTATTGCCGATAATGAAACTAACGTAGCAGAGTACTACTATAAACGACATGGCTATGTTGCCGCTATCAATCGTGCTCAAGCTGTTTTACGTGAATTCTCCGGTGTTCAAGCCTCTGAACGTGCTTTGTATATTATGATGAAATCATATGAAGAATTAAATATGCCAGAACAGGCTAGCGATGCCAAACGCGTATTAGACCAAAACTTCCCTGATAGTAAATATTATAAATATGGTCTTGAAGGTCCTTCTTCTTGGACGGATTGGTTCTCACCACACAATTGGTTTAACTAAGTAATTCCATACCTATCTACACAAATAAAGACCTCAGTCAAAACACTGAGGTCTTTTTAATTAATACGTAAGCACTATACCTAAAATTATCTGATAAAAAGATCAGTGGTTATTGGCTCCCCCTTAGATCTCTTAGTCCCAAAACTCTAAAGCAATCTCAGCCCTGCTCGTCCGGTAGAAATCAGGTAGACTTCCCCATAATAATCGACTATAGCGTTGATTAATCAATCTCTCATCACCGATAATCAAAACCCCACTATCATATTCAGTACGAATGAGTCTACCCACCCCTTGCTTAAGTGCAATAGTCGCCAAAGGAATTTGAATATCCATAAAAGGATTACCTCCTTTTTTACGACAATCATCAATACGAGCAGCCAGTACAGGATCGTCAGGAGGGGCAAAAGGTAATTTATCAATCGCTAATAAGGTAAGCAAATCGCCTGGAAAGTCTACACCCTCCCAAAAGCTTGCACTACCTATTAGCACACCTTTGGAGGTCGCCCTAAACTTATCTACTAAAATACGATGGGCTGACTCACCTTGTCGAAAAATAGTTCGATTTATTTTTGCTTTTTCAAACGCCTGCTGTAATAAATCTCCAAGGCTATCCACTGCTTTTAAGGTAGTGCACAGAATTAAAACACCACCGGGTGTCTTTTGAATGAATGGGATAAGCAAATTGACAAACGACTGCTCATAAGTAGAATGCCTAACTTCTGGTAAACTTGTCGGCACATACATAATACCATTACTTGCATAATGAAACGGAGACTCCCAAGAGTAACACTCCGCATCATAAAGCCCTAGCTGTGCTTGGAAATGGGTAAATTTTTTCGCTACTGACAAGGTTGCAGACGTAAAAATCCAACTCTGATCCGGTCGTTTAAAATTAGCAAATCCCTTGACAGATAATGGTGCACGACTAAATCTCAGTTGATGTGGACCAAACTCTACCCAACGCACATAAACATTTTTATCATCTGAACTAAATTTTTCAGGATTTGCCCATTGTTGTAGCACCGAACAATAAGCGCTTAACCTGTTGTAGACTTCTTGAATATCTATATGATGCTCAACGACTTTAGCCAATGCAGATAATATATTATTTAAGCTATCTAATAACGTATCTAAGCCTGTTAGAAAATTGTCTTTATCAGGAATAGATTCATAGACTACTTTTTTGTTAGGTAAATCATCAATCGGCTTAGCAAGCAATCGCAATTCTAACAAATTATATTTAACAGCCTTACATAGCTTATCCCAGTCTGTCACGCTTTTCACATAGCTTGCCGTCACTGTTTCAATATCTTTAGTGGCCTTATCGATATCGGCCAAAGAAATAGTACTACCCAAAAACTGTGTAGCAACATCTGGTAATTGATGAGCCTCATCAAAAATAATCGTATCTGCTAAAGGAAGCAAATCAATATCGGCTTCTTGCCTTAAAGCGATATCTGCAAAAAAGAGTGCATGATTAACAATAATAATATCGGCTTCTTTGGCTTTTGCACGTGCCTTGGCAATAAAACACTCATCAATATAGGGACAGTCTTTATTCAAACAACTTTCTTTAGTTGATGTTACCCTAGACCATATACTGGCACTATCAGGCACCCCATCACAATCAGATTTATCCCCTGTTTGTGTGCGTTGGAAAAATAGTTTGATTTCATTAAGCTGCTTAACTTCCTGTTGATTTTTTAGCAAACTATACTCATCATCTACAAGGCGATGATAATTGAAATGACATATATAATTTGCACGTCCCTTGAGTAATGCCACTTGAACAGGTAAACCAGTAGCCTTTTTTATCATTGGCGCATCTTTACGATAAAGTTGATCTTGTAAAGCCCTTGTTCCCGTTGACACAATAACCTTGCGCAATGATGCAAATGCTGGGACTAAATATGCCCATGTTTTACCTGTACCGGTTCCTGCCTCGGCAATCAAGGTGCCATGTTCTTTAATTGTCTTTTCTATGGCTAAAGAGAGTTCAATTTGTGATTGACGAATACTATAACCTGGTTGAATTTTTGCTAATTTTTTTTCGAAAAAATCCTTAATATTCAAACTCAACATAGCTCGCCGTCAAAAATATAGCCCAATAATATGGTTCATATAGTATCAGAATTAGCCCTTTAAAAATGACCATGAGAGCTTTTTATCCTAATTTTATACAGTATTCTATACAGTATTTTCTATCTTTACAAAATTTTAATCACTAATTGTGCACCAATGGCTTTTTCACTGACATTTAAGGAAAGCAATGTGATACATTCTTAAGCTTTGACATAAACTTGAATAGGATGTTATGAGCACTGTAAACGAAACGATTGATGAGAAGCGTATTATTGAACAGTTAGCCCAAGAGCTAAATGTTCGTCCCCAACAAGTTTCTGCTACTGTAGATTTATTAAATGATGGCGCAACTATTCCCTTTATTGCACGTTACCGTAAAGAAGTCACTGGAGGTCTAGACGATACTATTTTAAGAAATTTAGAAGTTCGTCTAATCTATCTACGTGAATTAGAAGCACGCCGCCTAGCGATTATTCATTCTATTACTGAACAAGGCAAAATGACGGATGAGCTGCAAGCCCAAATTGATGCAGCAGACTCTAAACAACGCTTAGAAGACTTATATGCTCCTTTTAAACCTAAACGTCGTACACGTGCACAAATTGCCAAAGAAGCAGGTTTGGAGCCATTAGCCGATGCTATTCTAAGCGATAAATCAGCCGATCCCGCTACACTTGCTGAAAGCTACCTAAATCCTGAGCATAAAATTGATGACATCAAGGCAGCGCTCGACGGAGCAAGAGATATTCTGGCAGAGCGTTTCTCTGAAAATGCCGATTTACTCGCTTATATGCGTGACTATCTTAATAAATATGCTTACCTCTACGCCAAAGTTATTGAGGGTAAAGAGCAAGAAGGAGATAATTTTAGAGACTGGTTTGATTTTTCTGAAACCATTCGCACGCTCCCCTCTCACCGTATTTTAGCCTTATTGCGTGGGCGTACCCAAGGTATCCTTGACCTACGTATCGGTCTTGACCCTGAACAAGAGGCATTAACACCACATCCTTGTGTAGTCAATATCAGTGAGTTCCTAACACTAGATGCTGACTATTCTTTAGATGCTAGCACTAGAAATAAATGGTTAGCGGAGCTTTCTCGTTGGACATGGCGTGTAAAATTATTACCAGCTTTTGAAACCGAGTTAATTACTCAATTACGTGAAAAAGCTGAAGAAGAAGCTATTAGTGTTTTTGCTGCCAACCTAAAAGACCTATTATTAGCTGCACCTGCAGGTCCTAAAGCTGTTCTGGGTCTTGACCCGGGTATCCGTACTGGTGTTAAAGTAGCCGCTATTGATACTACTGGTAAATTATTAGAAACAACAACTATTTATCCGTTCGAACCTCGCCGTGATGTCACTGGCTCTACACATACACTATTAGCACTGATTGCGAAATATCATATTGATTTAATCGCTATTGGTAATGGCACAGCCTCACGAGAAACTGAAAAATTAGTCGCTGATTTATTAAAAACCATTCCCGAGTCTCAGGTTAAAAAAATTGTCGTATCTGAAGCAGGTGCTTCAGTCTATTCAGCCTCTGAGCTCGCCGCCAAAGAGTTCCCTGAGTTAGATGTAAGCTTACGTGGCGCTGTTTCTATTGCCCGCCGCTTACAAGACCCTCTGGCTGAACTAGTTAAAATTGAGCCCAAAGCTATTGGTGTCGGACAATATCAACATGATGTTAATCAACGGGAATTAGCTCGTTCATTAGATGCTGTTATTGAGGATTGTGTAAATGCTGTCGGTGTTGATGTTAATACAGCCTCTGCCCCTTTACTAAGCCGTGTATCAGGTCTTAATGCTTCTTTAGCGAAAAATATTGTTGAATACCGTGACCAAAATGGACGTTTTGAAAATCGTAAAAAACTAATGGATGTTTCACGTTTTGGTGCCAAAGCATTTGAACAAGCGGCAGGATTCTTACGCATTAATGACGGTGATAATCCTTTAGATGCCTCTGCTGTACACCCTGAGGCGTATCCTGTTGTCGAGCGTATTCTAGACAAACTTAAACAGGACGTAAAACAGATTATTGGACAAAAAGATGCCTTAAAAGGTCTATCACCAACTGATTTTACCGATGAAAAATTTGGGGTTCCTACGGTTCGCGATATTTTTAATGAAATTGAAAAACCGGGACGAGATCCTCGCCCTGAATTTAAAACAGCAACGTTTAAAGAGGGTATTGAAACCATCAATGATTTAGTTGTCGGTATGATTCTAGAAGGCGTAGTCACCAATGTAGCTAATTTTGGCGCCTTTGTAGACATTGGTGTTCATCAAGATGGTTTAGTACATATTTCTGCCTTATCTGATACTTTTGTTAAAGACCCTCGTGATGTTGTTCGTGTTGGTCAAACTGTGAAAGTGAAGGTACAGGAAGTTGATGCACCTAGAAAACGTATCGGACTAACTATGCGTTTAAATGACGATTCTGTCCCAGTTAAACGTGGTGAGCGTGATAGCAATAGTGTGGCATCTCGTCCTCCTCGTAAAGACACCCCAAGAGAACAGGGCTCTCAAGGTTTAGGTGCAATGGCAGCCGCGTTTGCTAAACTAAACGCTAATATACCATCACTATTTATCCATCTAACATAATGTTAGTTTGACTATAAAGCAATAGAACTACTTCAGTAAACAGCCCCTATACGCTGATATTCAATGTATAGGGGCTGCTCAGTATCGTCACCGTCTATCTTAACTGACTGCCTGAAAAACCTACCCTACTTCTTTTAAACGTGCGGTGAAGTGACGCAACACTTTAGGCTCATACGTAAACTCTAAACCTTTAATATTGTGCGTATTAGCTTTTACCTTAGAAAATGCCTCAATAATAAAATCCATATGAGTTTGAGTATAAGTAGCCCTTGGAATGGTTAAACGAAGTAATTCTGCCGGACAAGGTAACTGCTCTCCTGTTTTTGGATCACGCCCCAATAAAAATGAACCAATTTCTACCGCACGAATACCAGCCACTTTATAAAGCTCACAAGATAAAGCCTGCGCGGGGAATTGATTAGCAGGAATATGTGGTAATAATTTACCCGCATCAATAAAAGCAGCATGACCACCTGGCTGTTGGCAATAAATTCCCTCCGCTTCTAATCCTTCAACTAAATAGCGAATTTGTCCGATACGATACGCTAACCAATCCTCTCGCATACCGTCATGTAAGCCAACGGCTAAGCGTTCCATTGCACCGCCTTCTAAACCGCCGTAAGTTGGAAACCCCTCTTGAACAACGCATAAAGTTCGGCAATCCGTATATACATCAAAAAAATCATCATTCTTGAAACACAATAGTCCACCCATTGGTACCATAGCATCCTTTTTAGCAGACATCGCTAAAATATCAGCATACTTATAACTCTCTTTAGTGATGTCAGCAATAGACCAGTCTTTATAGGCTTGTTCTCGCTGTTGAATAAAATAGGCATTTTCCGCAAACCGTGCCGAATCCATCACCACAGGGATATCATATTTACGGGCAATAGCATAAACTGCTTGCATATTGGCTAATGATACGGGCTGACCACCAGCTGAATTGCAAGTGATTGTCATCACAATATAAGGAACATTTGCCGCACCTGCACTTTGAATCCCCTGCTCTAATTTTTCTACATCAAAATTGCCTTTAAAATCTTCATAAACACTGGTATTAAAAGCATTGTTCACAGGAGTATTACTGACAGTACAGCCATTTAATTGAGTATGCCCTTGTGTGGTATCAAAGAAATAATTTGAGAACGCCACCATTTTCGAGCGATCCAAACCTTTTTCTTTTTCACGTTTAGCAATCAGTACAGGAATATAGATTTGCTCGGCACCACGGCCTTGGTGAGTAGGTATGGTAAAGTCATAATCAAAGATTTCTTTTACGGCACGACTTAAGGCATGATAACTACGACTACCACTATAAGCCTCATCACCTCTAAGCATTGCAGCTTGCATTTCTTGGGTAATAGCACCCGTACCACTATCAGTTAGTAAATCAATAAAAACATCTTCACTATCTAATAAAAAGGGTTTCATCCCAGCATTAAGAATAGCTTGTTCTCGATGTGCACGCGTGGTACGCTTTACAGGCTCAATCACGCGAATACGGAAAGGCTCTGGTAAATGTTTAAAATTATCCATAGTGAATCCTTAAAATAAGTTGGTATAAATTTTTGTTGTATATCCAACTATTTTTAAGGGAAAAAGAACGTTATTTTGGGGTCAATATTGAACCACCTTTTTGATGAAAAATACATAATTAACGTTTTTCTTTAGTTCACTACAATTTAGTATGAAATATTATTAATCACTAATCCCACGAAAGATTAGGAACATTGTATAGTTTTATGTTTAATTTGAATATCGGGATTCCCCCAATAAAAAACCAACACTATTCTGTGTTGGTTTCGGTTGATCGTCTCACTTGTTTTCAGCATCTGAGCTATCATCATAAATACTATCAATTAATTTGACTTAGACGCTAACGACAGATAGCTTTTCAACATCAAGTAAATCGCTTAATCGTCTTCATGTTTATGCTTGCGTTTATATTTTGTATTTGAATAACCTACCCCTGCATCAACAGTACCATATACCTCAACTTTTGGTGAATGATATGCACCATTCTTCGGTCCATTCCCCCTAGAATGACCATATGCCTTATTCCCCCTTTCATAACCACGATCGTGAGGGTGTACTACACAAGCACTTAAGACACTTGTAGATAATGTAGCCAATAATACTTTTTGCCATATTTTCATCATACAATCCTTTACGAGCATTTTCTTGAGACTATACCCTAATTTTATAGCCCACTCCAGTAAACTAATTATTTATTTATAACAATTAGTTTCATGAATTTAAAACTATATTACTTCTAATTTGGCAACCCCTAAAGCAAGAGTTTTAACACCAACTCCTTTAAACATAATTAAGGCCTGAGCCTCAATCCCTTGCCCAATAAGATTAATAATAACTCCATCACCAAACTTAGCATGACGAACATTACTACCAACTTTGAATAACTGATCCTTTACCTGAACACCACTACCCATACTAGAAAGATTGCTAGTGCCTTTTTGAAAAGGGTTTTTCCGTGTAGTTGTTGGCGCTGATTGCCAAGCATCAGTATCAACCCTATTAGCTTGACTATACGAATAAGACCGTGTTTTAGGGCATAGCCATTTCATATGTTCATCAGGAATTTGCTCTAAAAATTGTGATCTCGTTGTATAAGCTGAGCGACCATACAGCATCCTCTCATGTGCTCCTGATAGATAAAGACGCTCTTTGGCTCTAGTAATCGCTACATACATCAAGCGTCGTTCCTCTTCCAAACCACCGTGAGTTTTTAAGCTATTCTCATGCGGAAATAAACCTTCCTCTAAGCCAGCCACAAATACGACTTTAAATTCCAGTCCCTTGGCTGCATGAACTGTCATCAATTGTACGGCATCCTCTCCATATTTAGCCTGATTATCTCCTGCTTCCAGACTAGCATAACTAAGGAACATGTCCAAAGCAGATAATTGTTCCGGAAAAGCTTGATCATCATTAGCGGCAATAGTGACTTTTTCTAAAGCAGAGCTCGATTCAAAACTTTCCTCAATACAAAATGTTTGAGCCGCATTCACCAATTCCTGAAGATTTTCTAAACGCTCTTCCCCCTCACGCTCATTCTGATAAAAAGTTTCTATACCTGTATCATGAATTACTTGCTGGATTAAATCTGGTAGAGTTAGCACCTTCGCAGTTTCTTTTAAAGTCATGATCATACCAACAAATTGTGCTAATTTGGTCGCAGAAGCACCATTTAAAGCGCCAATCGCCAATGCCAAACTACATCCTATTTTTTGTGCGGCATCTGTTAAGTTTTCTAGTGTTCTGGCACCAATACCCCGAGCAGGGAAATTAACCACTCTTAAGAATGAATTATCATCATCTAGATTATTAATTAAACGAAGATAAGCTAATACATGCTTAACCTCTTGTCGTTCAAAAAAACGTAAGCCTCCATATACTCGATAAGGTATACCAGCTGAAAAAAATGCATGTTCAATCGCACGTGACTGCGCATTACTTCGATATAAAACAGCAATTTCTTTTCTATCAACGCCTTCATTAATTAAAGACTTTGCTTCTTCTAAAATCCACTGTGCCTCTTCTCTATCTGTAGATAATTCATTGACTCGTAAAGGTTCTCCATGTCCTCTATCTGTCCATAAATTTTTCCCTAACCGATCTTTATTCTCCGCAATCAACGCATTAGCCGAATGTAGAATATGGTTATACGAACGGTAGTTTTGTTCTAATCGAATAATATTTCCTTGTGCATATTGACGAGCAAACTCTTCCATATTGCCAACATTGGCACCTCGGAAAGAATAGATAGATTGATCATCATCACCAACAGCAAAAATACAATTTTGCTCACCCGCTAAAATACGCAACCATTTATATTGAAGATTATTGGTATCCTGAAACTCATCAATCAAGATATGCTTAAATCGACGTTGATAATGCTCTCTTATCGCAGGATGATCTCGCAATAACTCATAGCAACGCAGTAATAATTCAGGAAAATCTACAACACCTTCTTTATCACATTGCTGCTGATACAAATGATATAGCTCAATTGACTGAGCCTCCATAGGATCTACTGGCGCTAAATCACTTGGGCGCGCTCCTTTTTCTTTAGCATTATTGATAAAGGATTGGATTTCTTTGGGAGGATATTTTTCTGTATCAATATTAAACAGTTTCAACACGCGTTTAATAGATGACAATTGATCCTGCATATCCATAATCTGAAAGCTCTGTGGTAATCTTGCATCATGATAATGTGATCTAAGCATACGATTACACAAACCATGGAAGGTACCCACCCACATTGCTCGTGTATTAATGGGCAATTGCAGACTCAAACGACTCAACATTTCTTTGGCGGCTTTGTTAGTGAAGGTCACCGCTAAAATCCCTCCAGGACTAGCTATACCTTGTTCAATTAACCAAGCCATACGAGTGGTTAATACCTTTGTCTTACCACTTCCAGCACCAGCTAAAACTAAAACGTACCGCTCATCAGTGGTGACGGCGGTACGTTGTTCAGGATTTAATTCTTCTAAATTGATCATGTAGCGTAACGACGCAATCTTAATGCGAACTCTTCTAGACTTTGCACACCACTTTGTTGAGCAGATTGCAACCATGCGCGTAACTCATTAACCAACTGCTCAGTACTCGCTGTTGAACTATTCCAAACCTTAAATAGTTCATCACGCTTCTGTGCTAATTGGGCAACCAGTTGATTTTGACGCAAACCTGCACTTAACTGTTCTTTTTCAGTCTCGTTAAGCCCTTGCTCTGATTGAGTGATATGTTGAGAAACAAAATTTAACTGAGCTACTTCATCTTGCGCGTTGGGGTCTTGTTTAAGCCTAGCAATCTCTTGTAAAGCTGCTGTTTTTAACATCGTCGCATAACGCGTCATAATTTCATAGCGATGTGTAATGATACCATGTAAGGTTTTTTCATTAACTTCATCTTGGATATTTTTCGCCAATTTTAATTTGGGAGCAACTTTCTTAACCTCTGCTAATTTAAAAAACTGGAGAATAGAAATATACATCCAACCAATATCAAACTCATACCATTTACTTGAAAATTTTGCGGAAGTACCATAAGCATGATGGTTATTATGTAGCTCTTCACCACCAATCAAAATACCGATAGGCACTAAGTTGGTGCTAGTATCAGGACTAGCAAAATTACGATACCCCATCCAATGTCCTAGACCATTGATAACACCTGCTGCCCAGAATGGAATCCATGCCATTTGCACAGCCCATACACATAAGCCCATTGCACCAAATAATACAACATCAAGACTCAACATCAATAAAATACCTAATGTTGAATGTTTAAGATAGATATGATTTTCAACCCAGTCATTTGGCGTTCCATGGCTATAACGTTTAATAGTTTCTTCGTTCAAAGCCTCTTCACGATACAGTTCGGCACCACACCATAACACTCTATTAATGCCATAAATGACAGGAGAATGAGGATCTCCCTCTTTTTCACACTTAGCATGGTGTTTACGATGAATAGCTACCCACTCTCGGGTCACCATACCTGTAGTTAGCCATAACCAAAAACGGAAAAAATGTGCAACTATCGGGTGTAAATCTAGACCCCGATGAGCCTGACTACGATGTAAATAAATAGTTACTGCTGCAATGGTAATATGCGTTAGCACTAGCGTAATTAATACCACTTGCCAAACACTCAGTTGCAACACACCACCCGCTAAAAAATCTAGAATTGATTGCATATTTTTCTTTTAAAAATAAACGTTTATGGAATTTAAACAAAAATTTAAACAATGTATTAATCATAACATATTTATGTCATCTTCTTATGATAACTATATTTAATTTTTTTGATATAACGCAATGAAATGAGTATTCATTTTTTTCCAGCAAAATAACAACATTTCCAGACTAAATAACAACTCTTCTACACAAAGAAGCAATGAAAAATCCCCATCGTGATGACAAGCACTAATGGGGATTAAAAATGAATAAGGTTGTTAAACATTAACAGTACATAAGCTGATAAATAGTTTGACTATAAACCTATCTACACCCTTATATGGATGTTAACTATTAACTTTTTCTACTAACAGATAAAGCACTAAAACTTTGCGCAACTGGCATAATCTCAATGGCATTAATATTGACATGTGGCGGTTGCTGATTTAACCATAGCACGATATCTGCAATATTCTCAGGGGTAACATAATCCACATTAGCATAAGTTTTTTGAACTCGCTCCGTATCACCTTTGAAACGCACATTAGAGAACTCTGTACCGCCACATAGACCTGGCTCTACATTACTTACGCGTATAGCCGTACCAGCCAAGTCTGCACGTAAATTTAAACTAAATTGTCTCACAAATGCTTTGGTGGCCCCATAAATATTTCCGCCTGGATAAGGGTAAGTACCTGCTGTAGAGCCAAGGTTAATAATATGACCATGGTTACGCTCAACCATTTGAGGCAATAATAATTTAGTAACTAAGGCTAAACCTTTGGCATTTGTATCAATCATCGTTTCCCAATCATCTAAGCTGGCTTTCTCTGCCGGGTCTAACCCTAAGGCTAAACCAGCATTATTTACCAACACATCAACCGATTTCCACTCAACTGGCAAACTAGCAATGGCTTTTTCACATCCAGCACGATCAGTCACATCAAAGACTAATGGTAAAAAATTATCCCCTAACTCTTGATGTAAAGCAGCTAATTTTTCAGCACGACGTGCTGCACCAATCACTCGATAACCTGCGTTAACAAAAGCACGGCAAATAGCCGCCCCAAAGCCTGCTGTCGCTCCTGTCACAAATGCTATTTGGCTCATTGTATCTCCTTAATTATTCACTATTACTCAGTAAAAAATGTATTACTTTTTCTCTAATACGGCCGCAAAAAAACCATCTGTACCATGTACATCAGGACGTAATTTAAGCATTCCATCTACAGATGTTAAGCCTGATGGCATTCTATCTCCTAATACTTGCTCAATTGATACCAACGAAAAGTCTGGATGTGTGGCTAAAAATGCCTGCACTTGTTGTTCATTCTCTTGTGGCAATAAACTACATGTTGAGTAAATTAAACGTCCTCCAGACGTAATACAACGAGCAGCACTCGTTAAAATCTTCGCCTGCAATTGTGTAAGCTCTACCAAATCTTCTGGTGTTTGACGCCATTTCAAATCAGGATTTCGACGTAATGTACCTGTCCCTGAACATGGAGCATCCACTAACACTCGATTTGCTTTTCCCATTAATCGCTTAACACGCACATCATTTTCATTGTCAATTTGAATACACGTCACATTTGATAGGCCAGAGCGTGCGATACGAGGCTTAGCTTTTGCCAATCTAGCACCCGATACATCAAAGGCATATAAACGCCCTTGTGAACGCATCATAGCACCTATCAATAATGTTTTACCCCCCGCCACCTGCACAAAAATCAATCACCATGTCACTGCGTCTTGGACTGACTAACATACACAGCAATTGGCTTCCCTCATCCTGTACTTCTAGCTCACCTTTTTCAAATGCTTCCCAACGATTAATCGCTGGTTTTCCATCAAAGCGAATACCATAAGGAGAAAAAGGCGTAGGGCTAATAGTGAATTTACTTAACGTTTCATCCGCTTTAAGCTTAGTCAATACATCATCGCGCCCTACTTTTAAAGGATTAACTCGTAAATCCAAAGGAGCTTTAGTATTCAATGCTGTTAATAAGCTTTCCGCTTGATCTTGCTTATTTAATTCTGCGTATAGCCAATCAGGCTGACTAAAACGCACCATTGGAGGAATACTAGATACATTAATTTGTAAAACACGATTTAGCCAATCTTGCTGAGCAGCCTCTAACACAGCGATAACGGGTTCCTTACCTACTGTATTGACTAGGCCTAAAATAGCTAAACGCTGATTCGCAGGTCCTACCCCACTTTCTGCATAATGACGATAGCGACGTAGGTGGCGCATCACATCAAACACAGCTTCGGCAACTTCCCCACGATCACGCCCGCCCAATTGACGATTTTCTTTAAACCAAGCAGACAATACAGAATCAGCAGGAAAACGAAATTTAAGCACTTTATCCAAAACATCTGCTATCTGAATAATACGTTGTTGCAGTATAGGTAATTTTGCCACTGGAACACTCGTTTTTTGGTGACGTTTGGAAGTATTGGTTGAGCGGGAATTATTAGAATAAGTACGCCTAGTCATTATCAATTAATCAAAGAAAATTTAAGATTGTTTATTATAGTGGAATATAGTATTTATCGCTTGCTCTAGATCAAATACCTGTTGA
Source organism: Pelistega indica (assembly GCF_000506865.1). Taxonomy (GTDB): domain Bacteria; phylum Pseudomonadota; class Gammaproteobacteria; order Burkholderiales; family Burkholderiaceae_B; genus Taylorella; species Taylorella indica. Next base: position 25,571 of record NZ_AYSV01000066.1, read on the forward strand.
GACAAGTACAGCAAACAAATTCGTTAAACTTGGATCTATGAAGCACTAATATCCTCATGGACAAAAAGTGTTTTAACTGGCTCTTGGTACACCACTTTCTTCTCATCATTCACTTGAAGTAAATCTCTCGCTAAATAATCCACCACAGCAGGAAATACTTGATGCTCCATACCCAATACACGTGCAGCTAAAGCATCAGCATCATCGTTAGCAAGTACTGGCACAATAGCCTGTGCAATAATTGGTCCCTCATCCAATACAGGTGTTACAAAATGCACCGTGCAACCATGAATTTTGACACCGTCAGCAATCGCTCTATCATGCGTATCAAGTCCTGTAAAACTTGGTAGTAAAGAAGGATGAATATTGACTAATTTACCAGGAAAAGCATCCACAAAAATAGGTGTCAAAATACGCATAAACCCAGCGAGCAATACATAGTCAGGTTGATAACTTTGTACTAACTCTTTTAAGTGCTTATCATATTCTTCTCTTACTGGATAATCTTTATGTAATAATTCGGCTGTTGGAACACCTTGTTCAGCAGCCCAAACCGTTCCTGCACTATTAGCTTTATGCGAAATCACGGCAGCAATCTCAATATCGGCACGTTTTTTTGCCATCTGGACAATAGCTTGCATATTAGATCCCCTTCCTGAGATTAAAATAACGAATCGTTTAGGGGCTTGTTTTTGTGCTGACATGATAATCTCCTACAAATTAATTATAGAAATTGTAAACTGTTAAGCGTGAAAAATTCTATTAAACTTTATCGTAATCAAAAAGCCATCTCACCGACAGCCTTAACCATAGGTAACTTTGACGGTGTGCATATTGGTCATCAGCATTTACTGTCTCATGTTGTTACAGAGGCGAGTAAACGTCAGCTCGTGCCTAGCGTACTTACTTTTACACCACATCCCAGAGAATATTTTGGCCTAAAAGAACAACGCCCTGAGCTAATCCCTACTCGCATTTCGACATTACGTGACAAAAGCTATGCACTATTCTGCCAAGGTATTGAGGCTATTTATTTAAAAAATTTTGATGCAGAAATGGCACAAATGTCTCCTCAGCAATTTATAGAGGAGATTCTGATTAAACAATTACAAGTTAAATACCTTTTTGTGGGCGAAGACTTTAAATTTGGGCATCGTCGCTCAGGCAATATTCAACTACTCACAGAGGCTGGCCTGCATTATGGTTTTGAAGTAGAAACCATGAAGGATATTCTAGATAATAACCATATTCGCTACTCTAGTACAGAGTTACGTCAAGCATTGGTATTTGGCAAAATTGAAAAAGCCAATGCCATTCTTGGACGTCCATACACTATTAGTGGTCATGTAATTCATGGCAAAAAAATTGGACGAACTATTGGAGTTCCTACCTTAAATATTCCTGTTATGCCACGCTGTGCCTTGCGTTCAGGCGTGTATATTGTGCAAGTTGAAGGATTATCTGAACAACCCTTACCTGCAATTGCTAGCTTAGGTGTTCGTCCTACGTTAGAAACCAATGGCGAAGTGTTACTTGAAGTACATATTCTGCATCATTCTTGCTCAGCTTACGGTAAAATCGTAACTATTGCCTTTCTTCAATATATTAGAGACGAAGAAAAATTCCCTGATTTATTGACAATGAAGGCGACTATTCAAAAAGATATCGATATCACACAACATTATTTTGACCATCATGGATTATAAAAATACCTTAAATTTACCTGAAACGAACTTCCCGATGCGTGGTAACTTATCACAACGCGAACCAAAATGGGTTGCAGAATGGGAAGAAAATAAAGTTTATGAAGCCATTCGCGAAGCGAGTAAAGGGCGTCCTAAATTTATTCTACATGACGGCCCTCCTTACGCGAATGGTGATATCCATATTGGTCATGCGGTCAATAAAGTATTAAAAGACATTATTATTAAAAGTAAAAGCATGGCAGGTTTTGACGCACCTTATGTTCCTGGCTGGGACTGTCATGGTATGCCTATCGAAATCCAAATTGAAAAACAATTTGGTAAGCATTTACCTGTTGCGGAAGTACAAGCCAAAGCCCGTGCGTATGCACATGAACAAATTGAACGCCAACGTAAGGACTTTAAACGTTTAGGTGTTCTTGGTGAGTGGGCTAACCCTTATTTAACGATGAATTATGCCAATGAAGCAAACGAAATTCGTGCACTTGCTGGCATTTTAGAAAAAGGTTATGTATTTAGAGGGTTAAAGCCTGTTAACTGGTGCTTTGACTGTCAATCTGCTCTTGCTGAAGCGGAAGTTGAATATCAAGACCGTAAAGACCCTACCATTGATGTCGCTTTCCGTTTTGCAGAAAAAGAAAAACTAGCGAAGGCTTTTCGTATAGACAGCATTGCCGACGGAGCCGTGGTGATTTGGACAACAACACCATGGACAATTCCCGCCAACCAAGCATTAAATGTTCACCCTGAATTAGACTATGTGTTAGTGGAATTAAACGAAGCATTACCTACCGGTAAATTATTACTCCTTGCCAAAGATCGCTATGAAGCTTGCTTAGCTCAGTGGAAATTAGAAGGCTCTGTGATTGCCACAACTAAAGGCTCTACTTTAAATAATATCGCTTTTGAACATCCTTTAAGTCGTGCTGATGAAGGCTTCAATCGCTTATCACCTATTTATCTAGCTGACTATGTCACCATTGATACAGGTACTGGTATTGTTCACTCGGCTCCTGCTTATGGTGTAGAAGACTTTATCTCTTGTAAAGCTCATGGTATTACAGATGAACAAATTCTTAACCCTGTGATGGGTAATGGTCAATATATCAGTTCTTTACCGCTATTTGGTGGTTTAAATATTTGGGATGCTAATCCCAAAATCGTGGAAACATTGCGCCATATTGGCACTCTGATCCAAACAAAAATACTAAACCATAGTTATATGCATTGCTGGCGTCATAAAACACCTGTTATTTACCGTGCTACAAGCCAATGGTTTGCAGGTATGGATGTTACACCAAATGATGGCTCAGGTACATTACGTGAAAAAGCATTAAAAGCCGTAGAAGATACTAACTTCTTCCCTGCTTGGGGTCGTGCCCGTTTACACGCCATGATTGCCAATCGCCCTGACTGGACGTTATCGCGTCAACGTCAATGGGGTGTACCTATGGCGTTTTTTGTCCACAAAGAAACAGGTGAATTACATCCTCGTACAGTAGAGCTATTAGAACAAATTGCTCAACGTGTCGAAAAAGAAGGGATTGAAGCATGGCAAAAAATTGAGCCTCAAGACTTATTACCCGCCGATGAAGCAAGTCAATATGAAAAAAATCGTGATACCTTAGATGTCTGGTTTGATTCTGGCACAACACACTTTACCGTATTAGGTGGACAACAACATGACTGCCAAGGCTCTCATGCTGATACGCTTGCTTGGCCTGCTGATTTATATCTAGAAGGTTCTGACCAACATCGTGGTTGGTTTCATTCTTCATTATTAACATCATCCATGTTATACGGTCGTGCACCCTACAATGCCTTATTAACCCATGGCTTTGTTGTAGATGGTGATGGCCGTAAGATGAGTAAGTCATTAGGTAATGTCATCGCACCACAAAAAATTTCCGACACATTAGGTGCTGAAATTATCCGTCTATGGGCTGCCTCTACTGACTATTCGGGTGAACTATCTATCTCCGACCAAATTTTAAAACGTGTCGTCGAAAGTTATCGCCGTATCCGTAATACTCTGTACTTCTTATTAGGTAATTTAAACGATTTTGATGCCTCTAAAGATTTGGTACCTCAAGATAAGCTTCTTGAAGTAGATCAATATGCCTTAGTCATTACTAAGAATATGCAAGCACAAATTCTAGCCAATTATGAAAAATATGAGTTTCATCCTGCTGTTGCTAGACTACAAATTTTCTGCTCAGAAGATTTAGGCGCATTCTATCTTGATATGCTCAAAGATCGTTTGTACACAACTGGCAAAAATAGTTTAGCTCGTCGTTCAGCTCAAACAGCGCTGTACTATATCACGATGACTATGGTCAAACTTATGGCGCCTATTCTATCCTTTACGGCTGAAGAGGCATGGGGTGAAATGCGTCAAACTTTCCTTAAAAACACATCTTTAGCTAATAAAATTACTGTATTTACTGAGCTATATGAAGAAGTGCCTACATTTACTCAACAAAATGAGCTAATGCAAAAATGGCAACGTTTATTAGAAATTCGTACCTTATTAAATAAAGAATTGGAGAATAAGCGTAGCGAAGGTATTATTGGTGCTTCTTTACAAGCTGAAGTTGCTCTTCAAGCCAATGCCAACGATGTTGCTCTACTAAATAGCTTAGGTCAAGATTTGCGTTTTGTCTTTATGGTTTCTAGCATTCGTGTCTCTCAAGGTAGTGGCGATGAGCCAACTTTTAGTATTCATGCATCTAGCCATACTAAGTGTGAGCGTTGCTGGCATTACACCGATGACGTAGGATCAGACAAAGATCATCCAAGTATTTGCGGTCGCTGTAGTAGTAATTTATTTGGTGATGGAGAGTCAAGACAATATGCCTAATCCAGCAAAACCATACCGTTTTTGGATTATTCTTGCCAGTCTTTTTATCGTTCTAGATCAACTATCGAAATTATATTTTGAACATAATTTTGAGTTTCTAGAACGCAAAAATATTTTACCCTTTTTTGACTTTATTCTTGTCTATAATAAGGGAGCTGCCTTCAGTATGGCGGCAGATGCTGGTGGTTGGCAACGTTGGTTCTTTATTGTGTTAGCTATTGGGGCAAGTGGCTTTATTTTGTATTTATTAAAAAAACACAAAACGGATACCTTTTTTTGCTTTGCACTAAGCCTTATTTTAGCGGGAGCACTAGGCAATGTTATTGACCGTATTGCTTATGGTCATGTTATTGATTTTCTGCTCTTTTATTGGGAAAACTGGCAATATTACTTCCCTGCTTTTAATCTTGCAGATTGCTTTATTACAGTAGGTGCAACCCTAATTATTATTGAGGAATTATTTTTTTCTAAAAAGAAAAGTAAGGAATTAGCATGAGACTTCAAGGGAAACGCATTGTCTTAGGGTTAACAGGAGGTATCGCTTGCTATAAAAGCGCAGAGCTTTGCCGACGATTGATGGATCAAGGCGCTACTGTAACAGTAGTGATGACTGAAGCCGCCACTCACTTTATTACACCCACCACAATGCAAGCCCTCAGTGGACAAGCTGTGTTTACCCAAACACAAGATGCCCGTATGGCAAATAGCATGGCCCATATCAACCTTAGCCGCCAAGCTGATTTAATTATCATTGCCCCCTGTAGCGCAGACTTTATGGCAAAACTTGGAAATGGTTTTGCCGATGACTTACTATCAACCTTATGCCTTGCTCGTGGCAATTGCCCTTTAGCTATTGCCCCCGCTATGAATAAAGAAATGTGGTCAAACCCGGCTACACAACGCAATCTTGACCGTATAACACAAGATGGTATTGCTGTTTGGGGACCTGGTCATGGTAGTCAAGCTTGCGGAGAGTTTGGTGATGGTCGTATGCTTGAGGTACCGCAATTAATTGCTGAAACACTTGCTTTTTTTAGTACCAAATATTTACTCAATAAAAAGATCTTAATAACGGCAGGACCCACTGAAGAGCCTATAGACCCCGTTCGTGTCATTACAAACAAATCATCTGGCAAAATGGGCTATGCAATTGCCGAAGCCGCCTTTAATGCCGGTGCAAGCGTATATATGGTCTCTGGCCCCACTCAATTAGCAACACCTTATGGTGTCACAACAGAATTTGTGAATACAGCAAGAGAGATGTACCAAGCTGTCATGAAACAAGTCTATGATTCAGACATTTTCATTAGTGTTGCTGCCGTGGCTGATTGGTATGTCAGTAATTATTCAGATCAAAAACAAAAGAAACAACATCAAGATGGGCTTAAACTAGAGTTTGCTCCTAATCCAGACATACTCGCTGAAGTTGCTGCACTTGATAATGGTCCTTGGTGCGTGGGATTTGCCGCAGAGACAGAAAATCTATCCGACTATGCTCAGGCAAAACGCAAACGCAAAAATGTCCCTTTATTAGTTGGTAATCTTGCACAAAATGTCATGAATGCTGATGAAACTACCATGATTTTATTTGATGAGCATGGTGAAGAACCTTTGCCAACCACCAGTAAAACACTTGCTGCACAATATCTTATTCAAGCCATTGCAAAACGCTTGCCTTCCATTAAATAAATTGGCTCAAGACAATGCAAGAATACATCGATTTACTAAATCAATTCATTGCCAATAATCAAGAATGGGCGGGTCCAATTACTGGTTTATTATGCTTTGGTGAGTCTTTAATTATTATCGGCTTAATGATTCCAGCAACAGCCATCTTGATTTTTACTGGTGCCTTAATTGGGGTAGGTACTTTAGATTCCTGGCCAATACTAATTTGGGGATTTATTGGTTCCATTATTGGCGATACCGTTTCCTATTATATAGGTCGCTCCTTAGGATGGGAAATTACCCGAAAACCTGTGTTCTTAAAGCATAGAGGTTTTTTTATTCACTCTCGCTTATTCTTTAAAAAATATGGAACTTTATCAGTTTTCTTCGGACGTTTCATGGGGCCAGTACGATCAACGATGCCCACTGTCGCAGGGATTATGAATCTAGAACCTTTTAGATTTCAGTTGGCTAATTTTTTATCAGCACTTGTCTGGTTACCTGTGATGCTAGCTCCTGGATTTTTTTCAGCTAAAGGTACACAGGCTATTGCTGAAAAATCACACTCTAGTTTTAGTGAAATATTTACTATTTTCTCAGTCATTTCAGGTATTGGTTTAGTGATTTATTTATTTTGGCCACACAAGACACCTGAAAAGAAAAACAAACGACACCGTCATAACACGGCTATTAAGCAAAAGGATTCGCATGAAAGTTGATTTAAAAATTCTTGATGAACGTATCAAAGAGCAATTACCTGCTTATGCTACTACTGGCTCCGCTGGTCTAGATTTACGTGCTTGCTTAGAAGATGCCATTGTGATTGAGCCAGGTCAAACTGTCTTAGTACCAACCGGTTTGGCGATTCATCTTGCTGACCCTGGTTATGCCGCTATCATTTTGCCTCGTTCTGGTCTTGGTCACAAGCATGGTATTGTGCTAGGTAATTTAGTCGGTCTGATTGACTCAGATTATCAAGGTCAATTAATGGTTTCTATTTGGAATCGTGGTCAAACACCATTTACATTAGAGCCTTTAGAGCGTATGGCACAATTAGTGATTGTTCCAGTGCAACAAGTTGAATTCAATCTTGTTGAAGACTTTGATGCAAGTACTCGTGGTGAAGGTGGTTTCGGTAGTACTGGTCGTGGTTAGTTTAACTAAATAAGGATGAAAGCAATGAAAAAAATAGTCAGCCTACTAGCGTTATGCCTAAGCTGTGTCACAACAACAAATAGTTTGGCACAAAACAATTATCCTCATGATAACATTCATTTTGTTGTTCCTTATGCAGCAGGTGGTCCTTTGGATACCGTTGCTCGTTTACTAGGAGAAAAAGTACAAGCTGATTTAGGCCAACCGGTTATTGTTGAAAATAAAGCCGGTGCAGGTGGTAATGTGGGTATGTCTTATATGTTAAAACAAAAAGCGGATGGCTATACCCTTGCCATGGGCGCTGTTGCTACTATGGCTATTAATCCTTGGTTATATAGCAACATTCCATTTGATGCAAGCAAAGATTTTGCACCTGTTATTCTTCTATCTGATGTTCCTAATGTATTGATTATTAATAAAGAATTTGCAGATAAAGAAAAAATCAATTCAGCTAAAGACCTATTTGACTATATTAAAGCAAATCCTGGCAAGCTAACCTATGCTTCTGGTGGGGCTGGTAGTGCTGGTCATATTGCTGGTGAATTATTAAAAAACAAATTGCATCTGGAGATTGTACACGCCCCATTTCAAGGCGCAAACCCCGCTAAACTATCACTATTAGCCAATCAAACACAGATAATGTTTGACAATCTAGCATCGGCTCAAAGCCTAATTGCTGACGGAAAAGTGAAAGCACTTGCCGTCACCACAGCTAAACGTTCTAATTTTTTACCCGAAGTAGCAACAATGCAAGAGTTAGGTGTGGATGGTTTTGATATAGGTACTTGGTTTGGTGTAGTAGCCCCTGCTGGTACACCTAAAGATGTTATTGAAACCCTAAATAAAGCATATGCTAAAGCGATGATCGATGAATCTGTGAAAAAACAATTAAACACTATGGGCTCTGATCTAACTCCAAGTTCTGCAGCAGACTTTAAGGCCTTTGCAGAGAAAGAATATGCAAAATATAAAACAATTATTGAAGTTTCTAATATTAAAATTCAATAAGTTACAAAAAAAAAATCTTCTGTTAATTAACAGCTTTGGGGGATTAAACGACGTTAAATCCCCCAAATTTCTTTTAACCTCAACAAAAAATTCCGTTGTTGATTTTCTTTCAACAAAAAATTCGTATTCATTTAAAACAAGTTTCTTTATAATAAGCACCGTTTTCCACTCTGCATTCTTTTTATGAAGAAATCAGCAACAATTAGCTCATCATTTGGCTTAACATTAGGCGCCATTGGTGTTGTATATGGTGACATCGGTACCAGTGTTTTATATGCGGTAAAAGAAGTCTTTATTACGGGTCACGTCGCTTTTAATACTCAAAATATTTACGGTATTCTTTCTTTATTTACATGGACAATCACCTTTATTGTCAGCTTAAAATATATTGTCCTAGTTTTAAGGGCAGATAACAATGGCGAAGGTGGCTTGATTGCCATGTTGGCCTTAGCACTAAATGGTGTTAAAAATCGCCCCAACTTACATTCCATCATTCTGCTTGTTGGTATTTTTGGTACTTGTTTATTTTATGGGGATGGCGTTATTACTCCTGCCATTTCAGTTCTTTCTGCCGTTGAAGGATTAACCGTTTTCTCTCCCGAACTACACGAAGTAGTTATTCCTCTGACCTTAACAATTTTATTTAGCTTATTCTTTGTACAAAAATTCGGCACCAAAGGTATTGGGAAGTTTTTTGGTCCTATTATGTTGGTTTGGTTTATTTTAATTGCCGCACTTGGTATTTATCACATACTGTCGCACGTTGAAATTCTGTATGCCCTAAATCCTATTTATGCGATTTCTTTTATTCACCATAATCCTTCATTGTCCTTTATTTTACTTGGTGCTATTGTCCTTTGTGTAACTGGTGCTGAAGCTCTATATGCGGATATGGGGCATTTTGGTAAACAACCCATTCGTTTAGCATGGTTTACCATTGTAATGCCTGCTTTGATTCTTAATTATTTTGGACAGGGAGCCTTCTTACTCAATCATCCCGAAGCAAGTATCAATCCATTTTTCTTAATGATTCCGCATAGCTTACGTATCCCTATGATTGTAATGGCAACACTCGCTACAGTCATTGCATCACAAGCTTTAATCTCTGGCTCATTCAGTATTACCAAGCAAGTGATACAGCTGGGGCTACTTCCTAGAATGCGCGTCTTTTATACCAATATAAAAGAAACAGGACAAATTTATATTCCTATGATTAACTGGGGATTATTTTTGACCATTTGTTTTGCTGTCATTATGTTTAAGACTTCGAATGCCTTGGCAGCAGCTTATGGTATTGCCGTATGTACCGATATGCTAATTACTACCACACTAACCTATTTTGTCGTTAGATATGTATGGAATTATTCTATTTATATTTGCTTTGGTGTGACAGGACTGTTTTTTATAGTGGATTTATTGTTCTGGTCATCAAATTTACTCAAACTATTCCATGGCGGGTGGTTCCCTATCCTATTGGGGACAAGTATGTTTATTATGATGGTAACATGGCGTGATGGACAACAATTAGTTCATCGTGCTCATGTAACGACCAAGGTTGATTTAAAACAATTCCTTGATCAACTTTTTAATAGTTTTACCGCTAAACGCTTACAAAAAGTACTAAACGATACAGAAACTAAAATTCAACTGTTAGGGACGCCTCCTGAAAGTGCTATGCACGAAAACTTTTTAGAATTACAATCTCAGCATCTTGCCTTACAAGAAAAACTGGATTGTCATACCGACTATCATACACTTTTTAACAATATTCAACTAATCGATGGAGTAGCGGTCTTTCTGGTGGCTGAAGAAGATATCGTCCCCATTGCCTTAAAACAAAATCTAAAACATAATAAATGCCTACATAGAACTAATCTTTTTGTTACTGTTCAAATGCATGAAATTCCTTGGATTGGTCAACATAAACGGGCTAATGTCACCTATTTAGGACATAATTGCTGGAAAGTAGTACTAAATTTTGGATTTAAAAATGATATTGATATTCCAGAAGCACTACAAAATATTCAATCCTTTAATTTTGAGTTAAAGCCGTCTGAACTTAGTTATTACTTATCAAATGAAACAGTGATTGCTTCTGAGCATGTGGAAGGTATAGCATTATGGCGTGAAAAATTATTTGCTCATATGCATAGAAACGCTGGTGCAGCTGCAGAGTTCTTAAAATTGCCTAGCAATAACGTCGTTGAAATGCGTGCTAAAGTAGAGATCTAATGCCCCATTATAAAAAAAGGGAGTTATCACTTCGTGGTAACCCCCTTTAAAATAATCAACTCTCTTTTTTTGATTTTGACGTGCAGGCTTTCAATTTACTATTCATTCTGTTCATCACTAATAATCAAGTATGAAAGCCTGCACGCCGAAAACGTTCATTATTCACACATAAAAAAGGGAGTTATCACTTCCGTGGTAACTCCCTCATTTTATATTTTCAAACTACTATTTCTTCGCGTATTGGAACTTGCCGTCTTTAATTTCACCTAACACCGTTGCTCTATCATCAAATCCTTGATGGTCTTTCGCTGTAATATTGAATACGCCATTCGGTGCGGTAAGCTCTTTGGTTTGTTCAATTTCATCACGTAAAGCACGACGGAACTCAACTGTTCCTGGTTTGATACCTTTTTGTATAACTCGTGATGCTGCTTGGTCAGCAATCATCCAAGCACCATAGGCATCACCAGCAAATTGAGTCGCTGTATTTGCACCAAACTTAGCTTCATATTTTTGAGTAAAGTCTAAGGCCACTTTTTTAACAGGATTATCATCTGGCAATGTATGAGCTACTACGCCCGGACCTGTTGGGAATAATGTCCCTTCAACTGACTTACCCCCTACTTGTAAAAACTCTAATGTACCAATTCCATGAGTTTGATAGATTGGACCTTTGTAACCACGCTCTTTTAGTGTACGTGCAGGTAATACAGCTGGAGTTCCTGCACCAGCGATTAGAATAGCATCTGGTTTGGCAGCGATTAATTTCATTACCTGACCAACTACTGTCGTGTCTGTTCTTTGATAAGATTCACGTGCAATCACATTGATTTTACTATCAGCGACTTTATTAAATTCATTCCACCAATTTTCACCATATGAGTCTGCATAACCAATAAAAGCTATATTTTTATAGCCTTTCTTAAGCATATCCTCAACAAGTACTTTTGCCATTAAGGTATCGTTTTGTGGCATTTTGAACGCCCATTTACGACCAGGGTCATCAACAGGAACTACAATCGCAGCAGAGGCTGCTAGTGCAATCATTGGTGTTTCGGTTTCTTTTAACACATCTAAAAATGCTAATGCTGCTGCTGTCAAATTTGGACCCACGACCAAATCAACTTTATCCTCTAGCGTCAATTTACGTACATTTTTTACTGCACGACTAACATCAGAAGCATCATCAAGCACAATATAATTTAATTTTTCGCCACCTAAAGTCTTAGGCCATAACGAAATTGCATTTTGAGATTGAATACCAATCGCGGCAGCTGGGCCAGTCGTCGATAAATCAATACCGACATTAATATCTGCCAGTGCTAGTGTTGGGCAAACAAATGCACCAATAACACAAGAACTTAATAAATGCTTTTTCATAACTATTCCTTAGGAACTTAGGGATTAAAATTAAATGATTAAATACTTTAGTCATTGTATATGTTTACTACAATTTTCTCAATTCATAACACCCGTCAGTGTGAGTACATAGCTACGGATAACGATAATCTCATTCCATTAAATACCATATAATAAACACACTAATTACATACTATCAACACAAAAATACCATAAAAATACCCTATTCTTTTTGATAGGGTATTTCTTCTAAGAACTGATTAACATAAATAACGCTTTATTATTCTTTCTCAGATAATAAGGCTTCATTACCTGTTGAATTTACGGCAGGTGCATGAGGCTGAAAATCTAGTTTTAAAGAGTGGTCATCATTAATATCTACTTGCACTGAGCCACCATCAACCAATTTACCAAATAATAATTCTTCCGCTAAGGCTTTACGAATCATGTCTTGGATTAAACGTTGCATAGGTCTTGCCCCCATCACTGGATCAAAGCCTTTCTCTGCTAGATATTCTCTTAATTTATCCGAGAAAGTCGCTTCAACTTTCTTAACAGCTAATTGATTTTCTAGCTCTAATAAGAATTTATCCACAACACGCAGAATAATGTCTTGGGTTAATGGTGCAAATGGAATAATCGCATCTAAACGATTGCGGAATTCAGGGGTAAATAGACGTTTAATTTCCACCATTTCGTCCCCTGCTTGGCGACTATTATTAAATCCAATGGATTTACTATTAAGTAATTGTGCACCAGCATTGGTAGTCATAATAATCACGACATTTCGGAAATCCGCTTTACGACCATTATTATCAGTTAAAGAGCCATTATCCATTACCTGCAATAAAATATTGAAAATATCAGGATGAGCTTTTTCAATTTCATCCAACAATAAAACAGCATGTGGGTTTTTGGTAATTTGCTCTGTTAATAAGCCACCTTGGTCAAAGCCTACATAACCGGGAGGCGCGCCAATTAAACGAGATACAGCATGACGCTCCATATATTCTGACATATCAAAACGGATAAGCTCTACACCCAAAATCTGCGCTAACTGTTTTGCTACTTCTGTTTTACCCACACCAGTAGGACCGGAAAATAAGAATGAACCAATTGGTTTATCCAATTTACCTAAACCAGAACGTGACATTTTAATCACTGCTGTCAGTGCTTCAATAGCTTGATTTTGACCAAAAACCAAGGTTTTGAGATCGCGTTCTAGCGTTTGATAATTTATTAATATCATCTGAGGATACCGTTTGTGCAGGAATTTTAGCCATCTTACTAATAATGGCATCAATCTCAGCCTTACCAATAATTTTCTTTTGTTTCGATTTAGGTAATAAGCGTTGTGCTGCACCTGCCTCATCAATAACATCAATAGCCTTGTCAGGCAAATGTCTGTCATTCAAATAACGAGCAGATAACTCAGCCGCCGCTTCAAGTGCCGCATTCGCATATTTCACTTGATGATGTTCTTCAAAACGAGACTTTAGACCTTTTAAAATAGCAATTGTGTCATTGATAGAGGGTTCTTCAATATCAATCTTTTGGAAACGTCTTGATAAGGCATGATCTTTCTCAAAAATACCACGGTATTCTTTAAAGGTAGTTGCCCCCATACAACGTAAACGACCAGACGATAATGCAGGCTTCAATAAGTTTGAGGCATCCATGGAACTGCCCGAAGTTGAACCAGCCCCAATAATGGTATGAATTTCATCAACAAATAAAATGGCATTAGGCTTTTGTTCAATTTCTTTGAGTAAATTTTTTAACCGTTGCTCAAAATCACCTCGATATTTAGTACCTGCTAATAACACACCAATATCTAATCCATATACAACAGCATCCTTAAGAATCTCTGGTACAGCATTATCTATAATTCTTAATGCAAGTCCTTCGGCAATCGCTGTCTTACCGACGCCAGCCTCACCCACTAATAGGGGATTATTTTTGCGACGACGACATAACACTTGAATAACACGTTCAAGCTCTGCATCACGACCTATCAAGGGATCAATCTTGCCGTTTGCAGCTAATTCATTGTAATTAATCGTATAAAGTTCAAGTGCTGATTTTTTGTCCTTATCATCAGCTTGTTGCTTGTTATCGCCTTGTGCACTCACTGGCTCAGATTCACTTGGTCCATGGGCAATAAATTGGGTCACTTTTAAGCGCGTAATCCCTTGCTCTTCTAAAAAGAAGACAGCATGAGTATCTTTTTCTGAAAACATAGACGCAATAATATGTGCCCCGGTCACCCCCTCTCCTCGTTGTACCTTATCTCCTAGACTTAATACCGCACGTTGAATAATGCGTTGAAAACCTAACGTAGGCTGCACATCAAAATCCTTGGCGATAGCTTCCTCAGATAATTTAGGCGTATTCTCATCAATAAAGGCATCTAATTTTCGATATAGCGTAGGCAAATCAGCTCCACACCCCTCTAGCACAGCTTTAGCTGAAGGATTATCTAATAATGCTAACAATAAATGCTCTACTGTCAAAAATTCATGATGCGCCAATCTAGCCATCACAGAGGCTTTTTGCAAAGAAACCTCTAAATCCTGAGAAATCATACTATCTCCAAAACGAAGAACTCACTCACTAAGCTTGTTCCATCACACATAACAATGGATATTGATGCTCTCGTGAATAAGAATTAACCTGTGCCACCTTAGTGGCAGCAATATCTTTGGTATAAGTACCACAAATACCTTTACCTTTAAAATGCACTTCCAGCATAATCTGGGTCGCCTCATCTTCAGACTTATGAAAGAAAATTTTTAGTATATTTACTACAAAATCCATGGGCGTAAAGTCATCATTTAGCAAAACCACCACATACGGTGTAGGTGGTTTGACTTGTATAGACTGCTCAGTTGCAACACCAGTACTCATAATATAAGGTTAAAAAATTAAAATACAATCATCATCAAGGTTACCATTTTAACGATTTCTATCGTTTACTTACAGAGTATTAGTAGTTTCATGGATTGACGCCATGCAAAATCAGCTTTATATTCTGTGACATAACAACACTGTAACTAAAATTGAAGTGAGGAGACGTTATGTCTGAAAATGTAACAACAGAAACAACAAACAAACAATTAGGCACTGTTAAATGGTTTAATGATGCCAAAGGGTTTGGTTTCATTACTCCGGATGGTAGCTCAGAAGACCTTTTTGCACACTTTTCTGCCATTCAAATGTCTGGTTTCAAAACCCTAAAAGAAGGGCAACGCGTCAGTTTTGAACTAGCAGATGGCCCTAAGGGTAAACTAGCTCTTAATATTACCGAAGCTAAGTAATGTAATGTTGACTCCTATAAGCTATTTATAGGAATTTAAAAGAGCGTTAAGTTTTGACATAACAACTTCCTAACGCTCTTTTTAACCGCTACAATGACAATATCTTAACTTATTTCTGGTGGGTATTGTGTTCAAATCCTTTCTTAACTTGCTACGTTATGTTTCTCTTAGCAAACTTGCCCTTATTAGTTTAACTCCTGTCGCTTTTGCAGCAAATCTTACACTACATTCCCTAGATGACGTTATTAAACAACATAAGCTAACTTACCAAAGCACGCTAGAAATTAATTCTCATAGAATCAGCACTGAAGTTGTAGATAATAATCAAACCAGAGCACGTGGTCTCATGTTTAGAGCTTCTCTTCCCGCCGATGCTGGTATGCTTTTTGTATTTGATGATGAGAAAACACGCTGTTTTTGGATGAAAAATACATTTATTCCTCTATCCATTGCTTATATAAATGCCGAAGGCAAAATTATTGACATTAGAAACATGGAGCCACAGGATCAAACATCTATCTGTTCTGCTGAGCCTGCTAAGTTTGCCTTAGAAGTCAATCAAGGTTGGTTTGAAAAACACAAAGTCTCTATTGGTGATACTATTTGGGTAGTCAATACTAACTAATTGAGTACAATTAAAGATAACATAAGCCACTAACTCTTTTTTTTAAAGTTAAAGGTCACAATGATGAAAATACGCTATACTTTACTTGCACTATGTAGTACTTCCCTTATAAGTGCTTGCTCAACAACAGATCTTTTTGATAGTACGCCTCGCTATCCGCATCTAGTCACTACAATGGATAAAGAGCAAGCAAATATTCCTGTTAAATTTATTGCCTCTTGTCTACAAGAAAAATTAAAAGCAAAATATCCTGCTGCGAGCCTAACATATATCATGCAAAATTATTATGATGGAATGATTCCTGGTCCAGAGGCAGATAAACCTAGAGCTGTTTACGATATTTTTGGCTCTACAGATGATATTAATGGCAAAATTACACTTCAACAAGAGACACCGATTGACCCTGCACTAACAGAGTTATTCCGCTCTTGCTTAAGAAACTAAGAATGCCCAAATTGAGATGATGCATTGGTATTTAGTCAACCATTGTTACACCAAATAAGCCAGACTCTTTAATAGCCTTTACCAGTGCATCAATAGCGGGTTGACGTGTAAAGCTACGTCTCCATGCCAAAACAACATCCCTACTAGGCACAGGGTCAGCTAACGGTATATAACGTACCAAACTATTCTCCTCTGTACTTATTTCAGGCACTGCACTTTTAGGCAATAAAGTGATTCCCAACCCTGCCGCTACCATATGGCGAATCGTTTCTAGTGAGGAGCCTTCAAAGGAGCGTTGAATTCCTTCTTCCGTTGAAGAATAACGTGACATCTCTGGACACACCTCTAAAACCTGATCTCTGAAACAATGTCCACTTCCAAGTAGCAACATTGTTTCTTGTTTAAGTTCTTCAGTCGTAATACTTAAAGCATTTGCCCATCGATGATTCACAGGAACGGCCGCAATAAATTCCTCTTTATATAAAGGTTCTATTTCAAGCCCAGAGTCTGGCAATGGTAACGCCATAATAGCGCAATCAATTTCTCCTAACCGTAATAACTCCAACAGCCTAACTGTGAAATTTTCTTGTAGAATCAATGGCATCTGTGGTGTCAGTTCTAATTGACGACGTACTAACTTTGGTAACAGATACGGACCAATAGTATAAATCACCCCTACTTTTAAGGGACCTTCTAAAGGATCATGACCTTGTCTTGCAATCTCTTTTAAATAACTACTGGCTTCAAGAATTTTTTGAGCTTGAGTGACAATACGCTGACCAATACCAGTCACTGACACTTCACTACCACCTCGCTCAAAGATAGCAACCCCTAACTCATCTTCTAATTTTTTGATTGCTACAGATAATGTGGGCTGGCTAACAAAACAGGCTTCAGCAGCTCGACCAAAATGTTTCTCACGTGCTACAGCAATCACATATTTCAACTCAATTAATGTCATATGCTACCTCCACCTACCCCTATTAATAAAAATTACCTATCAATTCTAACGTAAAAAATTAAAAAATCTATAAAAAACACTATTTTTTACAATTAAATATTATTGATTAATAGTTTTTGTTTATAATTAAGATCGTAAATAATCCGTTTTGCCTTTTAACCAACGTTCTACATGTTGGTGGGCTAGTTCTGGATAGTGTTGAAGAAACAGCATAGCGCCTTCTCTGGCTTTTTCAACTAAGTTAGCATCACTATGTACATCAGCAAAACGCAATAACTGTTCACCTGATTGTCGCAAGCCTAAAAACTCTCCGGGACCACGCTGTTCCAAATCTCGACGGGCAATTTCAAAACCATCATTTGTTTCATGAAGTGCTTTTAAACGATATTTGGCTGTATTAGATAAAGGATTTTGATATAACAAAATACAAACAGAGGCAATATCACCACGACCTACCCTACCTCTTAATTGATGTAGCTGTGCTAAACCAAAACGCTCCGCATGCTCAATAACCATAATACTAGCATTAGGCACGTCTACACCCACCTCAATCACTGTAGTTGCTACCAAGATGGCCAATTCACGATTAGCAAACGCTTGCATCACCTGCGCTTTTTCTTTAGCAGCCATACGTCCATGCAATAAACCAATTTTTAAATCAGGCAAATATTCTTGAATATATTGATAGGTATCAACAGCGGTTTGTAATTGCAATGTTTCACTTTCCTCAACCAATGGACATACCCAATACACTTGCTTACCACTCTGGCACTCTACCCTCAAATGATTCAACAACTCATCACGTCGTTCATTTAACATTAACTTAGTTAAAATTGTCTGCCGCCCCGGTGGTAATTCATCAATAATAGAAACATCAACATCCGCCAAATAACTCATGGCTAAGGTTCGTGGAATGGGTGTAGCACTCATATTTAACTGATGAGGCACGATATCTAATTGACTATCTTCCCCTTTCTTACTGAGACTTAAACGCTGCCCCACGCCAAAACGATGCTGTTCATCAATAATCATCAAGGCTAGGTTTGCAAACTCAACCCCCTTCTGAATTAATGCTTGAGTCCCAATAATCAGTTGAGCCTCACCAGACTGTATTTTTTCTAATGCCTCACGTTTTTCTTTTACTTTTAAACTACCCGATAGCCATACCACCTCAATTGACGTATGCTCAAACCATTTTTTCATTTTATAAAAATGCTGCTCTGCCAAAATCTCCGTTGGTGCCATAATCGCTACTTGTTGATGATTTTGTAAAACTAATGCTGCTGTTAAAGCGGCAACAATGGTTTTACCACTCCCTACATCACCTTGTAATAAGCGATGCATGGGGTATGGCTTAAGTAAATCTTGTTTTATTTCCTGAATGACACGTTGCTGTGCGGCCGTTAGAGGTAATCCAAATGTTTTAAGTACCTTATCAAATAACAACGTATCATCAAACGTTAATTTAGGTGCATTTAACTGAGTCCTGGCTTGTCTAGCCAAATACAAAGCTATTTGTTGTGCTAATAATTCATCAAATTTAATCCGCTGCCACGCTGGATGTGTTTTATCCAATAAGGCATATGTATTTTCATGTTGGCTAGGATTATGCAGTATAAAAATCGATTCTTTAAGTGAAGGAAGGTGAAATTTTTCCTTAATTTCCTCTGGAACCGTATCCTTAAAATCTACACGTGATAAAGCTGCCAAAATCGCCTTTCGTAGCACTGGTTGAGTTAAACCTTCAGTACTTGGATAAACCGGTGTAAGTGTTTGCGGTAGGCTTTGACCCGCTTTAGATATTTTGGGGTGAATAATTTCATACCCCCACATACTACTACCTCGTACCTCTCCCCTGATTCTTATTAAGCCAGCTTTTTCTAATTGTGCTTTTTGGCTGCCATAAAAATGAATCCAGCGTAAACTTATTTTCCCAGTCGCATCTTTAAACGTTGCCGTTAATTGTTTACGATGACCATATGATACCGCTACATTTTCAACAACGCCTTCTAGTTGAGCTACTTGTCCCGGATAAATATCGGCAATGTGATGAATTTGGGTTTCATCTTCATAACGTAGTGGCAAATGAAAGACAAAATCACTATCTGACACCAAACCAAGTGCCTGCATTTTCTCTTCTGATGCTGTTCGTTTGACTGCCATATAATCAAAATTTACACTGGACTACAGGAATAATTCTATTGGTTTAAAAGAATTACTATTTAAACTAAATAACAACAATTGCCTCAACTTCAAACAACCCACCTTTAGGTAATCCACTCACTTCAACAGTTGAGCGTGCTGGAAATGGCTCTGGAATCAACTCTGACATAACTGAATTCACAATGCCAAAATTCCCTAAATCAGTCACAAATAACGTTAACTTAACAATATTTTCTAAAGATCCACCTGCCGCGTTGATAACCTCAGTTAAGTTACTAAACGCTTGACGCACTTGCTCTTCTACATTATCGGAAACTAACGCTCCTGTCGCTGGGTCTAAACCAAGCTGACCAGAAAGATAAAGGGTTTTTCCACCTTCAGCAACCACCGCTTGTGAGTATGGTCCAATTGCCGCTGGCGCTTTATCAGTATGTACAATCGTTTTGGCTGTCATATCATCGTCCTTTAAAAAAAATTATTGACTTCACTATTCTAGCAAAATTATGCATACTCACTATGTCACTAAAATAAAATACGCTATGTTTTTACAAAATAGTGGTGCTTATTATGGTAAGCCTGTATTTATAGACTAGTAAAATCCTGATAAGATTAACCCCCTTTATTCTTTATTTATATTAATTAGTCGATTTTATTGACTAGTAAAATTGTTTTTTTATGGACAGTATTTTTTTTATTATTGCTTTTGGTGCACTTGTAGCGGGGTTCTCTCAAGGTTTATCTGGTTTTGGATTTGGTCTAGTGGCGATGTCTTTTTGGGCTTGGGTATTAGAACCTCAACTAGCTGCTGCCTTAACGGTTGTAGGAGGACTCACCGGGCAAATAGTCGCCGCATTTACTGTTCGAAGAGGGTTTGATTTAAAACTCATCCTACCCTTTATTATTGGTGGTTTAGTAGGCATCCCTATTGGCGTCTATCTATTACCTATGTTGGATATCTATAAATTTAAAACAATCCTTGGGGTTTTCTTGATTCTATGGTGTCCTTTTATGTTATTTGCCAATCGTCTGCCTAAGCTAACCAATACACATCGATTCTTTGACGCACTAGCTGGTATGGGCGGAGGTGTCATGGGAGGACTTGGTGGTTTCACTGGCACATTGCCAACACTTTGGTGTACTATCCGAGGTTTTGATAGAGACACTCAACGTTCCATCATTCAAAACTTCAACTTTGCCATGCTCATTGTTGTGTTAATTAGCTATATTAGTAATAGCTTAATTACCCGCAATATGCTGCCATACATTTATATTGTTTCCCCTATCGTTGTATTCACTTCTTATTTTGGGACAAAAATGTACCATGGCATTAGTCAGCAACGTTTCAAACAAATTATTTTAACGCTACTGACTTTTTCGGGAATTTCTATGTTGGTGACATCCTTACCACATTTTTTTCAATAAGCTACGCTTCTAGATCCAACTCTTTTAATTTCCGCGTAACTGTATTACGGCCGATACCTAAGCGATTGGCCGTATCAATTTTTCGACCTCGATAATAGTGTAAGGCAGTCTCAATCACGGCTTTTTCAAAGATTTTATTTAAATTATCCATGATAGATTGTTCATCTGAATTCAGCCTTTTTTGTACCTCTAATCGTAATAACTCTTCCCAATCACTAGGAAAATGTTGTATTCCCCCTTGCTCTGCAATTGTAATATCTGCTTTGCCGACATTGTTATAAGGGCTTACTGAGTGTGATCCTTGCTCATATGATAATGGCTGCGTCTGATGCGTTAATTGACTACCCTTAGTGGTAGATCCCATCTCTACTTTGGCACTAAGACTTGCTAACAACTCTGGAGGTAAATCATCCATAGTTATTAGACTTGCTGGAGACATCACTGTCAGCCAATGGCAGAAATTTTCTAATTGACGCACATTGCCGGGAAAATCAAATTGACATAAAGCCTCTAAGACCTCATTACTTAGTTGCTTAACAGGTACAGCTAAGCTTGCTGCCGATAAGCGAAGAAAATGCCTTGCCAATTGAGGAATATCATCCTTTCTCTCGCGTAGTGGTGGGATACGTAGACGAATAACATTCAACCGATGAAATAAGTCCTCCCTAAAAACCCCTTGCTCGACACGATCCTCTAATGGTTGATGAGTAGCCGCAATAATACGCACATCTACATGTACTGGCTGAGTGCCACCAATTCGATAAAAAGAACCTTCTGCGAGAACGCGTAGTAAACGTGTTTGTAAATCCAGTGGCATATCACCAATTTCATCCAGAAATAATGTGCCACCGTCGGCTTCCTCAAATCGACCTTTACGTAGTTGATTCGCCCCTGTAAACGCTCCTTTTTCATGCCCAAACAATTCTGCTTCGAGTAAATCCTTTGGAATAGCGGCGGCATTAATTGCTACAAACGGTTTGTTTTTACGATTACCATGCTCATGCACAGCCCGTGCAATTAATTCTTTACCTGAACCAGATTCACCCGTAATCAACACAGTCACTTTGGAAGGAGCAAGCCGTCCTATGGCCCTGAAAATCTCTTGCATAGACTTAGAATGCGATTGGGTCATCATTTTTCCCACATCAGCTGAAGACGGCGCTGGAATATCTGCACTCTCTGCCATAGATTTTTTATTCAAGTTGAGCATTTGGCTATGCTCACAAGCTCTTTGAATCAAACTAACGGCATCATTAATATCAAATGGCTTTGGTAAATAATCAAATGCACCACCTTGGAAGGCCTCAACCGTGCTATCTAAGTCAGTAAATGCTGTCATCACAATGACAACAATATCCGGATAATCATGCTTGATTTTTTTCAATAGTTCTAGCCCTGACATATCAGGCATACGGATATCAGTTACTAGCACATGAGGTTGACTAGTCTTTAGGGCTGTAAGTAAGCTATCAACAGTATCAAACGTGGTAGCTTGTAAATGAACTCTTTGTAATGCTTTATCTAATACCCAACGGATTCCTTGATCATCATCGATAATCCATATCTTACTCATGTGAATCCTCCATAGGTAACAACACTCTAA
Source organism: Pelistega indica (assembly GCF_000506865.1). Classification (GTDB taxonomy): domain Bacteria; phylum Pseudomonadota; class Gammaproteobacteria; order Burkholderiales; family Burkholderiaceae_B; genus Taylorella; species Taylorella indica. The sequence goes on from NZ_AYSV01000066.1 coordinate 48,091, forward strand.
ACTCCGTCCTACCAGGTACTGTATCGAACTCAATTAATCCACCATGCTGGCGTACTAATTCTTGTGCTAAGCTTAAGCCCAGACCAGTCCCATTTGCTCTACCTGTCACCAAAGGATGGAAAACCCTATCTACTATATTCGCAGGTACCCCAGGACCATTATCTATCACGGATAAACACAATACCATGCGATAAATCTTATCTAGTAACAAATATCGATGTAATATTCGAGTACGCAAAATAATCTTTGGTTGTTCAATCGCTTCCTTTGCTCCTAAAATCGCTTGAGCGGCATTACCACATATATTCAAATACACTTGAACTAATTTCGCTTTGTCTGCTTTTATATCTGGAATCGAAGCATCATAGTCGCGTACAAAAGTAATTTTTCCCTGATATTCAGCATTAAGTAAGGTAAATACCCGTTCACAAATTTCGTGTATATTAAACACTGATAATTGCAAGCCAGACTGTGCTGGTTTAATTAATCTATCCACAAGTTGCTGTAACCTATCTACCTCAGCAATAATCACTTTGGTATATTCCTGATGATCAGTATTTTCTAGCTCCAACTCTAACAGTTGGGCAGCCCCTCTAATACCACCCAATGGGTTTTTAACTTCATGGGCAAGATTTCTAAACGTTTCCTGATAGATTTCAAGTTCTCTAGCCAAGCGAATACTACGCTCTGACAAGGCTTGCTGTTCAATAGGATGTAGCTCAAGAATGATATTGTCATGACTTAAATGCATAACAGCATTCACTGTTTCTGTGGATTCAAATTTAGCAATCCCTCCAGAAAAAGCAACGGAGACAGAACGACGCTTAACAATGGTGTCAAAAGCTTTTTGAAAACTCTCTTTATCCTCAAATAAAGAAGCTACTGTAGCACCGATAAAAGAGCGCCGAGAACGTTCAAAAAGATTTTGAGTGGCTGAATTTACCCACTCAATTTGACCTGCCTCATTGGCAACAATAATGCAGGTCAGGAGTAAATCAAATGTTTGCCATTGTTGTGCTACAGGAGTTAACGTTGTACTAGACATTGTTGAACCTCCTGTAACACACTTTAATGACTACCGACTTTAAAACTTATAGTGAATAATACAAATCAAACTCAGCTGGATGAGTTGTCATACGTAGACGATTCACTTCTTGCATTTTAAGTTCTAAATAAGCATCTAACATATCATTACTAAATACACCACCACGAGTTAAGAACTCACGATCAGCATCTAGGGCTTCTAGCGCTTGTTCTAATGAAGAGGCTACTGTAGGTACTTTTTTGTCTTCTTCTGGTGGTAAATCATATAAGTTCTTGTCCGCTGGATCACCAGGATGGATTTTATTTTGAATACCATCAAGACCAGCCATTAATAAAGCAGAGAAGGCTAAATATGGGTTAGCTAATGGATCTGGGAAACGAGCTTCAATACGGCGACCTTTTGGATTACTTGTATACGGAATACGAATAGAAGCAGAACGGTTACGTGCAGAGTAAGCCAATTTTACTGGTGCTTCGAAGTGTGGCACTAAACGTTTATAAGAGTTAGTACCTGGGTTAGTAATAGCATTCAAGGCACGAGCGTGTTTGATAATACCACCAATGTAGTAAAGCGCAGTTTCTGATAAACCAGCATAACCATTACCTGCAAATAGGTTTTGACCATCTTTCCAAATAGATTGATGCACGTGCATACCAGAACCGTTATCACCTACGATTGGTTTTGGCATAAATGTAGCTGTTTTACCATACATATGAGCAACATTATGAATAGTGTATTTCAAGATTTGGTTCCAGTCAGCACGTTGAACTAGCGTACTAAATCGAGTACCAATCTCTAATTGACCTGCATTAGCTACTTCATGGTGATGAATTTCCACAGGAACACCTTGTTGCTCAAGTACTAAGCACATTTCTGAACGCATATCACCAAAAGAGTCTACTGGTGATACAGGCACATAACCACCTTTCACGCGAGGACGGTGACCATGGTTTTTACCGTCATAATCAAGCGCACTTGCTGAAGCTGCTTCATCAGAATGAATTTTAACGAAGCGATTATACATATCATCGCCCCAAGAAATACCATCAAATACAAAGAACTCAGGCTCAGGACCAAAGAAAGCGGTATCACCAATACCTGATGACTTTAAATAAGCTTCTGCACGACGAGCCAAAGAACGAGGGTCACGATCATAACCTTTTAAATCAGAAGGCTCAACTACATCACACGTTAAAATTAGCGTAGGCTCTTCACGGAAAGGATCCATACGTGCTGTTGAAGCATCTGGAATCAATAACATATCAGATGCCTCGATTCCTTTCCAACCAGCAAGAGATGAACCGTCAAAAGGTTGACCTGACTCAAACTTATCTTCATCCACTTGATGAGCAGGTACAGTCATATGATGTTCTTTACCGAGAGTATCTGTAAAACGAAAGTCTACAAATTTAACTTCGTTTTCACTCATTTTATTTAAAACGTCTTGAGCAGTTATTGCCATGTTGATTTCTCCTAAAATCTAAACTTTGTTGAACGATTTCACTAACGTTCAAACTTATCACTTTAGCTAAAGCAATTTCCGTGCCAACTTTTTTACCGTCAGCGCACTGTTTATTTTTTCATTATTGCATTATTTTGGTGCGTTATCAATTTAATAATGTATTATTTTGGTGCATTATGGTTCATTTTGGAACGAATTATTTTTTATAGGCACTACTTTTTATTGTAGTGCACCTTTTAAGATTACAAAGAGGGCTAAATTAAGACAAAAAAACATACTAAGAGCATTACAACTAACTAGTTAATAATGATTATCTTAATTCAATCCATCAAGAACATCTCTTGTAAATCATTCAAATAACGCCAGCCTAGTGCACTGGCTTTTAATCTTGTGGGATCACTATCCAGCAATCCCTTAGATACGGCTTCATTTATCTTTGCTGTCATCAGACTCAACGGAACACCACAGCGATCAGAAAAATAATGGGTTGGAACCCCTTGCTTTAATCGCAGTACATTAAGCATAAACTCAAAAGGAATATCTTCCACTGTTAATAATCGACTCTCGGCAAGCTGTTCACTTGTTTTTACTTTTTGCATCCAACTATCTGGATTCTTAACACGTGCTGTTCGTAGAATTTGATTATGCGATGAAATTTTGCCATGTGCCCCAGGCCCTACACCAATATAATCCCCAAATTCCCAGTAATTTAGATTATGTTGACAGTAGGCATTCTTTTTGGCATAAGCAGAAACCTCATATTGCTCGAAACCATGTTGTTGCGTTAAATCAATCAGCATATCTTGCATATCCCCTGCTAAATCATCATCGGGAATACCTTCAGGAGGATATTTGGCAAATACTGTATTAGGCTCTAGGGTAAGGTTATATAAAGATAAGTGCTCTGCTCCAAACGATAGCGCTGTTTGTACATCTTGATGGCAATCTTTCAATGTTTGAAATGGTAAGGCATACATTAAATCTAAATTAATACGCTGAAATGATTGCTGTGCAATTTCAATCGCTTTTTTCGCCTGATAACTATCATGTATACGCCCTAATCGTTTAAGCATCTCATCATTAAAACTCTGAACACCTAACGATAATCTAGTCACGCCTGATGCTGCAAAAGCTTTAAACCGTTCTACCTCGACTGTTCCTGGATTAGCTTCCATCGTAATTTCTGTATAGGGCGCTAAATTGAACAAATTTCTTAATACGGTTAATAAATCATCAAGCGCTTTAGCAGATAACAAGCTTGGCGTTCCACCACCAATAAAAATAGAATGAATTTGACGCCCCCAGACACTTGGTAATACATAAATCAAATCTTGTTCAAGTGCTTGTAAATATTCTTTTTCTGGTATCTCACCTGAAATAGCGTGTGAATTAAAATCACAATAAGGACACTTTTTAACACACCAAGGAACATGAATATAAATAGACAAAGGCGGCAATGGTTGAGCAAAACTAACTCCTTTGTTTAACGTTGTCATTAGAGACGTTAGTGATGAATGATTAGTGCTATTCTTCGATTTATCTCTAGCTACCTCAATCGGTATCGTCACTCTTTGATTCGATGATTCTGAACTACTTGGCTTATCACGCATTTTTTAACTCAGCTAATAATTTTCTCAATGCTTGCCCACGGTGACTAATACTATTTTTCTCACTTGGTGTTAGCTCTGCAGCAGTCTTACCTAACTCTGGTAGGTAAAAATAAGGATCGTAACCAAATCCATTGTCACCTTTTGCTTGTAAAGCAATACAACCATGCCAAAAAGCTTGAGCAACGATTGGACATGGATCCTGTTCATTGCGAACATATACCAAACAAGCGACATAAAAAGCGGAGCGATCACTTACGTTTTCTAAGGCTTTCAATAGATAAGCATTATTTAAAGCATCGGATTTTTCTGTCGCCCCTAAACTTAATGCATAACGAGCAGATAAAACACCGGGAGCACCATTCAAACTAGGTACCACTAAACCGGAATCATCAGCAATCGCAGGTAACCCCGTATGTTTACTCGCAAAGCGAGCCTTAACTAACGCATTTTCTAAAAAGGTAAAATATGGCTCCTCACATTCACCTACACCTAACGCCCCCTGATTAATTAACTCAATCCCTAGAGGAACAAATAGTTGTTGAAATTCTGCTAATTTTCCTTTGTTATTTGATGCCAAGACAATTTTAGACATGCCACTTTAACCTTAAACTATTTAGTATTACTTTTTAATGTTTGTTCTTGAATAGTCACCAAAGTAGTAATACCCTGTTCAGCCAAATCTAACAACTCATTTAATTCTTTACGGGAAAATGTTTCTCCCTCTGCTGTTCCTTGAACTTCCACAAAACTCCCAGCCCCAGTCATTACAATATTCATATCAGCATCACAGCCTGAGTCTTCAGAATAATCCAAATCTAGCACAGGCTTACCATTTACCATGCCTACAGAAATAGCCGCCACCTTATCTTTCAAAGGATTCTCAGTGATATCACCTTTTGCCAACAAATGCTCAATCGCATCAGCCATCGCGATCCATGCCCCCGTAATACTGGCACAACGAGTCCCACCATCGGCTTGAATAACATCACAATCCAAATGAATAGTACGCTCACCTAATTTTGTCATATCTACTACGGCACGAAGACTACGTCCTATTAAACGCTGAATTTCTTGTGTGCGTCCTGTTTGCTTTCCCTTAGCCGCTTCGCGGTCAGAGCGAGAGTGCGTAGCCCGTGGCAACATACCATATTCAGCAGTAACCCACCCCTGCTCTTTTCCCTTTAAAAAAGGAGGCACTTTATCTAGCACACTGGCATTACAAAGAACATGAGTATTACCCATTTGGATTAACACTGATCCTTCAGCATAAGGGGTGTAAGAACGGGTGATTTTAATTTGACGAAGCTCATTATGCTGCCTACCATTTGGGCGAGTCTGTGTATTCATATTCATTCTCTAAAATCCAATGTAAAATATAGAGTAAATTGTAATCCATATTGCCAACCGGCAAAACCAAGTAGAGAATTTTCCATGATTTATAGCATGACCGCTTTTGCAAGCCAACATAGCGAACACGCCTTAGGACAATTAATTGTTGAGCTCAAAAGCGTTAATAACCGTTTCCTTGACTTACACCTACGTATTCCAGAAGAACTCCGAGCTTCCGAAAGTGCACTACGCGAACTACTCAGTAACCGATTAAACAGAGGAAAAATTGAACTTCGGATTACCCTACAAAAGCATAAAAATTTAGATGATATGCAATTGGATAATGAGGTAGTAGCACTTTGTTTACAACAACTCAATCAAGCGCGACAAATTATTCCTGATACTGGCGCTCCTTCTCTTAGTGAATTAATTACCCTTAGCCAAAACAAACAACTTAGTCAAGATGATGATACATTTGAACAATGGCATCAGCTATTGATAAAGACAACTGATGACGCTTTAGATAACTTTATCCTTAACCGAGCAAGAGAAGGAAAACGCTTAGCTGAAACAATGCTTGGTTACACACAACAAATTCAACAAATATTAGGAAAAATTAGAGAAAAATTGCCACAAATTCATACTGATTATCGCGAAAAATTAACTCGAAAATTACGCGAAAATCTTGAGGCAGTAGCTCCTAACGGCTTCGAACATATCAAAGGCGAAGAGCTAAGTGCTCGCATTGCGGCCGAATCCTCTCTATTTAGTTTACGCATTGATGTAGCTGAGGAACTTGATCGACTAGAATCACATCAAACTGAGCTAGCTACATTACTCCAGCAAGAATCAGACATCACCCAAGACAGCATACCTAAAACTAAAAACAAACAAAGTCTTGGCAAACGCTTAGATTTTCTTTTCCAAGAAATGAATCGTGAAATTAATACCCTAGGCTCTAAATCCACTGCGCTTGAAATCACACAAGCTGTCATTGAATTAAAATTGTTAGTTGAGCAATTAAGAGAACAAGCACAGAATATAGAGTAAAACAAAAATCACCCTATAAAATTTGATAGGGTGATTTTCATTAAACCTAAGTACTTGAATTTAAGTACTTATCCTTTAAACAGATACTTTTATTTCTAGTACTTTTTGATTACTTTAAAACATCAGGTAATACAGCTTTAGGTACATTCTGATAGCACACCGCTCTTAAAAAACGATCAATCGCTGCTGTCCCTACAGAAGTACTTCTACCATCACTAGTTGACGGGTAAGGACCACCGTGAACCATAGCATCAGCCACTTCAACACCTGTACCAAATCCATTAAATAAAATACGACCAACTTTACGTTCTAATTGTTGAACCAGTGCCTGTAACACAGCAACATCATCATTATCATCGCAATGTACTGATGCTGTTAATTGCCCCTCAAGAGATTCTGTTAACTGTTGCATTTGCTCAAAACTCTTACAACGAACAACTACAGCACTTGAGCCAAAAACCTCATCATGTAAAGCTTTATCACCTATATATTGGTCACCCTCAACTAAAAAGAGTTTACCCACACATTGATTAGGTTTATCTGTTCCCTGTGCCGTTGCTAATAACTGCACCTGTTGAGATTGTTGGATACGATCAACCCCTTGATTAAATGCCTTAGCAATGCCTGGTGTTAACATCGTTTGGCTAGTTTGTTTTCCTAATGTTTGTTTTGCACTTGTGATAAAGTCATCAAACCCTTCATTATCGACCGCAAAAATGAGTCCTGGGCTCGTACAAAACTGCCCCGCCCCCATCATCATTGATTGAATTAATGCAGCCCCAATCTCTTTACCTCGATTCTTAAGTGCTTCAGACATAATATAGACTGGATTGATACTACTCATTTCAGCATAGACAGGAATCGGCTCAGCCCTAGCTGCTGCTGTATTCATAAGAGCAGTGCCCCCTGCTCTTGATCCAGTAAAACCAATCGCTTTAATTACTGGATGAGCTGCTAATTTTTGACCAATTTTAGAACCACTACCATATAAAAGAGCAAATACTCCTTTAGGCATTTGACAACGCTCAACCGCTGCCACTACAGCCCGCCCAACAATTTCAGAAGTCCCAGGATGTGCTTGATGTGCTTTGACCACGACGGGACAACCAGCTGCTAAAGCACTTGCTGTATCCCCACCTGCTACAGAAAAAGCTAACGGAAAGTTACTTGCACCAAAAACAGCAACTGGACCCAAGCCAATTTTACGGGAATACAATTCAGGGCGAGGTAGCGGCATACGGTCAGGTAAGGCAACATCATGACGAATATCCTGATATTTCCCGTCACGCAATACTTTTGCAAAAAGTCTCAATTGCCCACAAGTCCTACCTTTTTCACCTTCTAATCTTGCTTGAGGAAGACCTGTTTCTAGCATCGCTCTTTGCACTAAATCATCACCAACTTTTTCAATTTCTTCGGCTATTGCCTCTAAAAACTCCGCTCTCTTTTCATTAGAAACTAAACGATATTCTATAAAAGCAGCCCATGCCAAATTCATTGCTCTATCAAAGTCAGTATCACTAATACCTTTATACTCTGGTAAAAGTTCTTCATTAGTATTGGGATTAATAGCTTTTATGCCACCATCTGTACCAATAACAAACTCACCACCGATAATGTTAATTCCTTTTAAATTCATTTGCTAATTCCTTTTAAATCAAAACATTCAATTGCATTTTTCCAAAAAACATCTTGTTTATTTTCTGGAGCTATTGTATTGATAGCTGCATGAATCATTTCTAGCCAACAACCATAGCTTACTTGGACTCCTGACACTGGTGCATTGCTGGCATACAATGCTCGCTTACCCCCAAAAATATTTAGTGTGTGATTGAGTAATTGTTGATTGGAATCAATATCATAACTTTGCCCAGGGCATCCTAATTCTGATAGTTTTATCCAAGTTTTTCCTCGAGTTGCCAATAATTCCAATCCTTTTTTCCAATCATTAATACCATCTATACTTCTATCCCATGGTAAACCACAATGATTCACTACTACTTTTAAATTCGGAAAATCTTGTAATATCTTAGCTGCATCTTTTAAATGCCACGAAGGAACTCTTAAATCCCAAATTAACCCTAATTCCTCTAAAGCATTTAACCCATTCGCTAATTTACTATCATAAAGACTCTGTTCATTCTCTAATGAATGAACAGAGAATCTAGAGCTTGCTGTTCTTGGTTTAAATCTTACCCCTTTAACACTTGTATATATTTTTATACTGTTCCAATTCTTGATATACATTTAAATTTAATAAATTTACCCAAATCATTTGCCCTTTAATTAATTTTCCTTCTAACGCTAAATTATCAATCCATTCCACCTCCAAATATGACTGATTTCTTGCACATTCTGCTTCACAATGAATTGTTCCTACGAGAAGGTAATCTTGAGGAATAAGGGATATTAACTGTTCAGGCATAAAATCCTGACAAATATCATCGTAATTTCCTAGAAAAAAATCATTCCTTTTTTCATTTTCTAACCATGGATAATATATTTTTTTACCTAAAACCCAAAAATGGTGATGACTATCTATTATTTTTGGCATTTTTATATCTGATTAATTTCTATAGAAATTTCATAGGAATTGTTATCATTTCTGGTATAAGAATAAACAAACCTAACAATCCAAAGTAAAGGAGAACGTAGGGGAAAACTCCTTTAACTCCTTCAAAAAAATCCATTTTTCCTGCTCCAACAATAACATTTAATACATTGCCTACTGGTGGTGTTATTAACCCAATAGCACAATTCATTACAAACATAAGTCCAAAATATACGGGATCTATATTAGCCATTTTTACAATAGGCATCAAAATGGGTATTAGCACTAGAATAGTTGGTACTAAATCCATAACCATACCAATCAACATTACTAATAACATAATAACCAACATCAACAATTTTGGATTATCACTGAGAGGCGAAAGAAACTCAGCCACCATCATTGGTAACTGAGCAATACTAATAATCCACGCAACAACTGTTGTTGCTGCAACTAAAAACATAATTATTGCCGTACTTCTAGCCGAATTACTCAAAACAATAAATAACCCTTTAAGATTTAACTCTTTATAGACAAATAAAGAGACAATCACAGCGTATACAGCAGCAACAACTCCTGCTTCTGTAGGGGTAAATATTCCTGTTTTTATCCCACCTATAATAATAATAGGTAATAAGATAGCCCCAAAACTCTCCTTAAGTGTCTGAATTTTTTCTTGAGTATTCATCTTTGGAGAAATGGGTAAATCCATATTTCGTACAGAGTATGCCCAATATAGTATTAAAACAAACCCCATTAAAAGACCAGGTACAATACCTGCTAAAAAAAGCTGTTTAATTGAAATATTTCCCGCAACCCCAACAAGTATCAAAGGAATTGATGGCGGAATAATCGGTGCTATTATGCCACCTGCAGCCATTAAACCAGCGGTTTTCCCTATAGGATAATTTGAGGCATTCATCATTGGTAACATCATAGCAGCAAGAGCTGCAGTATCAGCCACCGCAGATCCTGATAAACTTGCCATTATAATTGCAGCAAAAACTGCCACATAACCTAACCCTCCTTTCCTATGGCCAATAAAAGCCATTGCTAAATTTACGATTCTTTTTGATAACCCTCCATGGGCCATTACTTCTCCCGCAACAAGAAAAAAAGGAATAGCTAAAAGAGTATAGTTATCAGCTCCACTAATTAGATTCTGTGCAAAAATTTGTGGATCAAAGAAGTCTAATTGCCACATCATTGCAGCTGCAGAAAGAAGCAAAGCAAATGCTATCGGTAAACCCAAAAAAATTCCCAACAATAAAACACCAATAAATAAAACCATTAAAATCATGATGGCATTACCTCTTCAAAATTAGTTTCATATAAAGAAGATGGAGAAAAAAGGCCTTTAAAAATGACAATGCACATCATTGCTATCGAACTAATGAGTCCAGCCAAATAAAAAATAGCTAAGGGGAGGCCACTGATCGGTGCTATATTAGACCAGTTTATTGTCATCTGCAGATAGCAGCCATAAGCAAATATTAGAGTCAAAAGAGCTATCAATAAAAAAACTATTCTGGCAACAAAAATTCTGACAGTTTGAGACAGGTAACGATACATTATAGGTATTGATAAATGTTGGTTTCTTCCTAAGGCAATTATGCTTCCAAAATAACAAATCCATACAAAAACAAATCTAGAAATTTCTACAGAAACAGATATTCCACTATTAAATCCGTAACGTAGTACAACAATTTACACAAAAAACCAATACAAAATCAATTAAAAAACCAAAATAAAATTAACATTAATTAAAA
>NZ_AYSV01000067.1 GCF_000506865.1 Pelistega indica
GAGGTGGGATAGCGAAGCGGAGAATCTGACCAGCAACAGTCCCTGCGGACTGTTGAGCGCAGATTATTTCTGAGCCACTTACTAGTGGCGAAGTGGGGTAGCGAAGCGGAGAATCTGACCAGCAACAGTCCCTGCGGACTGTTGTTTATTAAACCTAATTTAATTTTTTTCAAGGAATTGGCCTATGAAATTATCTAGACTAGCAATTAGCTTAGTAACAGTGAGTGCATTATCAGCGTGTGTTAATTTAAAAGATGTTGATAATGATTGGTGTGGACCAGAATCGCAGCCAGTAAAACAAGAACAAGTAACATTAGCGGCAGATGCCTTATTCCAATTTGATAAATCAAACCCAAGTGATTTATTAGCAGAGGGGAAGAAGACCTTAGATGAGTTAGTGACGAAGATTACAGAAGGTTATGCGACAGTAGATCGAATTGATTTAGTGGGGCATACCGATAGATTAGGTACAGAGGCGTATAACTATAACTTAGGGTTAAATCGAGCCAAGACAGTGAAAGCGTACTTAGAGCAAGGAGGTATTAGTGCCCCGATTTCTGTGGCGAGTGCAGGCGAGAGTCAGCCGGTGACCAAAGACTGTGTGGGAGAGAGAGCAACACCAGCCTTAACAGCATGTTTACAACCTGATCGCCGTGTGACGGTGGCTATTACGGGTATTCGTAAACCAACAGCTAAAAAATAATAAAAGTAATCTTTGATATTCTCCCCATGCAGGGGCATGGGGCTTTCATCTCATAACTTTAATTTTGTATAGTTTTTTAATTCTTACTTAAAATCTACACAGCTTATTGAATACAATTATTAAATATTAATTGGATAATGAATGTTATAATTAGCTCTAATTTGGAGGTTACGTAACAATCACAGGAGCATCTATAAATGCTAAGCGTAAGAGATGTAGCTGACTTTTTTCTTTCACCTGTTGATGAAGAGGATGGAGAAGCTACCATATCTAATCTCAAACTACAAAAATTATTATATTATGCACAAGGATATTCATTAGCCTTGTTTGGTCAAAAGCTATTTGATGAAAACATATCATGTTGGACTCATGGTCCAGTAGTTGAATCTATATACCATCAATTTAAAATTTATGGGAGTAGTCCCTTACCCGTTGCTCATATAGAAATGAATAAATATAATGACGAGCATCTATATATTCTTAACCGTGTTAGGCGAGAATATGGGCAATTTACTGCTTGGAAATTGCGTGATATGACTCATGAAGAATTACCTTATCTAAGTACTCCTAACGGTGGTGTTATTAATACAGCGTGCATCAAAGAGTTTTTTATTAATAAACTTTCCAATGATAACTTTAACTTTGATTTAGAGAGAATGAAAAAGCGTGTTGAAGGAGACTTTGTCAAAATGCCAGATACACAAGATAAAGATTCATTCATGCAATGGGTTAAGAGTTTTTAATTATGTCCATTTCTGTTTTTTTTGGTACGCTCTTTTTAAAAGAAATGAAAAACTTCCCTCAAGAAGATATTATAAAGATTGGGGATTTTGCGAGGCATGTGGCTAGCAGTGGTTTTTTTGGACTTCCTGGAAAAAACAAGATGTCTGATAATGTACCCAAGAATGATCCTAATTGGTTATACAAAGTTAAATACGCTCAAGATTATAATCTTTGGCACTACCATATAGGTATTCCAAAATATAACAATGGAAACTCAGGACATCTTACATCTGAATATGTTTTGCACTATATAAAAGGCGATGGATACATTAAGATTGTTGATATGACAGCCCATCCTCCAATGATACTCCCGAAAATAGAATACTTAAAATAAATAATACTTTTAATTATTGCTTAACAAGGTGCACCAAGTGGAATAGTATCCTTCGCACGTAGACATAGTATTTAGTCAGGAAAGGATGTTATCAACAGATTATTGAGCAGGAAGAGTAATTATTGTGGTGCCTTTTCAATCCACTGAAATTTTTTGATGAAAAGATAAAAACACGCTATTATTGTGATAGAAATTTAAAAAAGACTGAGTATTTTCCCTTAACATTTTCAGCTGCAAACAAAGAAACTACCCTTTGAGTTATACTTACGCTACCTATTAAATAGTTGCAGGAGAGAGCAGTTTTTTCTGCCACCGAAGGCGCAATTCACCCAGAATCGCTCAGGTAAATGCACGGCAAACTATTTGCTTTTTTACATAGCAGTAGGTACTCTGGAGAGACTTGTTAGCAAGCGCCGAAGGTGATTTAAAACTCTCAGGCACCAGGACAGAGGGGTGAATACACACGTTTATGTGACTCCTATTCTTTTTGCTAAAGGTGCTTTATTGTCCTCTGCTTCGTTAAAACATACTGCTTTATATCAGGCACATCTCGACTTAAATGCCAAAATGGTCGATTTTGGTGGTTGGGAAATGCCTATTTCTTATGGATCTCAAATCGAAGAACATCATGCTGTGCGCAAAAATGCAGGCATTTTTGATGTATCTCATATGTTAAATGTAGACATTATTGGTGATGGTGCTTATGAGTTCTTGCGTCATCTAATTGCTAATGATGTTAGCAAAATCACTGGCACGCCAGGCAAAGCACTTTATTCTTGCATGTTAAACGAGCAGGCGGGCATTATTGACGATTTAATTGTGTACTTTTTCTCTGAAAATAAGTGGCGTGTTGTCGTGAATGCGGGAACAGCAGAAAAAGATTTAGTTTGGATGAAAATGCAATCCGCCGATTACAACGTGGTCATTACCCCTCGTTTTGATTTATCTATGGTAGCGGTACAAGGTCCAAAAGCAAGAGAGATTCTTTGGCAAGTACGTCCCGAATGGAAAGCATCCGCAGAAAATTTAAGCCCTTTTGTAGCGGCATTAATTAATGACGATACGATGGTGGCACGTACTGGTTATACGGGTGAAGATGGTGTAGAGATCGTGTTGCCAAGTCATGACGTGGTTAAATTATGGGAAGATTTGATTGCGGCAGGTGTCCAAGCTAGTGGTCTAGGCGCTCGAGATACTTTACGTCTTGAAGCGGGTATGAACCTATATGGTCAAGATATGAATGAAGATACACAGCCATATCAAGCGGGATTAGCATGGACGGTCAGTTTAAAGGATGAATCGCGTCAATTCGTTGGTCGTAAAATTTTAGAAGAGTTGCCTGTACGTAACGCTTTCTTAGGTATTAAATTACTTGATCGTGGTGTGATGAGAGCTCATATGAAAGTGCGAGGTGAGAGTGGTGAAGGCGAGATTACAAGTGGAACTATGTCACCGTCTCTAGGTTTTTCAGTGGGATTTGTTCGTATGCCAGAAGGTGCTAAGGCAGGAGATTCAGTCGAAGTAGAAATTCGTGGAAAATGGATTCCTGCGGTTTTAACCACATTACCTTTTGTCCGTAATGGCAAAGCATTAATTGCGTAAAGAATTTTATTATTAATTTAAATTTGAAATATGTCGCGTGTGCAACGTGGCTAAATCTTAGGAGTTAAAAATGAGTTTACCTGAAGATCGTAAATATACAGCATCACATGAATGGGTTTTAAAAGAGGGTGATGTATTCTTAGTTGGAATTACTTTCAATGCCCAAGATCAATTAGGCGATTTAGTATTTGTAGGTGATGCACAAGTTGGATCAACATTAGCGGCAGGTGAAACGGCTGCTGTTGTTGAATCTGTAAAAGCAGCGTCTGATATTTATGCACCAATTGCTGGTGAAATTACTGAATTCAATACTGCATTAGAAGATAATCCTGCACTGATTAATGAAGATCCTTATGCTAACTGGATTTTTAAAATCAAACCAAGTAATCCTGCAGATGTAGATGGTTTATTAAGTGCTGCTGATTATGCTGCTCAAGCCTAATTAATTTAAGTATAAAATTTTGGAATAATCATGTTGCACACACATATTGAACAAACAGAAGAATTTATTGGTCGCCATATTGGTCCTAATGAGGCTGAACAGGCAAAAATGCTAGAAGTGGTTGGTGCGGACTCTCTTGATGCATTAGTCAAAGAGATTGTGCCTAATAATATTCTGCTTAATGAGGAATTAGATTTAGATCCTCCGGCCTCAGAAGCTGAAATTCTAGCTGAACTACGTGAAGTAGCTAGTCAAAATCAGGTATATAGAAATTTTATCGGCCAAGGTTATTACGGCACTTATACACCGAATGTCATTTTACGTAATATTTTGGAAAATCCAGCGTGGTATACCGCGTATACACCATATCAACCTGAGATTTCTCAAGGGCGCTTAGAGGCATTGTTAAATTTCCAAACAATGGTGACAGATTTAACCGCATTAGAAGTGGCTAATGCTTCTTTATTGGATGAGGGAACGGCGGCTGCAGAGGCAATGACATTAGCTCGTCGTGCATCTAAATCTAAAAGTAATGTATTCTTTGTATCTAAAAATATTCATCCGCAAACATGGGAAGTAGTGCGTACCCGTGCTGAGCCGTTAGGTATTGAGGTAGTACAAGGTGATGAAGCAGAGGGTCTGCCAGAGTGCTTTGGTGTTCTTTTACAATATCCTCATAGTTTAGGTGGTGTGGTTGATTATACTGAGTTGGCTGAACAGGCTCATGCTCAACAAGCTATTGTTGCGGTAGCAACGGATTTATTGGCTCTAGCTGTACTTAAAGCACCGGGTGAGTGGGGAGCTGATATTGCGATTGGTACGACACAACGGTTTGGGGTACCATTTGGTTTTGGTGGTCCTCATGCAGGCTTTATGGCGTGTAAAGATGCGTTAAAACGTACCATGCCAGGTCGTTTAGTGGGTGTATCTGTGGATGCACAAGGCAAAAAAGCACTACGTCTAGCACTACAAACTCGTGAACAACATATTCGCCGTGAAAAAGCAACATCTAATATTTGTACGGCTCAAGTATTGCTTGCTGTGATGGCGAGCATGTATGCTGTTTATCATGGTGCCAAAGGTATTCGTCGTATTGCAGAGCGTGTATTTTCTAGTACTTATGTATTAAATAAAGCATTAGAACAATTAGGCGTTAAGGTAGTTAATCAATCATTCTTCGATACGCTACAAATTGAGTCAGAATATGCTGACAAAATATTAGGTATTGCCCTAGAAGAAGGGATTAATTTACGTAATGTTAGTAAAAACAGTGTGTCTATTTCATTAGATGAAACAACAACCTTATTCGATGTTCAAGAGCTAGTCGATATCGTTGCAGAAGCGATTAACGCTGAAACAATTGATATTAATGACTTAGCTGAACAATTAGTTGATATTGTTGTGCCAGCAGAGTTTGCACGTAAGAGTGACATCTTAGTTCATCCTATTTTCTCAAGCGTAAGTTCTGAAACAGATATGTTGCGTTATCTTCGTCGCTTATCAGACAAAGATTTGGCACTAGATCGCTCAATGATTCCATTGGGCTCTTGCACAATGAAGTTAAATGCAACGGCAGAGATGATCCCAATTACATGGCCAGAATTTGCTAATATCCATCCTTTTGCACCTGATGATCAGGCAACAGGTTATGAAGTATTGTTTGAGCGCTTAAGTGAAGCATTATGCGAGATCTCTGGTTATGATGCGGTGAGTTTACAACCTAACTCAGGTGCTCAAGGAGAATATGCTGGTTTGCTAGCTATCCGTGCGTATCACAAAGCAAATGGTCAGGAGCAACGTAATATATGTTTAATCCCATCATCAGCGCATGGCACTAACCCAGCATCTGCAGCATTAGCAGGTATGGATGTTGTGATTGTTGCTTCAGATGACCATGGTAATGTGGATGTTGAGGACTTAAAGGCCAAGATTACTCAAGTAGGCGATTGTTTGGCGGCATTGATGATTACTTACCCATCAACACATGGGGTATTTGAGGAACGTATCGTTGAGATTTGTGACTTGATTCACCAAGCTGGTGGACAAGTGTACTTAGACGGTGCCAATATGAATGCTATGGTAGGCTTAGCTAAACCAGGCGTATTTGGATCTGACGTATCACATTTCAACTTGCATAAAACATTTAGTATTCCTCATGGTGGCGGTGGTCCTGGTGTTGGTCCTATCGGTGTACGTGAACATTTAGCACCCTATTTACCGGGTATTGTGGACGAACAAGGTCAGTTAGATAAAGACTCTGTAGGACCTGTTGCCTCAGCACCGTTCGGCTCAGCAGGTGTATTACCTATTTCCTATGTTTATATTGCGTTAATGGGAGCTGAAGGTCTTAAAAAAGCAACACAGATGGCATTATTAAATGCTAACTATATCGCAACACGTTTAGCACCATATTATCCAATTCTATACAGTGGTCGTAATGGTCGTGTGGCTCATGAATGTATTCTTGACTTGCGAGCTATTAAAGATACCTCTGGTATTACAGTTGATGATGTGGCAAAACGCTTAATGGATTTTGGTTTCCATGCTCCTACAATGAGCTTCCCGGTTGCTGGCACATTAATGGTCGAACCTACTGAATCAGAAAGCTTACAAGAGCTTGATCGTTTCGTTGAAGCAATGATCACTATTCGCAAAGAAATTGAACAAGTAGAAAAAGGTGAAGTGGATGCTCAGGATAATGTGCTGAAAAATGCACCACATACAGCAGAAACATTGTTAGCTACAGAGTGGACTCATGGCTATAGCAGAACAGATGCAGCTTATCCAGCAGGAGTCAATCCCGCTACAAAATATTGGCCACCAGTATCTCGTGTTGATAATGCTTATGGTGATCGCAATCTGGTTTGTACATGCCCTCCAATTGAGTCATATCAATCAGAGTAGAATTATCATACGTTATTGGGAATGATGAAAAATGGGTTAGTGAGGACTAACCCATTTTGTTTGAGAGGTAGAGGAATAGTGGTACTTTCGGCGTGCAGGCGTTTATTTATTGGTCATATGATGAGAAGGAAAAGCCTGCACGTCAAAATAAAAAACGAGATGATGGCAATAGGCTGAATAGGTGCTATGAATAAGCAAATGGGTTAGTGAGGACTAACCCATTTTGTTTGAGAGGTAGAGGAATAGTGGTACTTTCGGCGTGCAGGCTTTTATAGCTTATCAATAATTTCTAGGGGTAAGCCAGTGACATCGTGGATAAGAGCAATATCTGTACCACGGGCTTTTAGTTTTTTAGCGGTAGAGATCATAGCCTCATGCGAACCTTCTTCTCTGCCTAGTGCTAAGCCTTCTTCTTTCCCAATATTAATCCCTTCCTGAATCCCTTTTTCTTTGCCTTCATTATATTTAACATCAAGGGAAATCATATGATTCCAATGGTATTTATTCTGGCGAATAAAGTCCTCCACTTGTTGAGCAGTCATGTTGGCGACATTGGCTTTGCGAAAGATTTCTCTAAAGGTATCGTCAGTAATAAATTGATGTGGCATGGTTTTCATCTCTCCAAGGAATTTAATGAAATATAGCCAAGTGTGTAGGCGACTGTTCTGATAGTCTAGCGTATTTTTCTGGATTTTGGGTAGTTCCAGAAAAATTAAGTTGAGTTTATGACTAATTGGGTGATGGGTCTCGGTATCGATGAGGGAAGCATGGGTAAAAAAGGGTTCTTTAGGAAACTGAATAAAATTAATAAAGGAGATGACGTAGACGGGATCAAAAGGGTGATGCCAATTCTCACCGACTTTGATTTGTTTATTTAAGGCAGTGACGGCATAGGCTAAGGTACGATCAATATAGTGGGGGTGGTCGATATTCTGCACTTCGATAATGAGGTGAGTGTTATCAGAGGTGGTGCAGTAGATATCGAAGATGACGTTGCGGTTATCGAGGGATTCACCGATTTGTTCGGTGTTGTTGAGGTGCAGATCAATAATCGGGGGTTCTTTATCGGCGAGGATGGTGTTGAGAAGGTCGATGAGGAGGTGCTTATGGTCGAGCTGACCGAACATCCATTTAAAGACCCAGTCTTGAGTGAGGTCAAGGTGGGTAAAGGGGAGGGAAGAGGCGTCAGCGGTGCTCGCAGTTGGATTGGCGGTAGAAGAGGCGAACGCTGAGGAGGGAGGTGCTGTAGGGTCAGATGTGACGGTAGCAGCTGGAGATGGTGGCGTAGAGTTAGTAGAGGAAGGGGAAGGTTTTTTTCGAGAGGTCATGATGAAATCCTACTAGGTTTAGTGAGAAAGATTTCATGCTAAAGGGAGCGGACGTAATGTCCTATTGGACAAAACTATTCTGTCATACTAGACAAATAACAAAAGTTAAGATCTATATTCCATTCATCGTTATATTCTTTATAGTGGAATAATTTAAATAGTCATTGCTAGTGTTACTGTTAAAAGTTAACAGCGAGGGCAGTTTAAAGCGAGCGGATAGTGAATCATGAATCGTTATATATTATCTATAAAGATTTATGATGCATATGCATAGATAAGGATAGCTTTGATAGGACATCAAACACTAAATGTATAAAACGATAAAAATCTAAAATGCTAAAAATCTAAAATGCTAAAAATGATGTCGCTACAATCACAACAACACAAAGAGTTAGTTTATATCTAAGATAAGTGAGCATAAGTAAATTGGATTCTGTGGCACCTACATATGACTAGTGGCTAAAATGCTTTAATTTAACCTACTAATTAAGCTTGAATAAACTAAGCTTGAATAAACTAAGCTTGAATAAACGCTATATGACTCTAGTGGACTAAAGGGCTAAGGTACAAAGGCAGTTAAGCACTAAGGGCACTAAGGATCCACAATTTAACTCAGCCACTTACGTCATACTGTCGTACATAAACGACACACTATCAACTAAATGCTTCAATAACATAATTGATGACTATTTCTTGCGTATAATGAATTTATAAGAAATCAAACTTAAAGTGATTTCTTAAGAATTTGAGCAAACAAACAGGCGAAAGCTACTGTTGGAAACAAGCATCAAATTATGAGTTTTTGTAGTATAAAAACATCAAAAAGTGGTTTTAAAGCGACAAAATTAGGCAAAAAAACCACAGAATGCAAACTTTCTTAACGTTGGTGCTAGTCAGTTGCTCAAAAATTTGATGCAATAACCATAACTTCCCTTTGTGGAAAATTTTCGAGAAAGGTTGATTTACTTCTTAATCACTTTTCAGATTAATCAAAAATCTTACGGAGATTTCAAATGAAAAAGACATTATTAGCTGCTGCTTTAGTTGCTGGTTTTGCTGGTGTAGCTCAAGCTGAGTCATCAGTTACATTATACGGTTTAGTTGACGCTGGTTTAGGTTACAGCGAGAAAAAAACAACTACTGAAGGTAGTTCTACAAAATTACGTGAAATTGGTGCAGTAACCAACATTAAAAATGGTAGCCGTTGGGGTTTAAAAGGTACTGAAGACTTAGGTAACGGTACTGCTGCTATCTTCCAATTAGAATCTGGCTTCGATCCAGCAACTGGTCACTCTGAACAAGCTGAAACATCAACACTAACAGTAAAAGATAAAGCAGGAAACGAAGTTGGTACAACAAAAGTTAAACAAGGTCGTTTATTCGGTCGTAAAGCTATCATCGGTTTAACTGGTGAAAGCTGGGGTACATTCACAGTAGGTCGTCAATACAACGTAGCTGACGATTTAGTATCTGGTATTGATCCATTTGGTACAGGTTGGGGTAATGCTGGTGCTGGTTCTACTTTTGGTGATTCAATCTCTGCTCGCCAAAGCCCAACATTCAAATACTTATCTCCAAACTATGACGGTTTCAAATTCGGTGTAGGTTTTGGCTATAACGACGAAAAAGAAAGTGCAAATGGCAATCAAACTGGTAAAAAATCTTCTAAAATTGCAACAGCTGGTGTTGGTTATAACAACGGTGGTTTAGAAGTTGGTGCTTCTTTTGACTACGACAGACAAAAAGCTGAAGGTGATTTAGGTGAGCAAGATCGTACAGCTAAAGCATGGACAGTAGCTGCTGCTTATGACTTTAACCCAGTTAAAGTAGCTTTGGGTTATGGTCAACAACGTGACGGCGTAATCAATGGTAAATTTGGTTTAGCTGATTCTGCTTACGGATTGAAAGCTTGGGATACGCGAGGTCTTCGTGCTCAATCTTGGTTCGGTGGTTTAACTTTCAAAGCTAGCGAAACTAGCAAAATCATCGCTGGTTACCAAGGTGGTCGTATCAAACATAACGACTTCGACGGTGTGCGTATCAATACACACGTATGGAGCTTAGGTTACCAACAAGACCTATCTAAACGTACTCACGTTTATGTGTTAGGTTCTTATGGTCAATCTAAATGGAAACAAGAAAACAATGACCAAAAAGTTCGCTTCACTCAAGCAGTTGTTGGTTTACAACACCGCTTCTAATTGTTTCGCATGACATAGTGCATGCTTAACAATTGCCGAAAGGCTACACAGCCCCCTAGCTTAGGCTAGGGGGTTTTGCTTTGTTTGTAGTAAAATAACAGTATTTTCTAGCGTAGCTAGGGTACGAATGTTAGTCATGATATGGATTATAGTTGTCAATCTTCTGGAATAAACACTTCTTGTACGATGGTTAGTGCTAACGACACTGTTAACATTGCTTATGCTAATAATGATGGTAGTAATGATAACGGCAGCAGTAACCATTACTATATGCGTCAGGCGTTAGAGCAAGCTTATCTTGCTTATCAGCAAGGAGAGATTCCTGTGGGTGCCGTTGTGGTTTCTGCTAATGGTGAAATCATTGGAAAAGGGTATAATCGTACTATTATGGATGCTGATCCTACAGCACATGCCGAAATCATGGCATTACGTATGGCTGCCAAGGCAATGGGTAATTATCGCTTAACGGGCTGTAAGCTGTATGTTAGCCTAGAGCCTTGCATGATGTGTCTAGGTGCCATATTGCATTCTCGTCTTAGTGAAATTGTTTTTGCAGCTAGAGATGTCAAAACAGGTGCTTGCGGTGGTGTGATTGATATACATGCTAATCATCAGTTAAATCATCAAACACGCGTGAGTATGGGAATTTTGCAAGAGGAAAGCACCGCTTTGCTACGCCAATTTTTTAAAGAACGTCGACAAGGGAAAAATCATGTCAACACCAACAAAGTCTGATGAAAAACAATTAGAGCAACGTTTGAATGATGCTCAGATTCTTTTTGATGAGGCGGATGATGTGCCGATTAGTAAACAGTATGACCATAAACTAGGTCTTTATTTGATTTCTCCCTCTGGTTATTTAGCTGAACCAGAGCGTCTTTATATTGCCAAGCGTAAACTAAACTCTTTAGGTTTCAACGTCAAAATAGACAAAGCAGCAGATGGGCAGTTTTCACGTTTTGCCGCTCCAGATGAGGAGCGTGTGAAAGCATTTAATCGTGCGGCTAAAAGTAAATGTGAGATCGTGATGGCAACGCGTGGTGGTTATGGTCTCACTCGTATTTTGCACAAGATTGATTGGAAATTTCTTGAGGCAAATCCTAAGACTTATGTTGGTTATAGTGACTTTACTGCCTTTAATTTGGCACTCTTAGCGAAGACAGGCTTGCCAAGCTTTACAGGACCGAATGCTGTGGGTGATTTTGGTGGTAATGAGGTCAATGACTTAATCGCTGATATTTTTGTCGAGGTAATGCGTGGTGAGCTAGAGGTATTAAGCTTTATTTCACCTGATTCAGACCCTGTGGATGCAGAGGGCATTTTATGGGGAGGTAATCTGGCTATGGTTGCCTCTTTGGTGGGGACCCCCTATTTGCCGGCTATTAAAAAAGGGATTTTATTTTTAGAAGATGTGAGTGAGCATCCTTATCGGATTGAGAGATTATTGACTCAATTACTGCATGCAGGCATTCTAGAAAAGCAGAAAGCGATTGTATTAGGTGATTTTACAGATTACAAAATCACTAAAACGGACCATGGATTTGATATGCCAGATGTCATTAAATGGTTGCGTAGCCAGATTAATATACCAATTATCACAGGATTACCTTATGGGCATGGCGAGATGCGTGTGACCCTTCCTATAGGGAAAAAAGTAGGTATTGCAACAGAAGATGGGATGGCATATCTAGTTATTGATAAGCACGATCATGAGCATGAAGTATATGAGGGTAATTATGCTCAAACAACAGAGGCATCATCTATAGATGAAGATTATCCTATCTCTGATAATGAGGTTGAAGAGGCAGAGACACAGCCTGTAGGTAAAAAATCTAAAAAAAGTGATAAAAAATCAGCTATGGCTACTGATGATACACGTAATGAATCGGAAGAGTTTATCAAAGAGAAAAGCAAAAAAGATAAATCATCAAAGCAGCACAAAAAGTCTAAGAAGAATAAGTGAGGATGTGACAAGGTATAGATAGGCGTAGGGAAGGTGGTAAAGACAACTATAGGAGAGACTTAATGAAGCAACACAGTCAAAAGCTCTTAACATTGTTATTGGTGACAAGCTTAGTCACCGCTATGCCGTCTGCTCATGCTATTAAGTTATATGGTCAGTTTGATCAAGGGCTTAGCTACCAACATCAGAGTAGACAAGGGCAAGTGAATGGCATTCCCTTTTCTACTAATCAGCATAGCATTGGCGTACAGTCTTTCAAAGACCAAAGTTATGTCGGTATTTATGCCGAAGAGCCACTTGGCAAGGGAAATAAAGTCTTTATCCAATTAGAGCATGAACTTGGTGACTTTACGCCGTCAGGGCTTTCACCTAAAGGCGGCGAGGTCTTTGATAAAGCTGTGATTGGTATAGGTGGATAGTTCTCTTTCTATTACTGTAATCACATAGTCAATGTTAGAGAATTTTTCTCAGGACAAGGGGAAGTTATTTTTTCTGTTGCTGTAATAGCTTAAACTTTTCCATTAATTGCTCTGGTGTTTCATTCCACTCAGGGTGGGGTGAAATACAGTCTACAGGACAAACTGCCATACACTGTGGCTCGTCATGATGCCCTACACACTCAGTGCATTTTTCTGGTTCAATGATATAAATTTCTGGTCCCATGTAAATGGCATCATTGGGGCATTGCGGTTCACAAACATCACAGTTGATACATTCTTCACTAATAGTTAATGCCATGGTACTACCTTAAGATTACTTAGAAGCTTCTTGTTGTTTACGGGCAGCAACTTTTTCATTGAGCCAACGTTCAACAGAAGGGAATACAAATTTACTGACGTCCCCACCCAAAAGTGCAATCTCTCGCACAAACGTGCCAGAAATAAATTGGTATTGGTCTGAGGGTGTCATAAAGAGAGTTTCAACATCGGGTAATTGGTAACGGTTCATTCCAGCCATTTGAAATTCATATTCAAAGTCTGATACGGCACGTAGCCCACGAATAATCACACGTGCATTTTCTTGGCGCACAAAGTCTTTTAATAAACCGTCAAACGTTTTAATGACAACGTTAGGATAGTGTCCTAACACTTCATTAGCAATTTTTAAGCGTTCATCAAGAGAGAAGAAAGGGTTTTTTCCTCGACTTGCCGCTACACCTACAACGACTTGATCAAAGATACCAGATGCTCGGCGAACAAGGTCTTCATGACCACGTGTAATTGGGTCAAAGGTTCCAGGGTAAACAGCAGTTAACATAGGGTTTCTCTCTTAAGCTTTGTTAATACTTTATTATAAACCTTATTCAGATGTTTCATATTGAAATAGATGAAAATAAACCATACCCGCTTTAGAAGAACGAATACAAGTAAAAGGAGCTTCAAGGGTTTGTGCCTTTTCTGATTCAATATAGACTAATCCATTAGGTTTAAGAATCTGTGGTAAAAAAGGTTTGACTTGCTCAAGTAAAGTCGTGTTAAAGGGAGGGTCTAATAAGACTAAGTCAAAACGCGATGCATCCATACGATTAAGAACAAGCATGGCATCATGACTATGAATACGCACAGTGGTTAAATTATATTTATCGCGAATAGTACGCAAGTGTCGCAATGCCTCAGGATTAGACTCTACCATTTGAACATGACCAACACCTCGAGATGCCGCTTCAAAGCCTAATGCCCCAGACCCTGCGAATAAATCTAATACCGATTTATCGTGATATTGTCCTTGCCAGAGGTGATGTATCCAGTTGTATAAGGTTTCACGGACACGATCAGGTGTTGGGCGTAAACCGGGGACATTAGCTACAGGAATAAGCGTGCGTTTTAACTCTCCTCCAATAATACGCACTTTGGTAGTGGGATTGTTGGGGGAAGGTTTGCTAGAGGGGTGGTGTTGCTTCATACTTAATAAAATTTTATAGATAAGGTATTATAATCCCTCAATCTGAGAATAAGCTCTTTTTTGATGTTGTGACGAGTAGTCTTTCAGAGTAATTGTTACTTAGTTAGTTAAGTAGTTAATATTCGACTAAATCCTTGCAGACAGAAAACTTTAGAGCTTTACTTTATTGGCGATGTGATGGATACCACGGGGGAGTTAGTAGGCTAGAAGTATTATCATCAGTGCATAGGTATGGCAATTTTATACTTATATTTCCATTTCTGGATCTGGCGGAGTTTGATGTAGCGACTTAACTAGCTTATTAATGACAATTTGTAAATCGGGAATATCTGTTTTAGCAGTAGCATAAATTAATGTTAAGCTGACATCTTCATATTGATGAGTAATAAAATTTCTCATGGTTTTTGATAGTTTAAAAATCTCTTCAATATCTTTAAATTTATCCTTTTGATTTAGAAGTCTACCTGCATTTTCACCAAGAATAATAAAATTTAGCTGGGTTGCTTGTCGTTTAGCTTTATCTTTAACAAATGCTTCATAGGTTAAATTATGAGTATGTTCTAAAATATCATTTATAGCTTGTTGCATATACTGTAAATAGATTAAGCTTTTATCATTATCTAAACTCATAGCAATATCGTCTCATTATTGATTTTTTCACTAAGCTTTCCTTTAAAGCTATGGGAGTCAATTAAATCAATTTTGAGTTGTGGAAACAACTCTTCTAAATCATTTTGCAAGCGAGCTATAGCAAATAGACTAGTGAAAGGTTTGATATCAACTAAAATATCTAAATCACTTCCTTCATGGTCATCACCTCGGGCAACTGAGCCAAAAATTCTAGGGTTAATTGCAAAAGGGTAACGAGAAAATATCCTTTTAAGATCTTGCATTTTCTCAGCAAGTAGAAGGGATGGTTTCATATATAGCCTCCACTTTAAGCTGTACTCGTATTAGTATACCCGAATAAAAATACTTACCAAAGCCCATATATAGTCATTTTTATCAGTCCGTGCCGTAAAACCCCGTCCTTCAGGGCGGAGATATAAGGCACAAACGCCGTTAGCCGTTTCAAACCTAACTAATCAGGTGTTTGTTGTTGCTCGATATATTGACGAATAATCGAAATCGGTGCACCACCGCAACTGCCTGCAAAATAAGATGGTGACCAAAGCTGATTACCCCAGAGTTTTTTGCGGATGCTCAGGTAGTTTTTCTTTCTAATCATTCGGCTTGACACACCTTTTAAGCTGTTCGTCAGCGTAGATACCACCACTTTAGGTGGGTATTCAACAAGTAAATGAACGTGATCGTCTTCACCATCAAACTCGACGAGTTTCGCTTCAAAATCATTGCAGACACTTTCAAAAATCAATCTAAGATTGTCTAAGATCGCTTTTGTGAAAACATTACGGCGGTATTTTGTTACAAAGACTAAGTGAACGTGCATATTAAAACACACAATGTCCTCCGTGTCTAATTTCAGTTTCTTTTTTCATAGACTAAGTGTAGAATGTAGGAAAAAAATCACATTCTAAACCTTGTCAATGCAGTTACGCAAAGCCTTTAAGTTCGAGATAATGCCAAATGGCGAGCAAATCCGCAGCATTAAACAGTTCTGTGGTTGTTCTCGTTTTGTATTTAATCGGGCGTTGGCTTGGCAAAATGAGCAGTACGAGCAAGATAACAACTTCAGTTTAGTTACACTAAAATCGCTAATCTGCTTCCCCAATGGAAAAAAGAGCTACAGTGGCTCAAAGAATGCCATTCCCAAGTGCTTCAACAGTCGTTAAAAGACTTGGAAAGTGCGTTTAAAAACTTTTTTCAACAGTGTGCCGATTTCCCAAAATTCAAGAAAAAAGGCTTAAAAGAGAGCTTTCGCTTTCCGCAAGGTTGCAAACTTGAGCAACAAAATAACCGCTTGTATCTGCCCAAAATTGGCTGGGTTCGCTATCGTAATAGTCGTGATGTCGTGGGTGAAATCAAAAACGTCACCGTTAGCCAAAAGTGTGGTCGCTTTTTTGTGAGTATTCAAACCGAATTTGAATATAAAATACCGACACATAAAGGCGGTGAAATCGGCATAGATATGGGTATTATTCGTTTCGCCACGCTTTCAAGCGGAGAGTTTTTTGAACCATTAAATGCGTTTAAAACCTATAAAGGTAAGTTAGCAAAACTTCAACGCCAACTTAAAAACAAGGTTAAATTTAGCCGAAATTGGCAGAAATTAAAGGCGAAAATTGCCAACTTACACCATAAAATCGCAAACTGCCGTAAAGACTTTTTGCACCAAACTTCAAGCAAAATCAGCAAAAACCACGCTATGATCTATGTTGAAGATTTACAGGTGTCGACTATGTCAACATCAGCCAAAGGCGATGCTGAACAACCTGGCAAAAATGTCAAACAAAAATCAGGTTTAAACCGAGCGATACTCGATCAATCTTGGTTTGAGTTCCGCCGTCAGTTAGACTACAAAACGCAATGGCAGGGTGGTTTTTTAGTAGCTGTTCCACCGCAAAACACAAGCCGAACTTGTCCTTGTTGTGGTCATATAGCCAAAGAAAATCGCCAAACGCAAGCCAGTTTTGAATGCGTAGAATGTGGCTACACAGAAAATGTCGATGTGGTTGGGGCATTAAATGTATTAGAGCGTGGACGAGCAATCGTTCACGCATCAACTATCAGGGCAGGACATGTCCGCAGAGCTTGTGAAGTGAACTTCATTGGAGGTCAGCAACAAGAACCCACCGAAAGTAGCTCATTGCTTGCAATGGGAGCTAGTAGGAATCCCCGTCCTTTGGTGCGGGGAGGATGTCAACCTATCAGCAGGCTTCTGTTAGTGTAAGTATAGTAATCTCATAATTACTCCTCCAGCTCAGGAGATTCTTGATTTAACAATAATCTAACGTATTATAATAATCAGCATATCTGATTCCTTATGAAGTAAGGTTAAAATACTGGTTATTAGTAAAGTTTTTGAGAGAGAGTAAACACTATGTTTGGTTTTTTTAAGCGTTGGCGTTCAGGTGATAAGGATAAAGAAAAACTTGAGCACCAGCAAAATGCTGAGCTGGAGGCGGTAGAGTCAGTACCTGTTGAACAGGAAGAGGTAGCAACGGCAACGGTAATTACACAAGAAACGCCTATTAGCCAAACGGTAGAAACATCTCCCTCTACGATATTGGAGGTAACGCCTGATCCTATTGAGATACCTTCACCAACGCTAATTCCTGAGCCTACTATCAATACTGTGACTAATTTACCTACGGTGGATAGTCAATTACAAGAAGAACAGGACGGGAAAGTACATATACATGTCACACTCAATGAGATGGCGGGTACGATTAGTGATGAGGAATTGGAAGCGGCTGCTCTAGCAGAGATTCCTGAAGATAGTCCGTTGCGATATGAGTCAACTAATCATACTGAGACGGATGAAGATCAAGATGACAATGAGAATACGGGCATCGCTAAACATAGTGAGCCGCAATCTGACGTAGCCATACAATCTGATGTAGCACAAATACCAGTAGAGGTGACTCAAACCACAGAAGTAGTAGAACCTGTAGCAGATGTTATTCAGACTCAAGAAGTCGTATCAGAGATAGAATCTCCTCAAGCGACTGAAGTAGAGCAACAAGCAATAAGCATACTTGATCATGGTGATGAGTCTGTTAGCGGTGGTGAGGAAGTCATTGAAGAGGTCATTCACAGTGCTACGCCTGTGGCAGAAAAAGCATCTTGGTTAAGCCGTCTTAAAAAAGGGTTATCAAGAACAGGGTCTAGCATCAGTGCGATTTTTGTGGGCGTTAAAGTTGATGAAAATCTTTTCGAGGAATTGGAAACGGCGTTAATTATGTCGGATGCTGGACTTGAAGCGACACAATCATTACTGAGCAAATTACGTAGCAAGGTCAAAAAAGAACGCTTGGATAATGCAGCAGATGTGAAAAAAGCCTTGCATCAGTTATTGACGGAACATTTAAAACCACTAGAGAAGCGTTTTATGCTTGACCAGGATATTACTAATGTAGTGATGATTGCAGGGGTTAATGGTGCAGGTAAAACAACATCGATTGGTAAATTAGCGCATCATTTTCAAGAGAGTGGGGCGAGTGTGTTATTGGCGGCTGGTGATACATTCCGTGCTGCCGCAAGAGAGCAGTTAATGGAATGGGGGTCACGAAACAATGTTCACGTGATTTCTCAAGACGGAGGTGATCCAGCTGCCGTGGCATTTGATGCGGTCAATGCAGGTAAGGCACGCAAAATGAATGTTGTGATGGTGGATACAGCAGGACGCTTACCTACCCAAACTCATCTCATGGAAGAGCTCAAGAAAATTAAACGTGTAATTAGTAAAGCAGATAGTAGCGCTCCCCATGAGGTACTCTTAGTGGTTGATGGTAATACAGGACAAAATGCTTTAGCACAAATTCGTGCTTTTGATGCTGTATTAGGCTTGACGGGACTAGTAGTTACCAAACTAGATGGAACAGCCAAAGGTGGAACATTAGCTGCTGTAGCGGCAGGAAGCCAAGGTGTAAGACCTATACCTGTTTATTGGATTGGTGTCGGTGAAAAATTACATGACTTACAACCATTTGTGGCGAGCGAGTTTGCGAGTGCGTTATTGGGTGAATAGTGTAATTTACTAGTTAATTCAAATTTATAATAGTGATATTTATCATAGTGACATCACTTGATATATCGCAAGAAGTACAAAAAGGGGAGCCATATTAAAATAATATAGCTCCCTTTTTTTTGTTGAAGTATAAATTCTTTTAACTATTAACTAAACTGAATCTTACGAGGAAGTTCTTTAAGTACCTTATCTGAGTCTTTTTTCAAACGGCTAATTTGAGCAGATAACCAACCCACGGCAAACCAAGCTTCTGGATACTTGTGCGTAATACTAGAAAAGTAACTTAATGCCGTAGAGCAGTCATTTAATTGTCCAAATACTTCCTGAGCATTCGCTAATTTTTTGACATAATTGTTTAGACTAGCATGTCCCTCTAGACCTTCATAAACATTTAGCCCATAACGCATACGTTTGATTTTTTTACGTAGATCATGATATGACTCAATGTCAGAGCGATCATTCTTTTTCCAATGATGAACAATACTGTTATTCCATTTATTTAAACGTTTTTCTAAAATTTTACGTAAAGAATACTGATTTAATTGACTAGGAACGAGAGGGATAATATCTAAAAAAGGTCTATCTAGTGTTGTTTGTGTTGGCACAGGTAGAACACTAATGTCATCATTATTCGTCGTAGAAACGGTATTGTTTTGTTCTTTATCGCTTACAATATCAGTTGTAGTAGATGAAGCTTGCTGATTTTCAAGCATCACAGATTCTGCCGATGGGCTTACTTCGGCTAAGGCAGCAGTTGATGTTGTCTCTGAGACTATTTCGTCCTCTTTTTCGTTAGATGCTTTTTCTGGTATAGGGTCAGTGTTAGGTGCAGTGGCTACCCAAGCTAATAACTTAACTAAAAAGGTTTGGAAATCTACATCACGAGCTAGTTCGGAAGCTGTTCTTCCTTGATAATGATCAAGCTCAAGATGTGGCATACCAGCTTTTTCTAGAGGTGGCATAATGGTTTCTAACATGACATCTGTATCACGTGTTGCCCCAAAGTTACCTAGAAATACCTTTAATTCTTGTCTAAGAGACTCGTCTGGTAAGTGGGCATAGCCGTCTAATAGTTTCCAATTGGAGGCTAGGCGTCGCATCCCAATGCGTAGCTGGTGTACATGTTCAGGCTTGGCAACTGTCATCACATCTCTAGTATCTACTTCAGCTAGATAAGCCGCATTAAGTGCCATTTGCTCTAGGCATTCTTCGGTTAGACGACAAAGTGCTTGAGTAGCGTTTAAATGCTTGGGTAATGTATAATTGACCGCTTTGCGCTCTGCCCAAAAACGTTGTGTTTCTTGTTGTTCAACGATTAATTGGTGCTCATTATCAGTGGTATTGATTTTGTGCATCATATTAGCGAGTGCATCGCCACGATGAGATTTACTACGTGTATCTAGTATAAGTTGATAATCATTTAACCAACGTAATCCCAAATCGAACATTGCTTCGATACTGCCAGATTTAAGCTCAAACTCTACTTCGTTAATGGGCAATTCTAGGCGTCCAGCACGAACAACACCTGTATCAAATGCAATTTCTACTGTGCCTTTTTTGGTGCGTTGTTTTTTAAACAGACGAGTAACATCTGTTTCATAACGCAACTCTAATGGTTGTGTTAGGTTGGCTAGCACGGCTTCTGCCACAGTGCCTGCGTAAAGGCTTAAATCTAGTACAGGACCTGGGCGATGATGGTTTAGCTCAACGCGGCTTAAACTATTTGCACCAGCCATTTTTAATGTTTGAACCCAATCAGTGCCTTCTTGACGTAAACGAATAGCGACCTTAGCTTTGGCTAATTGACGATCACTGGTATCAAAATACATAGCACGCAATGTAATACTTTCTGCTTTTTCAAGGGCTTTTTTAATTTTTAAGCGGCTTTGCGGAGGGATATGTAATTTAAGTTCTTGTTCAGACATGGGATATTTTCAGAAATTGACAATGGCTTAATCTTACCATTTAAACTATAACAAGGGGGTGTCAATAAGAGTTTTACTTATATTGGTAACAAACTTGTCATATTATTTGTGTAAAATATATGTCCTTTTGTAAGGGGTTTTGGTGTGAGTCCCTTATCTTGCCAAGCGTAGGATAAAAAGAAAACCTAGCTAACATAGTGTCCAATAGGCTAATGTGTTAGCTAGGCTATAACTAAGCTAATGCTTTATAGTGTTTAGTTAAGTGTATGATGTTGTGTCAAATAATTGCTTAACTCTTGGGTTTGCTCTGTGGTTAATAATAAACCCAAACGAGTGCGTCGCCATAGTATATCTTCAACCGTAGTTGCCCACTCATGGTTAATGAGGTAATTGACTTCATTTTCATATAAATCATGACCAAAATGACGTCCCATATCCTCTTTGCTTTGGCATAAAAAATCACGACTTAATGTACCATAAGCTTTGCTATAGCGTAGACTTAGTGCTTCGGATAGCCATGGGTACTCTTGTCGAAGTTGCTGTGCAAATGTTTCTGGGCTGTCAATATTTCCCCCTGGAAGCTTTTCTGTTGCTGTCCAAGCTTGTGATTTATGGGTAAAGGGAGCAAGTTTTTCTAGTGCGTGCTCGGCTAAACGGCGATAAGTGGTAATTTTGCCACCATAAATGGAGAGTAGAGGAGGTTGTTGACTACCGTTGCCACCACTTAAATCAAATACATAATCACGAGTGACCGCTGAAGCTGATCCTGTGCTGTCATTATATAAAGGTCGGACACCAGACCAAGAGGAGACAATATCAGTACGGGTTAACGGTTTATCAAAATACTCGTTAATCAATGTGAGGAGATAATCTGTTTCTTCGTCACTAATGGCTACCTTATTAACATCACCTTTATAGTCAATATCTGTTGTACCAATCATGGTGAAATGGTCTCGGTGAGGTGTTGCAAATACTATTCGATTATCTTTGTTTTGCAAAATATAGGCATGATTACCCGGGTAAAATCTTGGTACAACAATATGACTACCTTGAACAAGGCGTAATTTATTACCCTCCTGCTGTGGGCGAATTAATTGGTCTAACTGTTCTACCCAAGGACCAGCGGCATTGATTAGAATATTTGCACTAACCGTAAAATTAGGCTTGTTTTCTGGTGTGATAGTGATAGACCAGTGTTGATTAGTATGATCAACAGCCGTTACTTGGTGTCTTGTCAGTATAGTTGCACCATGTTGTTCAGCGCTTTTTGCATTCAGAATAACTAGGCGAGAATCATCTACTTGGCAGTCTGAATAAATAAATCCTTTGGTATATTTGGATTTTAAGGCTGCTCCATAATCGTTGTTCTTACTTAATGGAATGAGAGAAGAACCCGGTAATCGATCAGAACGTTTAGCTAAATGATCATATAAAAAAAGTCCACAACGGATCATCCATGCAGGACGTAAATGAGGTTCATGAGGAAGCACAAAACGTAGTGGTTGAACCAGATGAGGGGCAATATTTAATAGTGTTTCACGTTCGGAAAGTGCTTCACGAACCAATCTAAACTCATAGTGTTCTAAATAGCGTAGACCACCATGGATAAGTTTGCTACTGGCGGATGATGTAGCACTGGCTAAATCATTTTTTTCACAAACAAGGACTTTTAACCCACGACCAGCAGCATCTCTGGCAATACCGACTCCATTGATGCCACCACCGATAATACAAATATCATAGTGTTGCTGAGCATTTGGTTCTGATGTTTTTATCATATAAAACTGGTTATAAAAAAGTATTAATTAAGACTAATGGAAAGGGTCTTTTTCAAATCACTGAGTGATTTTTGTAGTTTTTTAGTATTGGTTTCCGAAAACTGGCTGAAGGCTTCTTGGATATATGCATCATAGGCTTTTTGCATTTTGTTAAATGCTTTTGTTCCTTTGGGAGTTAAGCGAACAAATGTGCTACGACGATCTTCTGTACTAAGAATGCGTTCAATCAGCTCTTCTTTTTCCAGTTGTGTTGTGATTGTCGTAATATTGCCATTGCTTACCATTAGGCGAGAAGAAAGTTCTCCCATTTTTAAGCCATTTTTTTGTCCAGCCAACTGTGCCATTAAATCATATCTCGGTAAAGTGACATTAAATTGTTGGCGCATTTTATCGCGAACGTAATTTAGAACTAGATTGTGACAGGCTTGCAGACGCAACCAAAGCGCTAAAGATTGGTTTGATTTTTCGGTAATTCGGGTTTCTACATCAAATATCATCACATGTCTCCTTGGTAATAGGAACTAAGCCACTCTTAAGTTGTTTAATTGTATGAATAAAAGAATGTATAAAAAATCAAGCATAAAACTTTTATGCTTAAACGAGTTTGATTATAAACCTTTTTTGTGAAGTTTAAATAGCATGTTTAAGACAATCATCATAGTTAATTCCCCGATAACAAAACATTAAGGTGAAAAATCAAAGGATTATTCGCTCGAAAAGGGGTAAAATGACGGCTTATTAGTGAAAAAATATCCAATATTGGGAATTAACATGAGTTCAGCAGAAGAAATGTCTAGTGATTATCAAATTGCTAGTGTCAATGAGATTGTAGAAGAACTACGCCAAGGTCGCATGGTCATTTTAGTGGATGAGGAAAATCGCGAAAATGAGGGCGATTTATTAATGGCCGCTGATTTTATTACACCAGAAGCGATTAATTTTATGGTGACGCATGCGAGAGGGTTGGTATGTTTGACCTTGACTCATGAGCGTTGCCAGCAATTAGATTTGGCCATGATGACAAACAAAAATGGCTCTGGGTTTGGCACTAATTTTACCTTGTCAATTGAAGCTGCAGAGGGTGTGACAACGGGTATTTCTGCTGCTGATCGTGCTCATACAATTAAGGTAGCGGTAGCGGCTAATGCTAAACCAACAGATATTGTTCATCCCGGGCATATTTTCCCTGTGCGTGCCGTGCATGGTGGGGTATTAATCCGTGCAGGTCATACTGAGGCGGGTTGTGATTTAACTAAAATGGCGGGTTTAACGCCAGCAGCGGTGATTTGTGAAATCTTAAAACCTGACGGCACGATGGCTCGTTTACCAGATTTGATTGAATTTGCTAAGCAACATCAACTAAAGATAGGTACTATTGAAGACCTCATCCAATATCGCAGTGAACATGAATCTATGATTCAACGTATCTCTGAGAAATCGCTTAATACCCCTTGGGGTGAGTTTAAAGCAGTGGCTTATCGTGATAAGGCATCAGGAGCACCACATATTGCGTTAGTACATGGCGATATTAGTGCAGATAAAGAAACACTTGTACGTGTGCATGAGCCAGTTACTGCATTGGACTTCTTGGATTGTGACAGCATTGCACATAGTTGGACAATGGATAAGGCATTAAAACGCATTAAGCAAGCAGAGCGTGGTGTGGTTGTTTTATTAAATGCCCAAGGATCTGAACATCGCTTATTGTCACGCTTAGAAGCCTGGAATGATGCTCAACCAAGCACATAAAAAAGTGGCTGAACGATATGATTTGAGAACGTATGGTGTAGGCGCACAAATCCTACGAGATTTAAATGTAGGTCAAATGCGTTTATTATCAGTTCCTCGTAAAATGCCAAGTATGTCTGGTTACTCCTTAACTGTGACTGGATTTGAAACTGATGAATTAGAGTGATTTGTCATAAATTTGATGTGATAAAGCGAGTATAATAGCCACAATATTCACTTGATAAAGGAATCGACCATGAAACCATATACTTTAGAACCTAATCGCAACGGTGAGGGATTACATATCGGTATCGTATGCGGACGTTTTAACGAAGAAATCGGTTATGCAGAGCTTAACGCTTGTTTAGATGAATTAGGTGAGCTAGGGGTTGATGAAAGCCAAATTATGGTGGTCACAGTTCCTGGTGCTTTGGAGATGGGCTTAGCCTTACAACAAATGGCATTAAGCTATGAGTTTGATGCATTGATTGCATTAGGTGCGGTGATTCGTGGTGAAACTTATCATTTTGAAGTTGTGAGCAACGAGAGTGCTGCGGCGATTACACGCGTTGGTTTAGATATGAATATTCCTATCGCAAATGGCATATTAACATGTGAGACTGATGAGCAAGCCCAAGAGCGTGCCGAAACCAAAGGTCGTGATTGTGCGGTATGTGCAGTAGAAATGGCGAATCTAGTCGAAGCATTAATTCCAGAGTCTGATGATGACGAGGAATATGATGACGATGATGATTACGAAGATGAAGACGAAGAATAAATAATTAGGAAAAAAATGGCAATAAAAAGTAGAAGTGCTCGTCGTAGAGCGCGTGAGTACGCTTTACAAGGTATTTATGCGTGGATAGTAAGTGGTTGTGTGCATCAAGAGAAAGGTGCCATTGATGCACATATCCGCTCTGATGAGGAATTTGCATCAGCGGATGAGGGATGGTACAAAACGATACTTTATGGTGTGTTTGATCAAGCGGGTCAATTAAGAGAAAAGTTCTCTCGCTTTATTGATCGTCCAGTTAATGAGCTGTCACCGATTGAACATGGGGTATTGTTATTGGCAACATTTGAACTATCTGAGTCAGTGGATGTCCCTTATAAAGTTGTCATTAATGAGGCGGTAGAATTGACCAAAGAGTTTGGTGGTACCGACGGGTTTAAATTTGTTAATGGTGTTTTGGATAAATTAGCGGCCGAATTACGGCCCATTGAAGTGAATGCTAAGTCATGAGGACCACTTCAGGAATGAGTGGTGAATTTGATTTAATCAAAAAATACTTTTCACGAGTCAGTGCACAACAGGCTCACTCTAGACACCAACAAGTGTTGCTAGGAGTAGCTGATGATTGTGCACTTTTTACTTGTACAACAGGCAAAACAATAGCAACAAGTAAAGACTTATTATTAGAAGGTCGTCACTTTTTTTCTGATGTAGATCCTTATCGCTTAGGGCATAAGTCGTTAGCTGTTAATTTATCAGACTTGGCAGCTATGGGAGCAAAACCAATAGCCTGTTTATTAGGCTTAGGTTTACCTCGCCTAGATGAGGCATGGTTATCTGCCTTTGCGGATGGTTTTTATCACCTATCTGAGCAATTTGCTTGTCCCTTAATTGGTGGTGATACAACGCGCAGTGATAAGGGTATTATCATTAGCGTGACTGTTTTTGGTGAGGTGAGCCCACCCTATTTAATGCGTAGTCAAGCAAAAGAAGGGGATGTGATTTGGGTAAGTGGCGAGTTAGGTGCGGCACATATAGCGTTACAACTCTTGTCTAAGGCAGTAGAGGCACCTTTAGCTTATGATGAACAACAATTATTGAACAGTACAAGAGGGGCATTAGAGCAGCCAATGCCAAGAGTGTTGCTAGGTCAAGCGTTAAATGGTATTACCCATGCCATGATTGATATTTCAGATGGCTTAATCCAAGATTTAGGACATATGCTCCAGCAAAGTCAGGTATCAGCTTGCATTTATGAAAAACAGTTGCCCGTCAGCCCTCTGATTAAGTCCTTACCATTGGCAGTTATCCGAGAGGCGGTCTTATCAGGCGGAGATGTCTATGAGTTATGTTTTACGGCACCAGCCAGTAAGACTGATAATATTCAGCAAATAGCTAAACAATTGGCTATTCCAATCACAGCGATTGGTACAATTCTTCCAAATACTTCTAATGATAAAAATAAACTGATAGTATTAGATGAAAATAATAGTGAAATAAATATGCAGTACAAAGGGTTTGACCACTTTGCGTAATTGATTATTTAATGATTAATGAGAAAATATATGCAGCAAGACAATCAACATATAGAGACTAGTGAAACGGTGTTTACGCCTAGTTTTTCTTGGATGAAGCAATCAATAATTCGTTGTATTGGTTTTGGGTTTGGTGCAGGACTTATTAAAAAAGCCCCGGGTACATGGGGGACATTATGTGGGTGGTTGCTTTGGACCATTATTAGTTATGTGATTAGCAATGATTTTATTTTGGCATTGATTATTTGTATTGGCTTTGCGGTAGGTATTTATGTTTGCCAACGTCTTCAATTAGATATGCAAGAACATGACCACGGTGGTATTGTTTGGGATGAAATTATTGCTTTTTGGTTGGTTTTATTTGTGATGGCACCACAATTGTCTTTTGCATGGCAACTATTTGCTTTTGTAGTATTTCGTTTCTTTGATATTGTTAAGCCTTGGCCAATTAGCTATGTCGATGCTAAATATCAAAATGGATTTGGCGTGATGTGGGATGATATTGTCGCTGCCATTTATAGTCTATTCATTATTGCGATTGCTGTTCGAATTATCGGCGTATAAACGTTTTGTATAAGATAGTTTTAGTCTCTTCCTTTGTTAAGTAGGAGAGTAGGATTGTTTCGTCAGAATTTGTTTAACGTATAACAAAGGATATCGCTATGGAACACAATGTATTAAGTCACTTGTCTTTGCAAGTAGGTGACTGTTTAAAGCGCCACAACGCTATCTTATCGGTTGCTGAGTCTTGTACGGGTGGATTATTGGCATCTACTGTCATTGAAACAGCAGGATCAAGTCAGTGGTTTGATCGTGGATTTGTCACTTATACTAATCAAGCTAAGCAAGATTTATTAGATGTAAAAAGTATAACTCTTGAGACCTTTGGTGCAGTCAGTGAAAATACAGCCGCAGAGATGGTGAGAGGGGTATTAACTAATATTCAATCATCTTCTGGGTACCAAACAGGACGCTTAGATATAGCGATAAGTGTGACTGGTATTGCTGGACCAGATGGTGGTAGCCCGGCTAAACCCGTAGGAATGGTTTGTTTTGGAATTGGTATATTGTCGAATTATCAACAACTAATTCGCACTACAACCCAGTTTTTTAAGGGGAATCGTAGTGCGATTAGGCAACAATCGGTTAAGTTTGCGCTAGAGCAGGTACTAGCGATAGACTATGACGGGCTTCGTTAATAGCATCTCTTGTTGAAGAGGCTACTTTTGTCGCCGCTTCTCTCCAATCGGTTCCTGCACTTGCATAGAGAATAGCTCGTGATGAGTTAATCAATACGCCTGTTGTTTTAGAATTGCAACCTGCCAATACTGTATTTAAAATATCACCGCCTTGGGCGCCAATTCCGGGGATTAAAAGTGGCATATCATCGCCAATTACTTGACGCACTTTAGCGATTTCCTCAGGGAAGGTGGCGCCAACGACTAAGCCACATTGTCCAGTTGGGTTCCATTTCTCGGCGACTAAACGGGCAACATAGAGATAAAGAGGAGTACCGTCTTCTAGCTTAGCAAACTGTAGGTCAGACCCGCCTAAATTTGAGGTACGGCACAGGATAATAACCCCTTTGTCATCCCAAGCTAAGTAAGGCTCAATAGAATCTAAACCCATATAAGGATTTACTGTTACTGCATCTGCTTTGTATCGTAAAAAAGCCTCTTTGGCATAATGTTCTGCAGTTGTACCAATATCACCTCGTTTGGAATCTAAAACGATAGGGAGGTGAGGATAGTTTTTATTGATATATTGGCAAATACCAGCTAATTGGTCTTCAGCACTTTCAGAGGCAAAATAAGCAATTTGAGGTTTAAAGCCGCAAGCATATGGCGCTGTTGCATCAATAATATTTACGCAGAAATCATAAATTGCATGCTTATTATTTTTAACCTCTTCAGGAAAGCGATTGACATCAGGATCTAATCCTATCATCAACAAAGAGTTGTTTGTTTGCCAAGCATGATTAAGTTTGTCAGTAAATTTCATGATTTATAAGAATACTCGTTTAATAACAAAATAAGCCCAAGTAATGGCGACTAGAGATAAGCATAAAAAGATAGCAGCACTAGCCATATCTTTTGCTCGACCAATATACTCATCGTACTCATTGCTAATGCGATCTGCCAATGACTCAATAGCTGAGTTTAATAATTCAATGGCTAAGACGATAAATAACGTTGCCAAAAGAAACAAAACCTCAAGTGGTGTTTGTCCTAAAAAAAACGCAACTGGTGTTAACACAAGGCAGAGGAATAACTCTTGTCTAAAAGCCGCTTCAAGCTGAAAAGCTGCTTTGAAACCTTGAAATGAATAACGGGTTGCATTCCAAATTCGCTTTATACCCGGTTTACTTTTAAAGGGATTTTCTGTGGTCATGTATAAAAAATTATTAATATTTTTCAGTTGGCTTATTTTAAGACATTCGACTGTTAATATGGCTGAAATTAGCGCAAAACTAAAAAAAGAAAATTTATTCATAAAAAAAGACACAGATTGCAAAACAATCTGTGTCTTCTTCTATCGTTGAGGAGTGAATTTCGGCGTGCAGATTTTTTTATGTATGATGAGTGAGTGATTTTTTCCTGCTTAAAAAAAATCTGCACGTCAAAACTAAAAATATAGATTGGAAAATCTAATCTATATCGTGTGCAAAAAATTTATCGAAAAAAGACACAGATTGCAAAACAATCTGTGTCTTCATGCTGAAGGGGGTTCAGCGGGTAAAACTAGCTAAGGCTTTGAATTAGAAGCCCATGCCGCCCATACCACCCATGCCACCCATATCTGGCATTGCAGGAGCAGGTTTGTCTTCTACAATTTCAGTAACAGCGGCTTCAGTTGTTAATAGTAAGCTTGCAACAGAAGCAGCATTTTGTAGTGCTGTACGAGTTACTTTTGTTGGGTCTAATACGCCTTGTTCAACTAAGTCACCGTATTCACCAGTCGCTGCATTGTAACCAAAGTTACCTTTACCTTTAACTACTTCATTTACCACAACACTTGGCTCTTCACCAGCGTTGGCTACGATAGTACGTAGAGGAGCTTCGATAGCACGAAGGATTAATTTGATACCTGCGTCTTGATCAGCATTTGAACCTTTAACAGCAGCAATAGCGTCTTTTGTACGTAGTAAAGCAACGCCACCACCAGGAACAATACCTTCTTCAACAGCAGCACGAGTAGCGTGTAAAGCATCTTCTACACGAGCTTTTTTCTCTTTCATTTCAACTTCAGTTGCTGCACCAACACGAATAACAGCAACACCACCAGCTAATTTAGCTACACGCTCTTGTAGTTTTTCACGGTCGTAGTCAGAAGTCGCTTCTTCGATTTGACGACGGATGTGTTTAACACGAGCCTCAATATTTTCTACAGTGCCGTAACCATCAATAATGATTGTGTTTTCTTTACCCACTTCGATACGTTTAGCTTGACCTAATTGTTCAAGAGTTGCTGTTTCTAAAGAAAGACCTGTTTCTTCAGAAATCACTGTACCGTTAGTAAGGATAGCGATATCTTCAAGCATTGCTTTACGACGATCACCAAAACCAGGTGCTTTAACAGCAGTAGTTTTTAAGATACCACGAATATTGTTTACTACTAATGTTGCTAATGCTTCACCTTCAACGTCTTCTGCAATGATTAATAGAGGACGGCTAGTTTTAGCAACTTGCTCTAATAGAGGTAATAGGTCACGGATGTTACTAATTTTTTTGTCAAAAATTAGTACGAATGGGTCATCAAGAGCAGCGATTTGTTTTTCTTGATTGTTGATGAAGTATGGAGATAGGTAACCACGGTCAAATTGCATACCTTCAACAACGTCTAATTCATTTTCTAATGATTTGCCGTCTTCAACAGTGATTACACCTTCTTTACCAACTTTATCCATTGCATTAGCGATGATTTCACCGATTGATGTATCGCTATTTGCAGAGATAGACGCAACTTGTGCAATTTCTTTAGAAGTTGAGCTTGGACGAGATAATTTGTGTAACTCTTCAACAGCTACTGCAACCGCTTTATCAATACCACGTTTTAGGTCCATTGGATTGATACCTGCAGCAACGTATTTTAAACCTTCTTCTACGATAGCTTGAGCTAATACAGTCGCTGTTGTAGTACCGTCACCAGCGTTGTCAGATGTTTTAGCCGCAACTTCTTTTACTAATTGCGCACCAATGTTTTCAAATTTGTCTTTTAATTCAATCTCTTTAGCAACAGAAACACCGTCTTTTGTTACTGTAGGAGCGCCGAAAGAACGTTCTAGTACAACGTTACGACCTTTAGGACCTAATGTTGTTTTTACAGCATTAGCTAAAATGTTTACACCACGTACGATACGTGTACGAGCATCATCACCAAAAAATACTTGCTTTGCAGCCATGTTTGATTCCTTTAAGATTGCTTTGATTGTTCAAAGCGATAAATTAATTTTTAAGTTAAAAGCAGAAATTAAGCAAATACAGCTAAGATTTCTTCTTCACGAACAACTAATAATTCTTCGCCATCAACTTTAACAGCTTGACCAGCGTATTTACCAAATAACACTTTGTCGCCAACTTTTAAGTCAACAGGGATAATTTGACCGTTATCGGCTTTTTTGCCTGGGCCAACAGCAATAACTTCACCTAAGTCTTGTTTCTCTTCTGCGCTACCTGCAAGGATAATGCCAGATTCTGTAGTTTTTTTTGTTGTCAACACGTTTGATAATAACGCGATCTTGTAATGGACGTAATGACATGGAAAGCTCCTGGTTGTCAAAAAATAAGTATAAAAAATTTTTCTGGATTAGGTTTAGCACTCTAACCCCTTGAGTGCTAATTATAGGGGTGATTTTTGACATTTCAAGGGGGTATGATTAATTTGTTACATTTTTAATACTTTTCTCTTCTTAAATAAGAAGAGTGAATATAAAAGGCTCTATCTTTATCTCAAGATAGAGCCTTACTTTTTAATAAGATACCAATCTATGAAGATTAACGTACTGGTAATCCGTAGTGTAAACCACCGTTAGTCCATAAATTATTTAGACCACGAGGGATTTTTAAAGGACTATTTTGACCTACATTGCGGTCGAAACTTTCACCATAGTTACCGACTTGCTTAATTAGGTTATAGGCCCATTTTTCATCTAAGCCTAAGTTTTTACCGGAGCCTTCAGTTACACCAAGTAAGCGTTGAATATTTGGGTTAGTACTTTTTAATTGTTCATCTACATTCGCACTAGTCAAACCAAGCTCTTCGGCATTTAGCTGTGCTTGAAGTGTCCATTTTACAATGTTGTACCATTGATCATCCCCTTGACGTACAAAAGGACCTAAAGGTTCTTTAGAAATTAACTCTGGTAATACTTCGTAATCGTCTGGATTAGAGAGGCGAGAAATACGGATAGATGCTAGACCTGATGCATCTGTGGTGTATACATCACAGCGACCAGAAGCAAAAGCATTGACGACTTCATTGAATTGATCAAAGACAACAGGGGTGTATTTGATATTGTTTGCACGAGCCCAGTCTGCCATAGTATTTTCATTAGAAGTACCTGTTTGCATACATACTGTTGCACCATCTAATTCTTTGGCACTTTTAACACCTAATTTTTTAGAGACTAGGAAGCCCTGACCGTCATAGAAATTAACACCAGGAGATTGGATGCCCAAAGCTGTATCTCGTTGTTGAGTAACTGTTGTATTGCGAGTTAATACATCAATTTCACCTGACTGTAGTGCCGTAAAACGCTGTTGAGAGTTCAAAGGTACGTTTTTAAACTTTGTGGCATCCCCAAAAACAGCTGCCGCTATTGATTTACATAAATCAATGTCTAATCCTTTCCATTCACCTTTGTCATCAGGAGCAGAAAAACCAGCAAATCCTGTTGTTGTACCACAAACTACATGCCCACGTTGTTTAACAGTGTCTAATGTTGATGCTTGAGCATGTGTGCTCGCTAAGACGAGAGCAATACTCGCTAGTGTAAAATGGATTTTTTTCATGAAAAGCCCCTATCAGTAATCGTAAGTATTAGACAATAAAGTATTCTACTTTATAACGGCAAGATTTTTTATACGAAAATTTTATATAAATATAGCAGAAAAAATAAGATATCTAAAAGAAACTTTTAGGCTAGAAGGGGGATTTTATGAGTAAAGTTTTTGGGGTTATATAAATAGACAGGATATGTTTGTTTAGGATATAAATGTTCTGTTAATCTATTCAAACCATTTAGCTAGGAACTTATACATTGGTTGGGCAACAATCAGAATAAAAACCATACGTGTGACATGGAAAGCTGCCACAATAGGTACTCCTAGCATCAATACTTTGGCGGTAATCGTCATTTCTGCAATACCACCAGGACTAACACCTAGCATCATAGTACTAAATTGAATATTGGCTAGCAAGGATAAAATATAGGCGAAAATCAGCACTCACAACTAGAGCAGCAACTGTGGTTAATGCACTAACCGTTAAATATCGGGGTGCTTTTTTAAAGAAATCAGGACCATATTTGCTACCAAGAGACCAACCAATAAATAATTGTCCAGTGCTTTGAATCATCGGGGAAAGGTGCGTTAGGTGAATTTCATTACTTGTTAACAGTAGTGATGCACCGAGTGAACCGAGTACCCAAGCATTAGGTATGTGGAATTTTGAAAAAAGGAAAATTCCTACAGAGGTAATAGCGATTAACTGTAATAGTCCCCAGATATTGAAGTGGTAACTTAGGCTAGCAGGACTGGCTATATCTCCGTGTACACCTAGCATTTTGTATATAAATGGTAAGGTTACTACAACGAGTAAAACACGAACACTATGAGATGAAGCGACACTATCTACTCTTGCGTGATAATGTTCGGCAAGATTAGACATTTCACTTGCGCCGCCAACAGCACCAGCAAACCATGCTGTTTTGAAATCCACGTGTCCCCAATGTTTTAAGCAAAAAGCATTAAACATGCTAAGTAGTAGAGCAAATAAACAGCCTAAGACTAAATAAGGCCAGAAATTAATAATAGTAGTAACTGTATGAGGGGTGAAATATAAACCTAATGAAGTACCAATAACCCATTGACCTAGCTTACGAAAAATATTGTGGGATTGGGAAGGAACCCCCATCATTGAAGTGACGGCTGTTATGAGTAAAGGACCTATAAGCCAAGGTAACGGGGCGTTAAGGAATTTAGCGAGTAAGGCTCCACCTAGTGCGATCAAAAATCCAAGCAGATAAGGAGTAATTCCTTTTAGTGTCAGATTTCTTAGCATAGAGTAGAGCCTTTTTTATTAAATAAACAACTAATTAGCGGGTGCTGTTACTACTTTTTTACGCATTTTACGCATTAAAGGAGGAACGATACCAACTAATGCCGCAGCAATCCACAAACCAATAGATAATTTACTTTCAAATAGAATACCAATATCACCATTAGTCATAGATAAGGCACGACGTAAA
Organism: Pelistega indica; assembly: GCF_000506865.1. Lineage (GTDB taxonomy): Bacteria > Pseudomonadota > Gammaproteobacteria > Burkholderiales > Burkholderiaceae_B > Taylorella > Taylorella indica. Next base: position 33,981 of record NZ_AYSV01000067.1, read on the forward strand.
TTTTGTTCCATCATATCACCTAAGACAACCCCCAGAACAAGAGGAGCCATCGGCACTTCAAATTTACGTAAGAAATAGCCTACAATCCCAATTACCACCATTAACACTAAATCAAAGGTTGTTCCGTTAATCGCATAAACACCAATGAAGCTGATGGCTAAAATGCCAGGGACAAGTAACCATGGTGGAACACGTAGCATTGCTGCAAATATCTGTACCATTGGCACGTTCATCAGGAAGAGCATCACGTTAGCAATAAAGAGTGAAGCAATAAGTCCCCAGACGATTTGAGGTTGTGTATCAAATAACACAGGACCAGGCGTGATATTGTATAAAGTCAATGCACCCATCATTACAGCTGTTGTACCAGATCCGGGTACACCAAGTGTTAACATAGGAATAAATGAACCTGTTGCAGCTGCATTATTGGCAGCCTCAGGTGCAGCTAAACCACGGACATCACCTTTACCGAACTTGGCTTCAGGGTCTTTACCCTCAATCATTTTTTTCTCATTTGCGTACGCTACAGCAGATGCTACACTCGCACCAGCACCGGGTAGAATACCAATAAAGAAACCTACTACACTCGCACGAATGGTTGTCCAACCAGTTTTGCAAAGTTCAGCAAAATTAAACATTTTGCGAGTGCCTTTAGGAACTTCAATTGAATTGCCTGATAAAAGGTTTTCTAGCATTTGAAGCATTTCAGCAATAGCAAAAAGCCCGATGACGACAACAACGAAATCAATACCGTCAGCAAGATTTGGTAGGTCAAATGAATAACGATAAACACCAGAGTTTGAGTCTACACCAACAGTAGAAATAGCAAGACCTAACATAGCGGCAAGAATACCTTTAACAGGTTGTTCACCTAGTAAACTGGTTAATGCAGCAAATGCGAAAACCATCAGCACAAAATATTCTGCCGGACCAAAAGCAATCGCCCACTTAGCGAGAATAGGTGCTAATGCCAGAATGCCGAAAGTGGCAATCATAGAGCCTACAAAAGAAGCCCAAGCTGATAGTGATAAGGCTACACTTGCTAAACCTTGACGTGCCATAGGGTAGCCGTCAAGTGTTGTCATCACAGCGGCAGCCTCTCCAGGAACATTTAATAAAATAGACGTAATACGTCCACCATATTCAGCACCAACATATACTGCTGCTAATAAAATCAATGCTGTTTCTGGAGGAAGTTTCATCGCAAAAGCAATGGGTACTAGCATCGCTACGGCATTAATTGGACCCAAACCAGGTAATACCCCAACAATAGTACCGATAAACGAACCAATAGCAGCTACTAATAAGTTAATCGCAGAAAAAGCAACCCCAAACCCTAATCCTAAATGATCAAAGAAGCTACTCATAGAAGATCTCCTAGAATACCTGTTGGAAGTACCACATCTAATCCTTTATCAAATAAGAAAAAGAATAAAACAGCCATACAGACAGCACCTATAATTGCTTTGCCCCATGAACCACCAAATAGGCGAGAAACAAAGACGGACATAATAGCGGTTGAGAGTACAAATCCTAACCATTGGAATAAAAAGGCATAACCAACAACATAAATCAGCATAGTGAAAATACGGAAGTTAGCACCCGCTGGATTGGGCTCAATATCTTTACCTTTTTTCAAAATAAGGAGAATGCCACAAATACCGATAATTAGCGCAATGAGAAGAGGGAATGCTTTAGGACCAACTGGCTCATAAGAGAAAGGAGGCTCTAAATCATACCCAAAGTACGTGAGAAATGCCGCAACCAATAGGGCAGCAAATCCTAGGACACGGTCATTTAAAACCATAAAGCACCTAATTTGAGAAATGTTTAAATGGATAACTCACAAAGAGGTTATCTCTTTGTGAGTTTTTTGTGAAAAATAAGAATTAATTATTTTTTGATTAAGCCAAATGAGTCGGCTAACTCTTTGTAGTTTTTAACACTTTCTTTAACATAGGCATCTAATTCAGCACCTGTTTTATTGAAAGGGAATAAGCCTTGTTGCTCTTGTAATTTTGCAAATTCAGGCGTTTTCATTAAATCATCAAATGATTTAACCCATACGTTATATTCTGCATCGCTAATTTTTGGAGGAGCGTAGAAACCACGAATGATAGGCCAGTTAATATCGTATCCTTGTTCTTTAGCTGTAGGAACATTAGCTAAGACACCAGGTAAACGTTCTGTATTGAATACTGCTAATACACGGATTGGTGTACCACCGTCAATCATTGTACGAGCTTCAGCTGCATCACCCATATAGGCTTGGATATGACCGCCACGTAGTGCTGTAATAGCTTCACCACCGCCTTCAAAGGCAACAAAGCGCATTTTTTTGTAATCAACACCAGCTGCTTTTGCTGTTAAAGCGGCTTTCATCCAGTCTTGGCTACCAACAGAACCACCAGCACCTAAAATGATTTTTGTAGGATCTTCTTTAAAGGCATCCATTAATGATTTTAGGTCTTTATATGGTGAGTCATCACGAACAACAGCAACACCGTAGTCACTACCAATAGCGGCTAACCAACGAACATCTTCAGCTGTGTATTTACCAAACTTACCTTGAGCAAGGTTAAGTAAAGAACCACTAGAGAAAGCAACGATAGCATTAGGATCATTGCTGCGTTGAGCAACGATATTGTTGTATGCTACAGCACCAATACCACCTGGCATATAGACAGTGCGCATTGGTTCTTTTAGCAATTTAGTTTGTTGAAAACCATTTACAGCAACACGACAAGTTAAATCAAAGCCGCCACCAGGCTGAGCGGGAGCAACACATTCAGGTTTTTGTGGCTGTTCTTGTGCAGAAACAGATCCTAAGAAAGAAAAGCTTAATACACTAGCAGCGAGTAAAGCTGTTGATTTTTTAGTAAATTTCATCGTCATCTCCATGTTGAAGGATTATTTTTTAATCAGTGTCATACCTTAACGAATGAAACCTTTCGATTAGCTTTCAAAATGCTTAATTTTTTTGTAATCTAGGGAAATCCCTAGCATTTTTTAGGAAAAATAAGACGTACTTTTAAGCCTGACATGAAAGAAGAGGGAAGAAATTCTAACTGTGCTTGGTTAATGTCAGCAATAGTTTGCACAATGGCTAAACCTAGTCCAGATCCTTGTTGCTCACGGCCAGCACTACCTCGTCGAAAACGTTTACCTGCTGATGCAATGTCTTCTGGGCTCATGCCGGGACCATTATCTTCCACTTGCAAAATAAGCGTATCGGGTTGTTCAATAATTGATGTAGTGATTTGAGCCCCTCTAGGACAATACTTGATGGCATTACCAATTAAGTTACTAAGAGCTTCTTGGATGAGCCAAGCTACTCCTTGTATATAAAGAGGTTTATTGGGTATGTCCATTCCGTAATCAATCTTTTTCCGTCTTGCAAAAGGTAGTAAATCATTAACTGTTTTACTTGTTAATTCACAAATATTCAATATTTCTTGTTGTTGATTAAGGGAGGCGGCATCAGTAGCATTTTGTACTTTAGCTAATGTTAGTAATTGATTAGTTAAATCAATGGTATTACTTAGCCGTAGCTGAGTAGCGGATAAGACTTCGTCCATTTCTTGATTATTGTGAGTGAGGCTACGCGCATAACTAATTTGTGTATTGAGTATGGCTAAAGGAGTCCTTAGCTGATGAGCGGCATCATCTAAGAATTGTCGCTGTAAATGAATACTTTTTGCGTAACGATCAATGTGAGTATTAATCGCTTTTACTAATGGCGTAATTTCAGATGGAAGCTCCTCTTCGACAATTGGGCGTAAATCATTATCATTGCGTTGAGCAATTCTTTGATTAAGCTGTTGTAATGGGCGTAAAGTAATCAAAATACCGACGTAGATAATAATTATTAATAGCACAATAATGAAAAGATCTTTTCCCACAGATTGCCACAGCATCACATTGAGAAAATTAGTTCTTGCCTGTGATCTTTCTGCTACTTGGATAATCAGTCGTGTATTAGGAGAGTAACTCAAAGGTGTTTTGGGATGTATAGCAATAGCGGCAATCCTAATATTCTCGCCGAAATATTGACTATCATAAAAAACAGGCTTATTACTAAGCTCCATATCTTCTGGTAAGGGAATGGAAGCATAACCAATTTCAGTTAAACCATCTTCGGTCGCCACACGGAAATAGACAGGACTTTGTGTCGTTAATTCCAGTAGCTCAAATAAATAAAAGGGTTGCTCCATAGAAAGCCCACCATTCTCTGTTTTGACATTGACTTCAATGGAACGAATAGCACCTGCTAGTGTACGGTCAAAGGCTTGTTGGACTTGTGTTTTTAATTTATGGATAGAGCTTAGCCATGAAGTAATCATCACTAAAATGACGATAGGTAGAATGAACCATAATAAGGTGCTCTTTAAACTTTGTTGTTTATGCATCTAGCGAGTCCAATATTGGTTCGAGGCAATAGCCAATTCCTCGTAAGGTGGTTATTTGGACATCACTTCCTTGTAATTTTTTGCGTAGTCTATGTACGATGACTTCTACGACATCTGGTGTAAGTTCTGTATCGGGATCAAGCATTCTATCGAGGATAAACTGCTTATTAACAGGCTCTCCACTTTTTTGGATGAGAATACGCAACACTTCATTTTCTCTTGGCGTTAGGGACAGGTGTTTTTGCTGGAGTAAGAACGATTTAGTACTGTGGTCATAGTGTAAACTAGCGCAAGACATTTGTGGTTTATCACGACCACGGCTACGACGAATGAGAGCAAATAGTCGAGCGACTAATTCCTCAGTCATAAACGGTTTGGGTAAAAAATCATCTGCCCCCATATCTAATACTTGGACACGAGAGGACAGAGAGTCATTAGCAGTGAGTACCAGAATGGGGGTGCGGTTATCATCGGCGCGTAGTCTACTTAACAAGGTACGACCATCCATACTAGGTAAGCCCAAATCCAAAATAACGGCATCAAATTCTTCGACAGATAGCCGTTTGAGAGCAATTAGTCCATCATTCGCCCACTCAATATTAAAACCTGCATTTTTATGCAAGCTTTTTACGAGCCAGTGAGCCAAATCAGGTTCATCTTCGACTAATAAGATACGCATATATTCAAATTAAAGAAGTGGTTTTCTCTATTATAGTTTGACCGCCACTATTTTTGTAGAGGTCATAAGTAATGATAGATATAGTATCTGAGTGAATGAGCGATGTATATTGGGTTGTTTAGCGTATCCAGTGATAGTGAAATGAATGAGCAGGGAGTTAGCTTGTATATGGTGTTGTTTATAGTGGCAAGTAAAAGAATATATAAGTCACAGAAAGAAGCGTAGAAGGAAGAAAATAAGTGTTGAGATGAGAGTGAAAACTATTATGTGACCCAGAACGGATAGAGTTGTATTGGCTTATGTACTATAATGACAATTCACCTTTTTCTTTGTAAGAGGCCTTAGAAATAGTGTGAACAAATCTTGTTATGGAGACTTTTAAATGTTCACTTTTCAAACGCTTTCTACAATTAGTTTATCTTTGTTTGCTGCAACAGCAGTTATGGCTCATAATCACCAACATGAGAAAATGAGTCATGATCATCAACATCATCACGCATCAGCTACTGTTTCAAAAGAGAGCGCAGAAGCTGTAGAGTTTAGTCAGTGTTGGATTCGTTTTAGCGAGCAAGGTAGTTCTGCATTGTATATGAAAGCTAAGAATAATGATGTGAATAAACCAGCTTATTTAGTGGGAGCTAAGTCTGATGCTTTTGAACATATTATGTTGCATGAAAGTTATCAGCATAATGGTATGACGGGTATGCGTCATCTTAATGAAATCGAAGTTCCTGCTGGTAAAGAAGTTGTGTTTACACCGGGTAGTTATCACCTTATGCTAATGTCGCCAAAAGCGGTAAAAGTAGGCGATAACGTCCACATTACTTTTTCTTTAAGTAATGGTCATGAACTATCAACGCAATGTTTAGTAAAACCATTAACTGCTAAATCATTTGGCAATTAATGTGTATTTATTAAATTAAATAGCAAAACTAAGGGGGTAGTAATACCCCCTTAGTTTTGTTAATACTGTACATTCTCTTATGACTATTTTTAGGCAGTTAATGACTGGTTGTAAGCATTGATATGCTCAATAATAATATGGTTAAATTCGTGTGGTAAGGCAAGGTTCATCCCATGAGAGGCAGGTGTTAGAACAAAACTCTTGGCTTGTGGCCATAAGGTTTGTAAGGTGCGATTGATCTCGGGGAAGGGGGCAGGACTATCAGAACCACCCATTAATGTGATGGGCAGCTTGAGAGATTCTAGCGTTGATGATATGAGAAAAGGTTTCTCATAGCGTTGTAGAAAAAGTGTATGGGCATTTTCTCTTACCATTTCCTTGAACCATCGTACCATTTTTTTATAAGTACCTTCGCCACTGACAGAGTCAATGAAAAGTGCGAGTCCCTCATCTAATTTTCCTGCGTGAATAAGTTGTAAGGCTTCTTTTTTAAATGCAATTCCTTCTTGTAATTGCTGATGATCACGAATACCGGGATCTGCCAGAATTAAAGAACTGATACTTTGCGGAGTGGTTAAAGCAAGATCTAGAGCAACAGCGGCACCACGGGAATGTCCTAAGATATGTGCTTTAGAAATTTCTAGCTGTTGTAATAATGCTGCAATATCTTGCGAGTGTTGCTGGTAGGAAAAGTCATCAACGCTTGTCAATGGAATAGGAGCGTAGTGTCTAAGACTAGGTGCAATTACTCGAAAGTGTTTAGCGAGTTCTGGGATTTGCCATTTCCAATAACGGTAATCACAAAGTGAACCATGAATTAAGACGATAACATCAGATCCTTGTCCATTATCTGTATAGGCAAGACGAGTATTATTTATGATGATTTCTTTTAAGTTTAAACTTTCAGTGTTCATAAAAAAAGTCGCCTTTAGAGATAAAGGCGACGTAAATTCTGTAAGTAAAACATTAGTACATTGATAAACGCTCTTTGGCTGTATCAGCGGCTGGTGTACCAGGGTATTCTTTAATCGTGCGTTGCAGAGTGGCTTTGGAACCATCAATATTATTAAGTTCTAATTGGCTTCCTGCAATCACTAATAAAGCGTCGCCAGCTTTACCGTCTTTTGGATAGGCATGAACCATTTCATTTAAAACTTTAATAGAGTTTTTGAAATCACGATTGGCATAACGGCTACTACCTTCGTAGAACATAGCACTAGGAGTGAGAGGGCTAGAAGGGTAAGCTGAAGAGAAGTTGGCTAGTGCCTGTGAAGCACCTGCGTAGTTGCCTTGTCTAAATAAGTCTAATGCCGCATCGTAAGCGCGTTGTTCAGTTGGATCACCGACCTGTGCTGATGGACCAATATCGTCATTTGCACGTGAAGCTAATGCTTGTGATTGACCAGCATTACCTAAAGATTCAATTTGTCCTCTGATTTGACGAAGTTCGTTTTGTAATTTTTGAACTTGTTGTGCCAAGTCATTACGAACCATATCACTTTGTTTAAGTTGAGAACGTAATTCTAAGATAGCACGACGTGCTTGTTCGTCTTCTTGAGCCCAAGCAGGTTGTGTCACACTGAAAAAAACTGATAGAAAGAACAAGAGCAAGAGTTGTGTTATTTAGCATCATGGATGGTCTCGTAAAATAAAACGCCGCAATAATATTAAACCATTGCGGCGTGTAGACATTTAATGTCGGTATAAAACCGCTAGAAATTAACGAATGTAGTTAATGTCAGCACGACGGTTTTGAGCATAAGCTTCTTCAGTTGTACCAGTAGCTACTGGACGCTCTTTACCAAAGCTAACTGCTTCGATTTGAGCAGCGTTAACGCCTTGTTGAGTTAATTGATTAGCAACTGCTACTGAACGACGTTGACCTAATGCTAAGTTGTACTCTGAGCTACCGCGTGCGTCAGTGTTACCTTCGATACGGATACGTTGTGCACTGTTAGCTGCTAAGTATTGAGCGTGCATTTGAACTAAAGGTTGGAATTGAGATTCAACAACATAGCTGTCAAACGCGAAGTATACTGAACGTTGTTGAGCTAATGGGCTATTTGGATTGAATGGATCCATAACAGCTGAACCGTTAGCACCAGTACCAGCACCAGTACCGTTAGCATTAGTGTCAGTAGATGTTGATGAACACGCAGCTAAAGTTGCTGCGATTGCCGCTACAGATAGAATTTTTGCTAAAGACATAGCATTTCCTTTTTAAATTATAAACAAAACAAACAAAAATTATTTCTGCTCAGTAAAGGGACCCCAAGCTGCTGCAGTGACGTTGCCTTTACTTGGTAATGTAGTGGAGAATGAACCATCTGCATTTACAAGTCCTAAACTACCACCGGCGGCATAAAGTACTTGCATACCATTAGGAGCAAAACTAGGAGATAGGTCGTTTGGTCCAGAAGTGAGTAATTGATCAGAGCCTGAACCTAGACCATTGATGGCTATCGAATAACCACCACCTCTCATGCTAGTATATACCATTTTACTACCATCCGGCGATATCTTACCAGAAAGATTTTGTGAACCATTGAAAGTAATACGACTTGCTTGACCGCCACCTAGACCGGTACGATAAATTTGTGGGCTACCACCACGGTCAGATGTAAAAATTAAACCACTACCATTAGGGAAGAAATATGGCTCAGTATCAATTTCCGGAGAATCGGTAACTTTGCGTGGAGAACCGCCATTGCTACCAATTAAATAAATATTTGAAAGACCATCCATACTTAGCGCAACAGCAAGCTGAGAGCCATTTGGTGACCATGCTGGAGCACTATTGTTCCCTTTGAAATTAGCCACAGCATTACGACCACCAGAGGCTAAATTTTGTACATAAACAACAGGTTTGCCTGATTCAAAGCTCACATAAGCAAGACGTTTACCGTCTGGAGACCATGCTGGAGAAATGATATTTGCACCAGAAGTGACTGCCTGAGCATTCTCGCCATCCGCATCAGCAACATATAATGTACTGCCTGTGACATAAGCGATTTTTGTTGTAAAAATACCACGAACACCTGTTGATTGCTCATAAGCGGCATCTGCTGCTTTATGTGCTAACTGACGCATATTAGAGGCAGAAATACTTAAAGATTGCAAGTTAGTTTGTTGGGCAGTGTCACCAAGGTTGTAGTTAATCGTATTAGACGAAACAGATCCATAGATAACATTTTTACCACCACCAGCTTCAGCTAAAGCTGCCCAGTTGGCTGTGCCACTTGAGTCAGTACTCATTACGCCAATACGGGTAACTTCAAATTGACCTGAGCGAGTTAAATCGGCGGCAATAATATCAGCAATTTCTTTTCCGTTTGTGCCTGCAAAGTCAGCAACTACAATCGGGAATTTATTACTAGCGACACCAGAACCTGAAAGATTAACATTAACCTGTGCCTGAGTAGCTGGTGTTAGGCTTAAACTAAAGCCGAGTAAAATAGCACTAAATAAGTTTGTGCTACGATGTTGAGAACGTAATTTACGTAGTAGTGACATGACGTCATTCTCCTAAAAATTTGTCTATGTTCATAGTGTATCAATTATGTACACTATGAACACATAATGCAGAGATTTCTTTTTCAAATCTTTACAAAGCAAGGCTGTTATTGTGGTCTAAACTCATAATTTCCTTCGACATAACTGTTACCAGTAGGTGGTTTCGGGAATGGATTACATTGTTTAAGTGCATTCAGCGCGGCGGTATCAAATGCTTTATTGCCAGAAGTTCTGGTGATACGGGCATTGGTTACTGTGCGACTACTATCGAATTCAACACGGTAGCGTACGCCTAAGCGTTGATTTCCACTGAAGCGTAAACGGGGTTCCACGCAAGCTTTAACTAGTCTTGCATATCCGTCGTTACCTCCACCGCCACCAATTTGGTTGCGATCGTTTTGTCCGCCTTTAATACCAGCACGGCTATTAATATCACCACGCATAGCTGCTCGTAATGCATCACCTTTTGAGTTAGCTTTGGCTTTTGCCTCAGCGGCTAATTTAGCATCTGCTTTAGCTTTTGCAGCAGCTTTGGCTTTAGCTTCTTGTTCAGCCTTTTCCTTAGCTTCTTTGGCCGCTTTTTCTTTAGCCTCTTTTAGCTTGTCCTTTCCTTAGCCTTTCTTTCTCGCTTTTTCTTTAGCCTCTTTGTTCAGCCTTTTCTTTAGCTTCTTTTTCAGCTTTTTGTTTAGCTTCTTTCAATGCTTTTTCTTTTGCTTCTTTGTCAGCTTTTTTCTTTAGCTTCTTTTTTGTGCTTTTAGTTTGGCTTCTTTTTGTGCTTTTAGTTTAGCTTCTTTTTTCAGCTTTCTCTTTAGCTTCTTGTTCAGCTAAGCGTTTGGCTTCTTTTTCGGCTTTTTCTTTGGCTCGTTTTTTCTCTAGAGCAATCTCAGGATCCTCTTCGCTCATATTACTAGCAGCAGCCGCTGCTTTGGGAGGAGGAGGGGGAGGTGCTTGTTTGGGAGGCTCTGCGGCATGGACTGGCTCAGGGTCTGGAGCGGGTGTCGGCTCTGGTTCTGGCTCAGGCTGTGGTTGATCCTCTTCTGTACGAGTATCTTCTTCGGCAGGGTCAGGCGTCCTAGTCTCAGCAGGAGGAGCTACAATTTGTTCCGTTCCTTCAGTCCATAGTTCAAGTTGCAAAGGACCTGCTGCGGAATCGGTTTTATTTAGCGCACTAATGATAATTGCTGCAAGTAGTGACAGATGCAGTATGACAGAGAAGACAAGACCTTTCTTATCATCTCTTTGCGAATAAAATCTCGGTGGGGATTTTATATTTATCTCATGTATCTGTTTTTGGCAAAGCACAGTATAAAAATGACTGGTTATGTTTTAGCTATTTTTTTGTGTTCGCTTGTTTTGTTTGGTTAACCATTAACCCCAAACGCGTTAAGCCATTTGAGCGTAGCGTATCCATAATTTTCATCACTTCTTCATAGGCAACTTTACCATCAGCAGAAATCACTACTGGCGTATCAGCTTGAGCCATAGATTGAATACGAGAAAGTACTTCTTCTTTTGGTACTTTCTCAAACTCTGCACCAGATTGGCGTAAACGAACTGATACATCGCCGTTTTCTTCTAGTTGGACTTCAACTGGTGTTGTTGGTACTTCTGCTGCTCGTCCTACAGAAGGTAGATTCACTAATCCAGGTGTAATCATAGGAGCAGTCACCATAAAAATGACGAGTAATACTAACATTACGTCAATATATGGAACGACGTTCATTTCATTTTTTAGACGGCGTGATCGACCACGCCCTTTTCTATTAGCAGCCATGGTAACTATTTAGTCTGACGTTGTAAAATATTTAAAAATTCATCCATAAAACTATCAAAGCGACTTGAGACTTTGTCGATAGAGTTGGAGAAATAGTTATAGGCAAGCACAGCGGGAATTGCCGCAAATAGACCAATTGCCGTTGCAATCAAGGCTTCGGCAATACCAGGTGCCACAGCTGCCAGAGTGGCTGTTACGTTTGTGCTTAGACCTAGGAATGAGTGCATAATCCCCCAAACTGTACCTAATAAGCCAATGTATGGACTAACTGAACCAGCAGAGGCAAGAAAGTTAAGTTTTGAGTCTAATAAATCAACTTCACGTTGATAGGTTGCACGCATAGCACGCTCAGCACCTTCAACTTGAGTTTCGGCAGACGCTTCTTTTTGACGTGCTTTTAAAAACTCTGTCATGCCTGCATCGAAAATACGACCTAGTGCACCAGCTTCATCAGGATTGCGAGAGATGTTTTGATGCAAAGAGCCTAAATCACCACCACGCCAGAATTGTTGTTCAAATTCTTTGGTTTGTTTATCTGTACGAGAAATGGTTAGGTATTTGCTGATAATGAATGCCCATGAAATGACAGAAATTGTCACTAAAATAAGCATGATAATTTGAACAGGTAAACTGGCGTCAGCAATTAAGGTAAAAACAGACATTTCTGCTGCTTCTGGTGAGACGGGGGGATTCATGGTACTTAAATATCCTGAGCTGAAATTAAAATAGAACGAATAGAGTCTGGTATAGGACTCGCTTTAAAGGTATCAAGGTTAATGCAACAAATCTGAATATTGCTGTTGACTAATATTTTTCCGTCACGTTCACAATATTGTTCAAAATCAATAGATGCATTACCAATTTTCTTTATTTTTGTTTGGATGGTTAATAAATCATCTAAACGAGCTGGGCTTTTATAGTTAACTTGTGTGCCTACAACGACAAAAATAATGCCTTCAGTTTGAGCCAGTAATGATTGGTTAAAACCTAAACGTCTTAACCATTCAGTTCTAGCACGTTCGAAAAATTTTAGATAATTGGCGTAAAAGACAACGCCTCCTGCGTCAGTATCTTCGTAGTAAACACGGACGGGGAAGGCGAAGTCTGAAGTGTTATTTGTAGACATAACAAGCTTATGTAAAAGTAATATTACTTAAACAGCAAATTATACCGTACTTTTAAGTTGTTGATATAGATTAAAGAGATAAGAATTTACTTCAGATGGTGACAATTTTTGGGATTCTTTATCACGTCTGGCTTGTACTTCAATAATACCTTCTTTAAGACCCTTCTCTCCGACAGTTACACGAATAGGTACACCAATGAGCTCCCATTCTGAAAACATGACACCGGGACGAGCATCTCTATCATCTAGAATAACATCAATGCCTTGATCTTTGAGGTAGTTGTAAATACTAGTAGCTTGTTGGCGAACTTCCTCACTTTTACCCCAACCAATAGGGCAAATAACAACTTCAAATGGAGCGATAGGTAAAGGCCAAATAATTCCTTTGTCGTCATTATTTTGCTCAATAGCAGCAGCCATAATTCGGCTAACACCGATGCCATAACAACCCATTTGGATGACTTCTGGCTTACCTTGTTCATTGAGGTAAGTCGCTTTTAGTTTTTCAGAATATTTATCCCCTAAGAAGAAAACGTGGCCTACTTCGATACCATGTTCAATAGCTAATGTACCTGGCTCATCAACGGCAGGATCACCAGCGACAACATTACGTATATCTTCAATCATAGGCTCTGGCAAGTCGCGTCCCCAGTTAACACCCACCCAGTGAGTATTTTCTTGGTTTCCACCACAAACAAAGTCACTCATATTGCCTACTGTTTTGTCTGCAATGATGTGAATAGGTTTAACAGTATTAACAGGGCCTAAATAACCCGGTTTAGAACCAAAATGCTCAATGATTTCCTCTTCGGAGGCTAGTTCGAAGCCATGTTTGAAAGCGGCTAATTTACCAATTTTTACTTCGTTAACTTCATGGTCACCACGCACCAATAAAAGGTAAATAGATTTTTTGCCTTCCTCGTCTTGTACACTGTACACAACTGATTTAACAGTTTGTTGTAGAGGAATATTGAGTAACTCAGCCACCAATTCACACTTATTCGCCTCAGGTGTAGGCACAAGTTCAAGTGCTTTGCTAGGGAGGGCTCTTTCTGCAATTAAACAAGGAGCTTCGGCTAGTTCAATATTAGCAGCATATTCAGAATCTGGGTTGTAAACAATTAAATCTTCACCAGTATCTGCAATTACTTGGAATTCATGACTGCGTGATCCACCAATAGATCCTGTATCTGCATTGACGGCACGGAACTTTAGCCCTAGGTTAGTGAAGATCTTTTTGTAAGCATTAAACATAATGTCATAGCTTTTGAGCGCACCAGCTTCATCACGATCGAATGAATAAGCATCTTTCATCGTGAATTCTCTGCCACGCATAAGACCAAAACGTGGACGACGCTCATCACGGAATTTAGTCTGAATATGGTATAAATTTAAAGGCAGTTGACGCCAGCTATGAATTTCATTAGCTACAATCTCAGTAACCACTTCTTCAGAAGTGGGTTGTAAGACAAAATCTCGACCATGTCTATCTTTGATACGCAATAACTCAGCGCCATAGGCATCCCAACGACCCGTTTGCATCCATAGTTCAGCAGGTTGTACAACAGGCATTAAAATTTCTAGTGCACCTGCATTGTTCATCTCAGTGCGGATAATGTTTTCAATTTTGCGTAAAACCTTTAGAGCAAGGGGCATGTATGTATAAATTCCCCCTGCATGTTTACGAATCATGCCCGCACGCATCATTAATTGATGGCTGATGACTTCGGCATCAGCAGGGGCTTCTTTTGAAGTATTTAAGTGAAAATGTGACGCTAACATGGTTACTTTTAAAATAGAAACGTATAATCAAACTTAATTATATTTGAATTTAAGGGGCGGTGCATGCTTGATCGCGAAGGTTACCGTCCTAATGTTGGTATTATCCTTTTAAATCAAAAGAATGAAGTGTTTTGGGGTAAAAGAATACGAGAAAAGTCATGGCAATTTCCTCAAGGAGGTATAAAGTATGGCGAAAATCCTACACAAGCGATGTATCGCGAATTGTATGAAGAGCTCGGTCTTAAACCTGAACATGTCCAAATATTAGGGCGAACGCGAAACTGGATACGCTATAACGTACCAGAACATTTTGTGCGACGAGAGTCGCGAGGACACTATAAAGGACAAAAACAGATTTGGTTTTTATTAAAGTTAGTAGGTAAAGATAAAAACATTAGCTTGCGAGCGACCAATCATCCAGAGTTTGATGCTTGGCGTTGGAGTAAGTATTGGGTGCAGCTTGAACAGGTGATTGAGTTTAAGCGGGGAGTTTATCTTGAAGCACTTAAAGAATTGTCTGTATTTACTGATGAAAACAAAACCTCAGAAACGAGGTTTTTACGTAAACGCCAATTCAAACATAAGTCCAAAAAAAGTGTAAAAACAAATTCAGAAATTATTTCTGTCGAACAAGAAGTAATGGTTGAAGTTAAAGATATTTTATAAAGTAAATGATGGAATATATAGCGACTATTGCTGCTATTGCTACAGCTCCCGGAAGAGGAGGAGTTGGGGTAATACGGTTATCAGGTAAAAATTTACTTCCTATCGCTCAAAGCATTAGTGGGGGTAAAACGCCTGAACCTCGAAAAGCACTCTACACTGATTTTGTAGATGCCAATAATCAAGCCATAGATAATGGTCTAATGCTTTATTTTGCTGCTCCTGCTAGTTTTACTGGTGAAGATGTGATTGAGTTACAAGGTCATGGCGGACCTGTAGTCATGAATATGTTATTAGAGCGTTGTTTGCAATTGGGTGCTAGATTAGCCGAACCTGGTGAATTTACTAAACGTGCTTTTTTAAATAATAAATTGGATTTGGCACAGGCAGAAAGTGTTGCTGATTTAATTGATGCCTCTAGTCAATCTGCTGCTCGTATGGCATTGCGGAGTTTAAAGGGAAGTTTCTCAACGCATATCCATGCATTAGTGGATAACTTGATTAATTTACGTATGCTTGTAGAGGCAACTTTGGACTTTCCTGAGGAAGAAATTGATTTTCTAGAAGCCGCTGATGCTAGGGGAAAGTTGGCGCGATTACAGGATGAATTAGACAATGTGTTAGCACAAGCAACGCAGGGTGCTATTTTGCGTGAAGGAATGAATGTCGTTCTGGTAGGTGCTCCTAATGTCGGCAAATCTTCTTTATTGAATGCTTTAGCTGGTGATGATATTGCCATTGTGACAGATATAGCAGGAACAACACGTGACACGGTACGCGAGCAGATAGTGTTAGATGGTGTGCCTATTCATATTATTGATACAGCAGGACTTCGTGAAACTAGCGATATTGTTGAGCAGATGGGTATTGAGCGGAGTTATAAAGCCTTACAAAACGCAGATGTAGCCTTAATTTTGATTGATCCAATTGAAGGGATTAATGCAAAGACAGCATCTATTTTGTCCATGGTGCCACCCTCATTAAAACGAATCGAGGTGCAGAATAAGATTGATTTGCGAGGAGAGTCGGCAGGAGTTTTCTATGAAGGTGAAGCAGAGCGTGCGAGTGTCACACAGGCGTCAACATTGATTAAGCTGTCAGCAAAAAGTGGGGAAGGGCTCTCATTGCTCAGGGAAGAATTGTTAGCTATTATCGGTTGGCAAGGAGAAAGTGAAGGTTTATTTTTGGCGAGAACGAGACATTTAAATGCGTTGAAAATGGCTAAGACTGAATTAGAAAATGCCTCAATTAATGGTTATGATAATATTGAACTATTAGCGGAGCATTTGCGACTAGCCCAAGAAGCTTTAAATGAAATTACCGGTGAGTTTACGGCAGATGACTTGCTAGGAGTGATTTTTAGCCGGTTTTGTATTGGGAAATAGTCATTTATCGCTAAAATAGTGATGAGAATTTGTTCTTTTTACCTTGTAAAATGACAATTAAATCTAAAAAACATACTTTTAAGTGGGTAGTTAATAGAATTTACAGTTAAAATTAACCTTTACCATATTTGTTGTTATCAACTTTATTTTAAGAACGAAGCTTATGTTACAAGAACTAGATCAAGTAGCTATTCGCATTGGGCAGATTGTAGAGATGAGTCGTCGCCTATTGGCAGAGCGTAATGAGTTGCTCAGCCGGTTAGATGCATCAACACAAGAAGGCTCTACATTGCGTCAGCAATTAACGTCTCAAGAAGCGAAAGTGGCTGAATTAACGACTAGCTTATCTACGCAAACTGAAGGGGTTAAGGTAGAAAATGATAACTTACGTCAACAAGTAGAAGAGTTAACAAGCAGAGTTAATACGCTAGAGGCACAATTAAATAAGGCTCAACAAGAGTTATCTTTGTGGCGTGAAAAATCTCAATCTGTGCGCAATAGAGTGGCACATATTCTTGAGAATTTACCTAATAATGCGATTTAAGGAAACGATAAGATGGAACGTGTAGAAGTAAGTATCTTGGATCGTAGCTTAACGCTAAGTGTAGATAGCTCTGAAAGAGAAAAATTAATTGCTTCAGTAAAACATGCTGATCAATTAATGCAACAAATTAAAGCAGCTTCCCCCTCGTTAAGTCCAGAAAGAATTGCTATAATGGCAAGTATAAAATTAGCATCTGATTTAATGAGTATGGAATCAGGTGATGGTCCATTTAAGGGTGTTCAGTTTGGTGAATTCCAAAGCAAAATTAATGATATTAATGCTCTTTTGGATCAAAGCATTGACGAATTGAAATCGATTTAATAGTTAATATATTTAGTCGATAATAGTTTTGCCCTGCGGTAGTCGTGACCTTGGTCATTCATCTCTTACCTATGCGTATGGCACAAGGCAGTAAATCAGTAAAGTGGGAGTGATTGTCTTTATGATGAACCCGAAGCTTTATTCCAGTCTGCCGACTTTGAACTTGAGGGTTCGAGGTGCCGACCTTGACGCTACAGGCGGGGCAACCCCCTTTTCTATATTTTCCTTTTCTTAATTTCTAGACATAAAATTTTGCAAAAATTAATGTTTTTGTAGTTACATATACATGATTAGTCGGTATCATGACCTTTGTTCCATTTTGTTTTTTAAGGATCAATGTATATGAAAACGATTACTAAAGTTTTAGCCTTAAGTACTATTGCTATGGTAGCCTGGCAGTCAGGTGTTTTGGCACAAACAGAAATGACAACTAACAAACCAGCAAATGACCAGACAGTAATTAATTTATCAGCAAGTGTGCAAGAAGAGGTGAAACCTGATGTGGTACGTTTGACCTTATCTAAGCAATTACAAGGAACAAACCAACAAGAATTAACTACTCAATTGAATAAAGCGATTAATGCTGTCTTGGAAAAAGGTAAAGCAGATCCCGATTTAACTATTAGAAATGGTGATTATGGATTTTGGAGTGTTGGTGATAAAGAGAAAGAAATCTCTTGGGTAATGCGTGGTGAAGTGATTGTCACTAGTAAGGACTTTGCTAAAGCACAAGCGTTTATTGCAATGAATAAAGACATGATGACGCTTGATAATATTCAATTTATTCTCTCTGAAGAAAGTAGAAATAAGGTCGAAGAAAAATTGATAGCAAATGTTGCTGAAGCATTTAATAAAAAAGCCAGTGCTGTTGCAAAGGCTTTTGGTTCACAAACATATCACATTAATAGTATTCAATTAAATAATAATGCAGGTCGTCAACCTAGGATGTACGCTGCAGCAGCGGCAACGACTTATTCCTCTAAGTCCGCAGACGATGCTGTGAACCTAGAGGGGGGTAAAGTTGAAGTTAATGTGACGGCTGACGGTCAGATTTCTTTGCGCTAATAATGTAGAGAATAATCCCTGCAATAATCATTGGAAGAGATAGCCATTGCCCCATGCTCAGACCAAGAGCAAGGAACCCTAAATGGCTATCAGGTTCACGGGTGTATTCTGCGATAAATCGGAATGCGCCATAGCCTATTAAGAAGACTGCACTAACTTGACCTGTTGGACGTTTTTTACGTGAAAACAGCCATAAGATAACAAATAGAGTAATACCTTCTAATGCCATTTGATAGAGTTGAGAAGGGTGGCGAACAGCGCCGTCACTATTAGGAAATACCATTCCCCAAGGAACATCTGTCGTTCTTCCCCAAAGCTCGCCATTGATAAAGTTACCTAAACGACCTGTGGCTAAGCCTAAAGGTACTAATGGTGCACCAAAATCTGAAATTTGAAAGAATGTCTTATTCTCTTTATGACCAAAATAAAGCATAGCTAATAAAACGCCAATAAGTCCTCCGTGAAATGACATCCCACCATCCCACACAGCAAAAATTTCTAGTGGATGCTGTAAGTAGTAGCTAAATTTATAAAAGATGACGTAACCAAGACGTCCACCTAAAATAACGCCAAGAATACAATAAAAAAGTAAATCTTCGAACCGTTCAACAGTGATGTCTAAAGCCCCTTTGCGGACACGATAACGACCGAGAACCCAAGCAAAAAAGAATGCTAAAAGATACATGAGCCCATACCAGTGAATTTTAATCGGTCCAAGCTCAAGTGCAACAGGGTCAATTTGTGGGTAAGTTAACATAAATCATTCCGTATTAAATAAGATAGCGTTATCCTGTCTTTTGAGAAGTAGTGATAAACTATCGAGTATTGAATTAGCTTGATTTTAACAAGTTTTTAATAAGTAAGCCTATGAAGAGATTATCCATATTATTGTTTCCATTGTTGACAATGTCGGCTGTGTATGCACAACCATCTTTAGATGCATCAACATTATTGAAAAATAAAATCTGTATGCATTGTCATCAGGTAAATGAAAGGCGAGTAGGACCTTCTTTTAAAATGGTGGCGGATAAATATCAACAAGATAAGACTGTTACCGTAGAAGAGTTAGCTAAAAGAATCGTTGAAGGAGGAATAGGGCAATGGGGACCTTTACGTATGCCTGCCCAACCTAAAGTGTCTACAGAAGAGGCGATAATCATGGCTGACTGGATTTTACATGTAAAAGGTGATGAGCAAGTAAACTAAAAATTAGGTAGTCAATTACTTCGATAATAGCTAGTGAACTATGTGATTGACAGTTATTATTCTTATCATCAATGAGACAAACATAAAGGACTTAGGAGTGAATTATGTCTATTGAAATTGCCGTATTTGGTGCAGGTTGCTTCTGGTGTGTAGAAGCGGCTTTTGAAAAATTAAAAGGTGTTGAAAAAGTATTGCCTGGTTATGCTGGGGGTGAATTAGACAATCCAAGTTATAAACAGGTTAAGACAGGAACAACAGGGCATGTGGAAGTTGTTCAAATTCATTTTAATCCTGAAATAATTTCGTACAAAGAATTGTTAGAGGTATTTTTCAGTTTGCATGATCCCACCTCGTTAAATAAACAAGGTGCTGACGAAGGTACACAATATGCTTCAGCTATTTTTGCCGTCAATGCTGCACAAAAAGAAATAGCTCAACGTGCTATTCAAGAGGCTCAGCCTCATTATGATAAACCGATTGTCACAGCACTCTATGATAATGTGCCTTTCTGGGAAGCGGAGGATTATCATCATCATTACTTTGAAAATAATCCTGATCAACCTTATTGCTCTTTAGTAGTCGCTGAAAAGGTAAATAAGTTTATGAAAAAATTTGCGCATAAGCTTAAATAACAAATAGGCAGGCGGGATTGTGTTGTCTGAGAAAAAAATTTTAGAATGTTAGGATGATTTAGTTACGTAAAGATAAATAAATTATTATGTTTTGATGTGTAGGTTTTCAAGTGTAGTACTCAAGAAAATTAATTGATGAGAAATGATGAGTCACAACGAAAATCCTACACATTGGGAGTGCCATTTTATTGATAACCTAGATCACCTAGTTCAAGAAGAATATTTTTATAATGTGCTTATTTTATAAATAAAGTAAGTTATGTCAGTACTGGTTTAGTTCATAAGAACATTATTCTATTAATAAAGAAATGGCGATATAAATCATAATAATAAAAATTATAAAATCCAAAATTTGCCAAGAGCGTGGCTTTCTAAAAATAGGTTGTAATAAACGAGCGCCATAGCCTAACGAGAAAAAGAATAAGAAAGAAGCTGTAATATTTCCTAAATAAAAAGATAACTCACGTCCATGATATTTGGTTGCTATTGAACCAATTAAGAAAACAGCATCTAAATATACATGTGGATTTAACCATGTGAGAGCGCAGAGAATTAATAGTTGTTTTTAATATTCGKTTTTTATCTGAATCGGCTTGAGCATCAA
>NZ_AYSV01000068.1 GCF_000506865.1 Pelistega indica
TCAGACAGTTAACTGGAATAAATCAGAGGAAAGTCAGCAAAAGAATTCGGCATAAGACGTAGTATGCCTTATGCCGATAAAATAAGCGATACCGAGAATACCTAATTGACAAGATCGCCCCACTTAGCTCACGATCAAACTAACAATAACGATAGATACCGGCTTCACCTAAACGATGCCAAGGCAGCCCCAAGGCTAAGGCCTGCAGTTGTTCTGCTGACAGTGCCGGATTCATCCGTGAGCCTGCACCGTGAAAGCGTCCTTCATGTAGTCGACGAACACATAGCCACGACCCCATCGCATCGTGCATGAGTAATTTAAGAAGCGTGTGCGTGCGATTCATAAACACATAGGCTTCGTGAGGTGCCACCTGACCAAAGCGCTGAATTGCCTTAGTGCGCAAGGTATCCATCCCTGCTCGTAAATCTGTCGCCTCACTCACCAGGATGATTCTATCTAGTGCCAGTAGGCTAGACGCTTGCTCTTGAATTCCCACTCGTTGGGCGGTCTCGATACGCATTAAAGACGGCATTGATTTCTCCTAACATACACAAAACCATAGTGTCGCGCAATTTAGCAGGAATGAATACATGTATTCACCGGACGCTTACGTTGATAGTTTCCTCATTGGACTTAAGATAAAAAAACCTGCACGTCAAAATCCCATAACAGATTGCCAACACACCGTTAGTTTACGAGTAAACTATCAGTCTATTACTAAAGTAGATACTTTCGGCGTGCAGGTTTTGTAGTTGATAGTTTCCTCATTGGACTTAAGATAAAAAAACCTGCACGTCAAAATACCATAACAGATTGCCAACACACTGTTAGTTTAAAAGTAAACTATAAAAGAGATTGTCAATACTCCATTAGTTTACTTGTAAACTATTTAATTCGTGCAATACTAACAATCCAAAGCGATTTAGTTTATAAGCATTAATACCATCTATATTAGCCAATGCTTTTAACGTCTGAGGATTTTCTAACGCAATATATTTCAGAGTAGTATCCGTGAAAATAAATTGTGGCTCTACGCCCTCTTTTTGACTTTCCTGTTCTCGCCATTGTTTAAGCTGATGATAACGTACACTCGCTTGTGGAAATTGCTCCTCAAACGTCTTTTTACGTACTGGCATAATATTACGTGATTTTTGTGATGTATTTGAGGGAGCCTGTATCATGAATACTGACTCTTGTCCCTTTAATACTGGCACGCTTTTAGGCGTTAATGTCAACGTTGAGTAACCTTCTATATCAACATTCAAATAACCTTGTGCCATTAATTGCAACATAATACTTTGCCATGTTGCTTCATCATACTCTTTGCCTATTCCAAATGTACTTAACTTATAGTGCGCAAACTCATCAATTCTATCCGTATGCTTACCTAACAAAATATCAATAATATATTTGGCCCCAAAACGTTGTTCATAACGTCTATATAACCAATAAATGGTAGATAATATTTTTTGTGCTGCAATTGTTGCATTCCAAGTAGACATAGGTCTATCACAACTATCACAATTACCACAGGCATGACTGGATTGCCCAAAATACGCTAATAACGCCACCCTTCTGCATAAGGATGACTCACAGTAAGACAACATAGCTTGTAATTGCTCTCGTGCTCGTTGCTTAAAAACCTCTTCAGCATTAGAAGATTCAATCATTTTTCTATGTTGTAATACATCCTGTAAACCAAATGCCATCCATGCTGTTGCCGGTAAGCCATCACGACCAGCACGCCCAGTTTCTTGATAATACCCCTCAATCGACTTAGGCATATCTACATGCGCAACAAAACGCACATCAGGTTTATTTATCCCCATCCCAAAAGCAATAGTAGCTACCATCACCAAATCATCTTCATATAAAAATTGTTGCTGATGCTTTGCTCTAGTTTGAGCATCTAATCCAGCATGATATGCCAATGCTTTAATACCTTGTTTATTTAGAAATTCTGCTATCACTTCACACTTTTTACGTGTTAAACAATACACAATGCCTGATTCACCATGGTGGTTCTCACTAATAAAATGCATCAACTGTGTTCGTACATTATCTTTTTCTACCACTTCATAACGAATATTAGGTCGATCAAAACTAGAAACAAAATACTTTGCCTGATTAAAAGCTAAACGGTCAGCAATATCTTGTCGAGTTTCTAGTGTTGCTGTCGCTGTTAGCGCAACACGAGGCACTGTTGGCCATAAACGAGCTAATTCATTTAACCCTAAATATTCTGGACGAAAATCATGCCCCCATTGAGATACACAATGTGCTTCATCAATAGCAAATAAAGAAATGGGAACTTTTTTCAATAAATTCAATGCACGTGTCGTTAATAGTCTTTCGGGAGCAATATACAATAAATCAATATATCCTCTTGACCATGCGTTTTCCGTATCCTGTATCTGCTCCCATGTCATGCTTGAATTTAAGCAAGCTGCTCGTATGCCTAATCCTTGTAACGCTTGTACCTGATCTTGCATCAATGCAATCAATGGTGAAATCACCACACCTGACCCAGGGCGTACTAAGGCTGGGATTTGATAACAAAGTGATTTACCTGCCCCAGTGGGCATTAGAACCACAGCATCTTTCCCATCAATTAAGTGATTAATGATATCTTGCTGATTTCCCCTAAACCCCCGATAGCCGAATTTTTCTTGTAGAATTCTAACTGCATGACTCACTTGTGTAGGAGCTTCCTCACTATTGTCAGGGATAGTTTGTTGATAATCAGAGGAAGTAAAATCAGTCATAAGAGATGATGTCTTGATAGTCTCAATACCAAAAAGACAATGCTTTATATGTTTAGTAAATATGTATCCTATATTATAAAAAAAATATATATTTCTTTTGGGGGCTTATTTGCACTTTACTAAAAGGTCATGCTAGCATTTAACCATTAACAGGTAGGGAATTTTATGAATATTGGTATTGCTGGTGCTGGATTAGCCGGACGTTTATGTGCTCTCTTACTATCACAGCAAGGTCATCAAGTACAGGTTTTTGACAAAGCGTCACATCCCACTGATCCCGTAGCAGCAGGTTTCACTGCTGCAGGCATGCTAAGTCATGTCGCTGAATTAGAAAGTGGAGATGAACATATTTATAATCTTGGCGTTCGTTCTCTTGAACTCTGGAAACATATTGTCCCTCAACTAGATGCCCCTGTTTCATTACACTATAAAGGTAGTCTCATGGTTGCTCACAGAGGTGATGAGGGGGCAGCGCAACGTCTTATCAGTTTATTAGAAAGAAAAGCACCTGTAGACCAAAAACCTATTAAATTAACTACTGAACAACTAAAAGCCGAAGAACCCTCTATCTCAGGCCCAGCTCATG
The DNA here is from genome assembly GCF_000506865.1 of Pelistega indica. Lineage (GTDB taxonomy): Bacteria > Pseudomonadota > Gammaproteobacteria > Burkholderiales > Burkholderiaceae_B > Taylorella > Taylorella indica. Next base: position 3,352 of record NZ_AYSV01000068.1, read on the forward strand.
CGTGGGCACTACAAAATGAAGGCCATATTCATACTCGAGAAGCTATGTATGCACTATATGCTTCTTGCAAAAACACACTCTGGCATTGGCAAACGCCTGTACAAAAACTAAAAGCCAACAAAATCATTACTGATAGAGAAACGTTTACATTTGATTGGGTATTTGATACCAGAGGCGTCGGAGCTAGAGAGCTTAAATTTGCTAATACTCATACCCTCTCTTGCCAAAATGTACGAGGAGTTCGGGGGGAAATCCTATGGCTACAAGCACCTGCTCTCGCCTTGCAACGACCTATTAGGCTTTTACATCCACGTTATCGTGTCTACTTGGTACCTCGTCAGCCAGATATCCTCTTTGTCGGCGCCAGTGAAATAGAAAGCGAAGATAGATCACCCATTTCTGTTAGGACTACTGTAGAATTACTGACTGCAGCCCATAGCGTTCTGCCAGAACTTGCCGAGGCACGTATTATTCATACAGAAACTAATTTACGACCTGCCTTAATTGATAATTTCCCACGAATAGAAACTGCTCCCGGTATTAGCAGAATTAATGGTCTATTTAGACATGGTTGGTTAATTGCACCAGCTACTGTTGAACAAGCATTAAAAGAAGTTTTAGGCGCAGAATATACTGTGATTTAAGTATAATAGATGAGGATAGTATGAGTGCAATCACTGTATTTATAAATGGACAACCTAAAGACCTACTAAGGCCAATTTCTTTGGAAGAGTTTGTCGTGTTAATTCAAACAGAATTACAACAAGAAAATAATCCCAAAGCTATTGCTACCGCTGTTAATGAGGTATTTATTCCACGTACTCAGCGATCAAGTTATATACCTAAAAAATAATGATCAGATTATGACCTTTTCTCCAATTACTGGAGGATAGTTCAACCTTAAAAGAGTTTTTATGAGTTATTCGCTAGCAGGTATTGATTTAAATAGTCGTTTTTTCCTTGGCACAGCTACTTACCCATCTCCCAAAGTATTAAGTGATGCTATTAAAATTTCAGAGGCTCAAGTAGTGACTGTTGGCTTAAAAAGACAATTAGCCCCTGGCCAGACAACATTAAGCCAAAGCACTACAGATGGTGTAGAAAATACGTTTTTTCAATTATTAAAAGAAAGTGGTGCCCATTTATTACCAAACACGGCAGGTTGTAAAACAGCCAGAGAAGCCATTACCCTAGCACATATGGCACGTGAGATTTTTGACACTCACTGGATCAAATTAGAAGTCGTTGGTGATGATTACACGCTACAACCAGACCCTATAGAGCTTATTACAGCGACTAAAGAACTAATCAAAGATGGCTTTGAAGTCTTCCCCTATTGTACGGATGACCTTGTGACGTGTAATCGTCTACTGGATGCAGGATGTCGTATTTTGATGCCTTGGGGAGCACCCATTGGTTCAGGGCAAGGATTGGTTAACCCTTATGCTTTACGAATTTTACGTTCTCGTTTACCAGAAGCCTTTCTAGTGGTTGATGCAGGCATTGGATCTCCTAAAGATGCCGTCACAGCTATGCAGTTAGGGTTTGATGCCGTTTTACTAAACTCTGCTGTCGCCCAAGCTCATGACCCTGTGCGTATGGCTGAAGCTTTTAAACTAGCGATCCAAGCAGGTCGCCTTGCCTATGAAGCAGGCATTATGGAAGCACAAGATATGGCAGTACCTAGCACCCAAGTAACTGGAAGACCGTTTTTATTATAAATAGTTTAAACCTAAACCATAGACACATAGGCCTATCAACATTGCTAGGCCTATATTTTTGCTTAATTTCAGCGTTACGACAACACCAACGACTGCTAATCCATACGGCAATATTTCATGACCATCAATAGCCTTATTCACTTCAGAAAATAAAATAATACTCGTCGTACTCGCCAGTAACGCAGGCCCTAAGATGGCAAATCTACCTGAACCTAGACGATTAAATGCCTTACTTTTCTTCATTAATACAAAAGGTAAAGAACGCGTTAAATAAGTCAAAATAGCCATCAGAGCGATGCCAACAACTAAATGCCATGTTTGAAAATCAGCCATGATTATGCTCCTCTGTCGCTGGCAAATTAGCATGAGGATGGTACAAGAAACAAGCAACCACAGCACCAATAATCATTGCTAAACTAGGATAGCCAAAGTACGTCACTACCACGCTAACTAAACATCCACAAGCAATTGGAAGTAGCATAGTGGCATGCATGGTCAATAAAGTCACACTAATAAATAGTGCCGTTAATGAAAAACCCATTGTTTTTGCTAATAATGGGAAAGATTGCATAATGCTCGCACCAGCAAAAACGCCTATTATTGTGCCTAATAGCCATGAGAACCAAGCGAAGAGACCCAATCCAAAATACCATGCTGATTTACCTTGTTCAGGAATATCTTTTAGCTTCAAATAACAAACAGCAAATACCTCATCGGTCAAATAAAAAGCTTTAGCTAAGCGTAATTTCAAAGACTCAGGAAGGTATTTAGCGATAATAGGACCATAAAGTGCATGGCGAAGATTAAGCAAAAACACCAACAACACTATACTTAAAATAGGCATGCCTAATTGCAAAGAGGCTAAAATAAAAAACTGTGCACTTCCCGCATAAACAAAAAAGGAAATACTAAATAGCTCCAAAGGACTGAGACCAATACTGGCGCCTGTTAGCCCAAAAGCCAACGATGCCGGGATATAACCCAGCATCGTCGGAATAGCTGCCTTAATACCTTGCAAGAAATAGCTTGTGGTGCTCATGAAATATTATTATTCAACATTAAAGGATTTACAGTTTAAAACTATTTAGCTTCCGATTGTAATGTTTTTATTTTGTGTTGAAAAATAATTATTTACTATAATGTTATAAGCCTTTAGCACCAGTTCCCGTAGTATTAACTAAAAAGTATCGGCTGGTACTCTAACCCATCCTTCCATCAAAATACGAGCACTGCGACTCATCATCGCTTTTTTAACTACCCATTGATTATTTTCCAACACTGCTTGTGCACCCACACGTAGTGTTCCTGAAGGATGTCCAAAGCGCACCGCTTCTCGTTCATCCCCACCTGCAGCAAGATTAACCAATGTTCCTGGAATAGCTGCAGCTGTACCAATCGCTACTGCTGCCGTTCCCATCATTGCATGATGTAGTTTACCCATAGACAATGCACGCACTAATAGGTCAATGCTCTCTTTTTCCACTTGCTTACCACTGGATGCTTGATAAGATTGTGGTGGTGCTACAAATGCCACTTTGGGCGTATGCTGGCGTGTAGCCGCTTCTGAAATATCTGCAATCAACCCCATTTTCACAGCACCATAAGCACGAATCGTCTCAAACTTTTCTAAGGCTTTGGGATCGCTATTAATATCATCTTGTAGTTCTGTACCTACATAGCCAATATCAGCGGCATTCACAAAAATAGTGGGAATACCTGCATTAATCATCGTTGATTTTAAAATACCAATACCAGGCACCTCTAAATCATCAACGACATTGCCAGTAGGGAACATTGCTCCCCCTTCTTCGCCATCATCAGCTGGATCTAAAAATTCTAATTGAATTTCTGCTGCAGGAAACGTAACACCATCTAACTCAAAGTCACCTGTTTCTTGTACCTCACCATTGGTAATAGGAATATGAGCCACAATCGTTTTTTGAATATTAGCTTGCCAAATTCTAATCGTACAAAAACCATTATCAGGAATTTTAGCCTTATCAATTAAACCATTATTAATGGCAAATGCACCAACTGCAGAAGTCAAATTACCACAATTACCACTCCAATCAACAAAAGGTTTATCAATAGACACTTGTCCAAATAAATAATCCACATCATGATCTGGAACAGATGGCTTACTGATAATAACAGCCTTACTTGTAGAAGAAGAGGCATTACCCATACCATCAATTTGCTTACCATAAGGGTCAGGGCTACCTAATACTCGTAGTAAAATTTTATCCCTTGCCTCACCGGGCTTCTGTGCAACCTCAGGTAAATCAGTAAGTTTAAAAAACACCCCTTTTGATGTCCCTCCTCGATAATACGTAGCAGGGATTTTTATTTGACCAGGAAAAACAGTACTCATAACTGAACCTTATATATTTTAAATATTAACTATAATGTTAAAACTAAGCATTACCTTCTAAGAAGTCTTGAGCAAAGCGTTGTAATACACCACCAGCCTCATAAATACTAACCTCTTCTGCCGTGTCTAAACGACATGTCACAGGTACCTCAACGGTCTCGCCTGATTTACGGTGAATCACCAATGTTAAATCTGTGCGAGGATGTCTTTCACCTATAACGTCATAAGTTTCGGTTCCGTCTAATGCCAATGTTTTTCGATTAGTGCCTGACTTGAACTGTAGTGGTAATACACCCATACCAATTAAATTAGTTCGGTGAATACGCTCAAAACCTTCGGCAACAATAGCTTCTACACCTGCTAGACGAACACCTTTAGCTGCCCAATCTCGGCTTGAACCTTGCCCATAATCAGCACCTGCAATGATAATCAATGGTTGTTTACGCTCCATATAGGTTTCAATAGCTTCCCACATACGAGTGACTTTACCGTCTGGCTCAATACGTGCTAAAGAACCTTGTTTGACCGTTCCATCCTCATTTAATACCATCTCATTAAATAATTTTGGATTGGCAAATGTGGCTCGTTGTGCTGTTAAATGATCACCTCGATGAGTCGCATAAGAGTTGAAGTCCTCTTCTGGTAACCCCATCTTAGCCAAGTATTCACCCGCCGCACTATTTGGCAAAATAGCATTTGAGGGTGATAAATGGTCTGTCGTAATATTATCAGGAAGAATAGCCAAAGGACGCATCCCTTTAAGTGTTCTTTCGCCTGCTAATGCACCTTCCCAATAAGGTGGACGACGAATATAGGTTGATTGCGGTCTCCAATCATAGAGTGGGCTTGCTGCTTTTTCTGCTTTACCTGTATCAAACATTGGAATATAAATCTGACGGAATTGTTCTGGTTTTACAAATTTAGCAACGATGCTATCTATTTCTTCATCTGTTGGCCAAATATCTTTTAGACGAATTTCTTTACCGTCAAAAATGCCTAATACATCATTCTCAATATCAAATCGAATAGACCCTGCAATGGCATAAGCCACTACTAATGGAGGCGATGCTAAAAAGGCTTGCTTAGCATAGGGATGGATGCGACCATCAAAATTACGATTACCAGATAATACAGCCGTTGTATATAAATCACGATCAATGATTTCTTTTTGAATCACAGGATCTAAAGCACCACTCATGCCATTACAGGTTGTACATGCAAAGCCAACAATACCAAATCCCAATTTCTCTAATTCACCTAATAAACCAGCCTCTTTTAAGTAAAGCTCAGCCACTTTCGAACCTGGGGCAAAAGATGTTTTGACCCATGGCTGACGAACTAAACCATATTTATTAGCATTGCGTGCTAATAATGCGGCTGCCACCACATTACGTGGATTAGATGTATTTGTACAGCTAGTAATAGCCGCAATAATAACGGCACCGTCAGGCATTTCACCATTAGATGGTACTTCGTATGGTTTTGCTAAACCTTTTTGGGCTAAATCTGTTGTTGAAAAGCGTGCATGTGGATTAGATGGTCCCGCCATATTACGCCCAACAGTGGATAAATCAAAACGTAATACACGAGGGTAAACCGCCTTTTTCATGCCATCTGCCCATAAGCCAGTTTGTTTGGCATATTTTTCTACCAACTCTACTTGCTCAGGATCACGACCAGTAATTTTTAAATAATCAATCGTTTGTTGATCAATATAGAATAAAGCAGCAGTAGCACCATATTCAGGTGTCATATTAGAAATAGTTGCTCTATCACCAATACTTAAGCTAGAAGCTCCCTCACCAAAGAATTCAACATATGCTCCGACGACTCTCTCTTTACGTAAGAACTCAGTCAACGCTAATACAATATCTGTTGCGGTAATACCTGGCTGACGTTTACCTACCAACTCAACACCTACAATATCGGGCAAACGCATCATTGATGCTCTACCTAGCATTACTGTTTCCGCCTCTAAGCCACCTACACCAACTGAAATAACACCTAGAGCATCCACATGAGGAGTATGACTATCTGTACCAACGCATGTATCCGGAAACGCTACACCATTACGTACCTGAATGACAGGTGACATTTTTTCAAGATTGATTTGGTGCATAATGCCATTACCAGCAGGGATTACATCCACATTTTCAAATGCAGTCTTGGTCCAATTAATAAAGTGGAAGCGATCCTCATTACGACGATCTTCGATATCTCGGTTTTTTTGGAAAGCATCCGGATCAAAGCCACCACACTCAACCGCTAACGAGTGATCTACAATTAATTGCGTTTGCACCACTGGATTTACTTTGGAAGGATCACCACCTTTATCGGCAATGGCATCTCGCAATCCCGCCAAATCCACTAATGCGGTTTGACCCAAAATATCATGGCACACGACACGTGCAGGAAACCACGGAAAATCTATTTCTTGCTTACGTTCAATAAGTTGTAATAGCCAACTATTCAATGTTTCATCATCAACATTGGTTGCTCGATTAACTAAATTTTCAGCGTGAATTTTGGCTGTATAAGGTAATTTTTCCCAAGCACCCGCCTGCAAAGCATTGACGGCAGCCGCTGCGTCAAAAAATTCTAAATTAGTCCCTGGTAAAGGTTTACGAAATTGTGCATTACTCATGATTGACACCTGAAAATAAAATGAAGGCATTGTGTCATTTTAGTCTTATATAAGACTTAGAGCAATCAGCAGTTTTACTAATATAAATTACCTAAGCTATTCCTCAATCACACTAATAATAACGATATGTGTAACCATGAATGCAGTAGTACTTTGGCGTATAGGTTTCCCCATGTGTTAGGCGCTATTAATTTTTTTATAATTGATATCGAAAACCTTCATCTCAAAATGAACAAAAAGGTTATCGACAATCTAACGATTAGAGATTTATTTTTGCTACTCGAAATAGTAATCTGGCGGAACAGAGAAACTATGTAAGATCGCTTTTAATCCATCAGACCATTGCGTTCTGACATTATGTAAATAAGGGTCATTCGCATCAATTCTAATGCCTTTAGGTAAATGATAAGTCCCGTTTCGATATACCAATAAATCCATAGGGAAACCTACAGAAAGGTTAGAGCGAATAGTAGAATCAAAAGAGACCAGAACTGCTCTCACAGCATCTTCTAAACTGCTCCGGTAATTTAGCGAACGATCTAAGATGGGTTTACCGTATTTTGCTTCACCAATTTGTAAAAATGGCGTATCTTCTGTGGCATTAATAAAATTACCTTCTTGATAGATATGATAGAGTTCAGGCAGTTGACCTTTGATCTGACCACCTAATAAGAAATTACTCCCAAAGCTTTCTTGAGAAAAAGCTCTTGCCTGCGACTCCCTTGCCACTTGACTAACGAGTGAGCCTACCATTCGTGCGGCATCAAATAAAGTTGGCGCATTTAAAATATGCTCATCAGCACCTAATTTTACCCCATTTTCTAGCATCTTAACAACGGCTTGGGATGTTGCCAAATTACCTGAGGTTAAGAGTACAATACTTCTCTCTCCGTCAATACCAAAGGTATACAACTTTTTAAACACAGAAATGTGATCTACCCCCGCATTTGTACGAGTATCAGAAGCAAAAACAATCCCATCCTGCAAACGAATAGCGACACAATATGTCATAGTACTCAATCTCTATCTAATTTTCTAACTATACAAACATTATTTTAACTGGAATCATAAGCAACTATCTACGATGAGAAAGAGATTGCAGTAAAATCCATAGCCGATTTTACTGCTCTTTAACTGGCGATACACGTACTAAGAACTCCATTTGCTCTTGTCCTCCTCCTTGACGCATACCACGCAATGGTGCCGCATCGTTATAATCCAGACCAACGGCTAATTGCACGTGTTGGCGAGGTTGGAATAGTTGATTACTCACATCAAAAACAAACCAATGATTATTTAAGTAGCTTCTGCCCATGAATGGCTAGCCAAATGATTTTCCTCTTCTACATATAAGTAACCAGATACATAACGTGTAGGCACCCCAATACTGCGTGCACAAGCTAAAAATACATGGGTATGATCTTGACAAACACCCTGTTTAGCCTCAAAGGATTGCACCGCTGTCGTAGCCACATTCGTAGCTCCAGGCGTATAAGGAATATACTCCAAAATAGCCTGACTTAAGCGACTTAAGCTAGAACGATTTCCTACACCCCCCGTATATTTCTGTGTAAACTCATACATATCAGCCGAGCAATGAGTTAACCCTGTCGTATTAAGAAAAATATCTGCAGGCACTCTATCATCATTGCTATATTCACTCTTATTATCAATCTCCACAATGCCTTGTGCATGAATATTTAATACATTGTGAGGTTCGGTCACATTTAACACCGTACAAAAATTACCGAAACCATCAAAAAACTCTTCAGAAATACGAGGTAAGGTTAATTGCCACGATAATACTCGCTGATGCGCCAATGTCTGTGGCGTAACACGTAAAATTTGGATACTTCTCTTTGCTGAATTAGCGTAAAAATATTGAGTGCTATGATCTATTTGCAACTTCATTTTTTCTTCCTTTAAACACCATCTTCAAAGAGTTGATCTAGTCGTTTTAACCATTCATAAAACTCACTATCTTTTGTAGTAAAAACTAAGGCCTGAATTTGTTGCTTAATTTTGTCCCAACCCGTACCATCTGGTAAATTAGTGACCACTTGAGCAAGATAACGATAATCACGACTCTCTACCTTATTCTGGCGAATACGTTGATCAAGCATCTCCACATAGTCACCTAACTGCCAAAACTGGGTAACTAATATGTGCTGCTCTAGCATCACAGCATCACATGCTGCCAGTTGAAAAACAGCTGCCCTTGGACTGCCTGATTGATACAGACGACGAACATGGTTAAATAAATCAGAAGCATCAGCATCTATGACAGCACGGACGGCTTGAACATTTGCATGGATCCGCTCAAAATGCTCAGGAAACGCCTCTTCTACCAAAAAGTTAAACACCGATTTATCATCTAAATTCTCTAATGAATAACCGATAACAGCCAACATTTCAGCCCTTTTTTGTGGTTTAGTTTTAAGGGCAGTTTGCAGTAACTCTTGTGTACGCCGCATATACCGTCCAAGCCAGTATAAATTATAGGCGGTGGATAATAATAAATTCATTATTGACCTCCTTGTACAGTTTGAGTATCAACAACCCATGTATCTTTCACACCACCACCTTGTGATGAATTCACCACAAGTGAACCTTCCCGTAAGGCTACTCGAGTTAATCCACCAGGGACAATGCGAACTTTATCAGGTCCCGTCAATACAAAGGGTCTTAAATCAATATGACGTGGAGCAATACCCTCATCCACACAGGTTTGACAAGTGGATAGTGCTAATGTTGGTTGAGCAATAAACCCTTCTGGATCTGCTTCCAAGCGTAAACGGTATTCTTCTATTTCTTTTTTACTCGCCTTAGGTCCCACTAACATTCCATACCCACCACTGCCTTGAGTTTCTTTAACCACCAACTTATCAAGGTTTGCTAATACATACTTCAAATCATCTGGTTTACGACACTGGTACGTAGGTACATTTAATAGAATAGGCTCTTCACTTAGATAGAATCGAATCATATCATCAACATAAGGATAAATAGATTTATCATCTGCTACACCTGTCCCTGGAGCGTTACAAATCAATACATTACCCGACCGATACGCCGCCATTAGAGCAGGTACACCTAAAATAGAATCTGGTCTAAACGCCAAAGGATCTAAAAATGCATCATCTAAACGACGATAAATTACATCAACTTTTTGTCGCCCACTTACTGTTTTGATATACACAAAGTTATCTTCAACAAATAAGTCATAACCATGAACTAATGTTGCGCCCATTTCACGAGCCAAAAAAGCATGTTCATAATAGGCACTATTAAATCTACCTGGTGTTAAAACTACAATATGAGGATTATCTTTACCACTACACGCAATCAAATTCTCTTTTAATAATTGAGGATAATTATCTACGGGTAAAACTTTTTGCTTATTAAACAAATCAAGTAATAAGCTCTCTGTAATTTTTCGTCCTTCCAGCATATAGGACACACCTGAGGGTGTACGTAAATTATCCTCTAATACATAATACTTACCGTCTCCATGCCGAACCAGATCAATACCACTAATATGCGCATAAATTGGAAATGGCAATTTAATATCATACATCCATGGTTGATAGCACTCATTAACCATAATCTGTTTAGCAGGAACAAGCCCTTCTTTGATAATCTTACGTTCGTGATAAATGTCATGTAAAAACATATTTAAGACTTGTATTCTTTGAGTACAACCTTGCTCTAACATTCGCCACTCTTCTAGAGGGATAATTCTAGGAATAATATCGAAAGGAATCACCCGCTCAATATTGCTTGCCTCACTATAAACAGTAAACGTTACTCCTTTACGATAAAACATGGACAATGCCTGCTGATTTAATGTAGCAATATCAGCGGCTTCATTTTCTTTTAACCATTGTGCGACATGTTCACACCCCAAACGAGGTGTGCCATCCGATTGTAAAAGTTCATCATAAAAATTAGATGGCAATATTGACATAATTTATCCTTTTCTTCTCACAATATAGAAGATTTATCGATAAGAATAGTTTATTTTTAAAATTTTGTATAGTCAAAGATAAAAATTCAGTACCCACTATTTAATCAATATTGCATAGATAGTGATAGGAATTTTAACGAGAGGATTATGTAGATTGAAAGACTGCTATACAGCCGTAAGTAATATTGCTATTAGATAGTACCAGTATAAAAATAATGAAGTACTATTATCTATAATACTAAAAAAAAAGAAAAACATACTATTGATAAAAAATCCTTTAATCACCACGGTAGCAATTAAAGGATTTATATATATTGTTTGTGCGTATTAAGACTGGCTAGCACTCTTTGCAAACTTATCAAGATTTGCAAGAATTAAGCGATCAGCTTCTTCTGTACGTGTTCTTGGAGGCAATAAATCTTTTAATGCTTTACGATTATCTGCACTTTGAGCTAAACCATGTTTTCTTAAACAATAATTTAATTCAGTTTCTTGGCTTTGATTAACATATTCAGAATCTTTAATAGCCATTTTGATCTCCTTTACATACAAACATAGATAAAAATCTATTGAGTATAAGCATACTCGCGAAACCACTCACTTGCAAATAACCCAAACTGTTAATTTTGTTAAATAAATTAAAAAGCATCCTTGCCTATCCTAGGCATGTTGTATAAAAGCCGCTTTTAATTCCCAAAACTACGCTGAGCTACTGATTAACCCCTAGATAAATATTGACAAGACATTATTTATCGTACATAATTATATTTCTTTCACGGGCTGGTAGCTCAGTCGGTAGAGCAGCGGACTTTTAATCCGTTGGTCGCGAGTTCGAATCTCGCCCAGCCCACCAGTGAAATAAAATAGCCACTTTGATAAGTGGTTTTTTTATTCACGCATTATAACTTAATATTGTTAACGTTATATGTCAGGGCTGGTAGCTCAGTCGGTAGAGCAGCGGACTTTTAATCCGTTGGTCGCGAGTTCGAATCTCGCCCAGCCCACCACCTATAGTGATATTCTAAACATTCCCCTATATTTATTTTTATCCTATTCCTTGATAGGAAAACTATATTATCCTGCCTAGTCGTTTTTAGTTCCTATTTAGAAATTTAGTCCTATTTAAAACTTAGGCTTCAACTGACTTATAGTGCCTAAACAATCTAACTAATTTATTGGGATGTCTTGCGCCGTACAATTGCAAACCAAAAGCAGTCTCACCTTTTTCTGAAGGAATATAACGATACAAGTAATCAGGAGATGTGGTTGGTGTATTAAATCCCCTTGGATCATTGGTATAAAAATATTTAAACCCTGCTTCTTTTGCTAGTGCGAGATAATCATCATCAAAGTAGCCATTAGGCCAGCAAAAATGCTGACTAACCGAACCAATTTCACTTATTAATACCGATTTACTTTGCTCAAATTCTTTTTGGATAGCGGCATTTTTGCCTTCTTCATTTAATTGCTGATCCCAACGAGTCTGCGTATGTGCAAAACTATGGACATCAATTAAACCACTTTGTAGCATTAAACGAATCTCATCCCAGTTCATCATAACACTTTCAGGGTGTCCACTATTAATTCTCTGTTTACATTCTACATGCGAAGGACAAAAAGGGATAATTTCATTACTATCAAAACTAGCTCTTATCTCACCTTGTTTAATAACGCTAGTACTCAGGAAAATATTTGCCTTAAGTTCAAACTTTTTTAATACTGGAAACGCAAAAACATAGTTATCTAAATATCCACCATCAAAGGTAATGACTACTGAGCGATTCGGTACAGGCTCACCATTTAGAAATTTTTCAAACTCTGTAGCACTAAGTGCTGTATAACCATAGTTGGCTAAATGTGCCATATGTGCTGTAAACATTTCAGGCGCACAATTAAACATACCACCATTTGGGGTGACATGACGATAGCGTAGGATAGGCACTATTTTGGCAGGATTTTTTATGGGAGTGCTCATATTAAATTTCTATGCTATTAGCGCTCACGAGAAATACGTACTTCAGCACCACGTCGTTTTACTTCTAATCCCGACGATTGCAAAATATCTAATCCTTCAAAGCCCTTAATATAACTAGAGCCTTGCATTTGCATAACACGAATTTTATTGCGCATCACAACTGGGTTATATAATGGCATACCAAATAACCACACTTGATCAAGTATTCTCGCTGTATTAAATTTGGATAAACCTTCTAAGACAGGTCCCATACATAGCATATGTCCCTCTCTACCAAAAACAGGTATCGTACTTACATCACACTCATATTGTAAAACTTGGCCACCCTCATAACGGATTCCTGTATTCACATCCCACCAAGCCTCACCTTCAGGAAGATATATCTCTACCTCATTGCCACCATCCAATATAGGAGCAACCAACAAAGCAGGACCAAACAAGAACTGATATTCATACTTATGTGCTTTTTGATCATCAGGGAAAGCAACTGCCATCATTCGTTGAACAGGCAATCCCGTTCTTGTCGCATCCTCAATATTTCCTAGCACATAAGGAATTAAGCGAGAACGTAAATCAAAAAATACTTTAATCTGTTCCTGTGTTTTTTGATCAAACTGGTCGGGCAAATATTGCTTATCTGCCACTAAACTAAATCCAGCTGAAAAAACCGATAAAGCCAAAAAGCGTAAATAAAGATTACTTGAATTAGTATTCACTAGCAACGAATGTGTCTGAGAAATTACTCCGCTTGCTTGTGTTGTTAAGTGTAGTCTCAATAAAGACTTAATATCCTCAAAATTATTTATTGAATGCTGTAAATGCAATCCAGTGTAACGAGGACTATTTAGACTTAATGCCTCTCGTCGCAAATAAGCTTCTTTAGGAATTTTGTGATAAGACTGAGCATCATACATTGATTGCTCTAATCGTAATGGATAGAGCTGACGTAAAAAAGCCCCCGTCTCTCCTTGTCTAGCATTAATATGATCAGGGATAGAAATAACATCAATTAAGTTTATCCCCGTGTCAGTGTTATCCAGTAATTGTTGATGTCGAGATTCCCAAAACTTATAAGCATCCTTATAAGTCAAGTCTAATATGCCCACCTCACCGTAAGGCGTACTAACTCGATAAGCGTGACCGTCATCATCTAATAGCAACCATGCCCTATCTTCTAAGTCTTTGAATAACGCAGTACCAACAGGAACTCCTGGCCAAGAAGGTACACAAATATGCTTCCCTTCTTTTAAATAATCAGCAATAAATTGACGAACATCGCCCAAACGCTCAGTATCCCATTCAAGAGTTAATTTATCATCTTGAAATAAAAATACGCTAGGAGGTGCGAGGTTGATTGTATCAACGACAAAACCTTTTTGATCTAATTGCTCTGCCTGCTCTAATACATCAGTAAATGATTGCCCATCAATCTGATCAAGCCAAATACCCATGGCAGATAAAGGTGGCTGACCCGGTCGCCCAAGCGAGGCACTAAACTGATTAAAAATATCCGCTACAGTACCAATATACACAAATAAATCTAGACTATTATCATGTATCTGCAGTTGATAAATCGTTGGTGCTTTTTTGATACCAACCTGATGTCTGACTTGCTTTAAACTGTTAGGAAATAATCCCCAACCTTTGGTACTCCATGCAAACGGCAGGTACTGATGGTCATGTGCATCAGAAAATAATTCCTCGCCACGTCGACTATACGCTCCTGCTGTGCGTCCCAAACCATAAACATGATCATTTTTAGGAAGAGCAAAATTAATTGTCCACGCCTCTTCGTCTACTTCTGTATCAACAATTAACGCATTTTCGTCCGTAGTCTTTAAGACAACTTCTCCATCCCTACGAAATATCATCGCAAAAGGATTTACTTGTAACTCTACGCTAGTATTACCATGTGAAATTTGCCACTGACTGTTTTTCTTATGCTCTTCAATAACAAACTCACTACTTAATTCATTACGAGCCAATAATAACTCTTGTCTTTCTTTTGCACGAGGATTAAGAAGACTATCATCTATCTTGTTTTTAGCACCACAACGGATACGAAATACCCCTAGTGCTGTCGCCTCAATACGTAGAAATAAATCTTTTTCTATTTCAAATAGGCAAAGACCTTGTTGGTGGTCAATTAACTTGAGCTTTTTGATCTGAATCACAATTATGCTTTTAAAGTGGTGACGTTATTTGTCTAATACCGCTATTGTGACTGATTTTCATTAAAATTTAAAGTAAATACAAGGATTTAGCTGAAATATTTCTTATGATAAGCTTCAGAAAATTTTATGGCTAAACCATTATTTTGGTGTCAGACTTACTAATAAATCCCGTTCTAGCGGCAACGGCTCTCCTTCAAGACTTGCACCTATCAACTCCCCTGCCAAACTACTCCATGTCAACCCATGGGACGCATACGCACAAGCAAGCCAAACTCCTTTGGCATGCTCTAACTCACCAATAATGGGAAGCCTTCCTTGAATTACAGCTCTCACGCATGCCCTACCCTTAATAGTGGCTGATTGTTGTAAGCTTTCAAAATCTAGAGAAAGTGATAAAGGAATTTTATCCCAAATAACTTTTTGCCCCTCTTTGCTTACTTTGGGAGTTAAATCATTATGAACATAGGTACTCCCCATCACACAAAATCCATTTTGGGAGGGTAAAAAATAGCCCTGTCCTCCTACGATGCATTTTGGCCCACCATTTAGTAAATCATCAGGAATCATCATCACTTCTCCTGATAAAGCGTGTAAAGTATTTAAGCAACTTATTGCATTAACCTGCTTACCTGACTTAAGTGTCTTACGATGCAACTCATTTTTCTCTAACAATGATTTGCTATCTATGGCGTTAGCCACTACTATCTGATGAAAAAAAACTTTTGTCGCTACAGCATCCTCGTCCACACCAATCAACTCATACCCATCAGCTTGTTTATTTATCCACTCAATTTTAAGCGCCTTACACTGAATATTGGGATGCTGTAATAAAACATGAGCTAATTTAACAGGTGGAACTTGCATGCCCATTGGAAAATATACCCCATCTTGTTCGACAGGAATACCGGCAATTTCCGTTGCTTCCGATGCACTCACTAATCTCGCCCATTCACTTGGGTAATTCAGCGCCTTTACAGCATCTAACAAATCTTTAGCATGACCTTTATCACGATTAAGTTCTAGCGTACCGCAATACTTTATACCAACCTGTTGAGCAATTGCTTGCCAGCGTATCCGTGCTCTTAAGACACCTGCCCTGCTAATCCTAGCCTTATGACTATCATCTGCTGTTACTAATGGAGTAATCGCTCCTGACGCAAACTGCAAAACAAATTCATCGGGAGAATGCGCAAACATAGGATCAAAAACAGTAACTTGCCACCCTCTATTTGCCATTGCATGTGCGACTCCTGCACCAGCTACTCCCGCACCAATAATAGCAATTTCACGTTTTTTTTGAGCAGCTAGCTGTTTGACAGGACGAAAACTTGTGGGCTGTAAATATTGCCAATTCTCAGCAAATTGAGCAAATAAATTTAATGGATCCAAGCATACCTGACTATTTGGTGCAGACGATTTATCCATCACAACATCACTAGTTTGAGAACATTGCAAAGAAAACTGTCGATACTGCAATGTACTCTTAATCATTTCTACACATTTTTTTTCAGCATAGACAAAAGGCATTGGTGATGCCAGACGTAATGCTTCCATGAAATGCTCTTCTTGATTAATCTCATCGACGATAAAACCATCCACATCTGCACTAAATGCTTTCCAAGGATGAGGATGATTAGTATTCAAAATATGCAAACAAAATTGGTACGGTTCAATATCTAATCGATGCAAACCTAGCAAATCAATAGGCCATTGTTCCAATAGGCGTGCATAAATAGGCGAGATTGATTGTTGGCTTAAGCGTCGTAATAATTCACGACGAGCCGTGAGATCATCATCAACAACTAATATATGAACAGGACGTGACTGACCCTGCCAAAAATCAAATAATGATGGTAAATACTTAAGGTATTGGGCACTTAAAATTGCAATGTTCAGAGGCTGAGTTTTCATGTTCAATCCATTAATCGCCTCGTAGTACAAAAATAAATACCAAGCGAATGAGCCGTTTAAACAGCTAACGTGTATAATACTAACTCTTTATTGTAATGCTAAATATATACAATAAGATATCTATAATCTTTCATGCTCTGAATTCTAAGGGTTTCTCATGTCTACCAATATTGACTTTCAAAAAGCTCTTCATGCTGCTACAGAAGCCGCCCATCAAGGTGCTGCAATTTTAATGGAATATTTCAATCATAGAGATGAGCTAGTGATTGAACACAAATCTCGCAATGATTTAGTATCACAAGCTGACAAAGATGCCGAAAAAGCCATTATTGCCAAGCTAACTCAGCTATGTCCTGAGTTTGCAATTATTGCTGAAGAATCCCAATTAGAGCAAGGTAAGCAACCAGAAAGCTCATTAGCTACATGGTATATAGACCCCTTAGATGGAACGACCAATTTTTTACATGGCATTCCTCATTTTGCAGTCTCTATTGGTTTAGTTGCTCACAAAGGCACAGTATTAAGTGCAGGCATGTCTCCTCTCACAGAAGACACACCTATTGTTGCTGTTGTGCTTGACCCTAATCGTCAAGAATTATTTAGTGCCTATTACTTTGGCGGATGTCAGTTAAACGGTCAAGCTATTCGTTGCAATAAAACCGCCACCTTAGGGGATGCCTTACTCGGTACAGGTTTACCTTTCCGTGATTTTTCATTTGAAGATGAATATGATCCTATGCTAAAAGCAGCGATCCATCAAACCCGAGGTATTCGCCGAAATGGTGCTGCTGCACTAGATTTGGCATGGGTAGCATGTGGTCGCTTTGATGCCTATTGGGAAATGCGTCTAGCTCCTTGGGATGTAGCAGCAGGAACGTTGCTAGTCAGAGAGGCTGGTGGGCAAGTACAAGACTTATATAAACAACATCCTTGGCCTATCACTGGGAATGTGATTGCGACAAACCGTCTTCTTTTTGATGATTTTTTCGCCATGCTAAAACCATCTTTAAAAACTTTGCCATAATTTTTACTCGGTTAGCTGCCTATGACAAAAACACCAAACCAGCACAGTGATACAGAGAAAGACGTCAATACCTCACAAAAAAGGCTTGACTCAGAAGATGCACAACAAGTGTTAGAGCATATTAAAATGCTTCTTAGCAAGCAATCACTCGTGCAAAATTTGGTTCATCAACAAGAAGAACATAATACCGAGAGTGGCGCATTAGTAGAAGAACTCTTAAAACGACAGCAGCATGTAGAGTTAGAAAACTTCCTACGCCCACTACACCCGGCTGATATTGCGTATATCCTAGAATCTCTGCCTCATGAAGAGCGTATGCAAGTCTGGGAACTCGTAAGTTCTCAACATGACGGTGATATTCTTTTAGAAGTAGACGATTGGGTTCGTGAAGACCTAATTGCTACTATGAATCGTGAAGACTTGTTGGCAGCAACAGAAACACTTGATACTGACGAATTAGCCGATCTAGCCCCAGATCTTCCTGCTGAGATTGTGGCTGAAGTTCAGAAAGGTCTAACAGAAAAAGAACGCAATCAGTTATTAGCCGTCCTAGGCTATGAAAAAGATACTGTTGGTGCCATCATGGATTTCGAGATGGTGCGTGTACGAGAGGATATTACTCTTGAAGTTGTCTTGCGCTATTTAAGACGTCTAGATTATTTACCCGACCATACAGACCAGTTATTTATTATTGATCGTGAAGAGCATTTACTCGGCGTTTTATCACTTGCTGACTTACTCATTAATGATCCTGAAAGTCACGTCAAAGATCTAATGAAAACAGAGTTCTTTTCTCTTACACCAAATGAAAGCGATACCGTTGCCACCTCAGCATTTGAACGTTATGACTTAGTTTCTGCACCAGTGGTAGATAATGAAAACCGCCTCCTTGGACGAGTAACGATTAATGCCGTTGTAGATGTCATCCAAGAAGACTCTCAAGAACAAGATCTTGCTCGTGCCGGTCTTGCTGAAGAGGATACTTTCTCCTCAGTAGCTCACGCTGTTCGTAACCGTACGCCTTGGTTATTAATCAACCTCTGTACCGCATCAACAGCCTCCTTTATTGCCTCACAATTTGAAGGCACAGTCAGTCAAATTGTTATCTTGGCCTTTTTGATGTCAATTGTAGCTGGGATTGGGGGTAACTCAGGCAACCAAACTCTCACATTGGTCATTAGGGCTATGGCGATGGGGCGTATTAACGTTAAAAGTATTATGCCCATGCTGAAAAGAGAAACGTATGTAACGCTATTAGTCGGTTTAACAGGCAGTATTATGGCGGCATTCTTTGCTTGGCTAGTCTCTGATTCGTACAAAATTGCCATTGTTATGGTCACAGCAATGATATGCAATATGCTCATTGGTGCCTTTCTTGGCGTACTTATCCCTCTTGTACGTGCTAAATTTAATAAAGATCCAGCGGTTGGCTCTTCTGTTTTGTTAACATTCGCTACTGATGCCTTAGGGTTCTTTATTTTCCTAGGACTAGCAACTATTTTCTTACTTTAATCAATATTCAACTACACAAAATAATCCCCTATTTCAAGGGCTAACATTATATGTTTAGCTCTATAAAACAGGGGAGAATTTATTTTAGTATTTCTTATACAGAATTAGCTTAATGCGCCATGGCAATGCTTGTATTTCTTACCACTACCACATGGGCAAGGATCATTTCTACCGACACCGACAAACATATCAGATGTAACTTCCTTAACTGCCACATCCTCGGCTAATGCCTCATCATAATCAGCATGGTGATAATTCATCTTATCTTCCATTTCCTGTGCTTTAGCTACTTGTTCTTCCTCTAGAGCTTCAACTTGTGCAGGTGATTGAATTTGTACATTCAATAAGATTTTTGACGTCTCATTACGTACACGTTCAAGCATATATTTGAATAATTCAAATGCTTCTTTTTTGTACTCTTGTTTAGGATCTTTTTGAGCATAACCACGTAAATGAATACCCTGACGCAAATGATCTAAAGCGGCTAAATGCTCTCTCCAAGCACCATCTAAACGATCTAATAATACAGAACGCTCAAACTGACTCCAAGACTCTTCACCCACTAATTCTAATTTTTCTTGGCAAATTCTATCCGCCTCATCAAGAACAGCTTTTAAAATATCATCATCATCTAAGTCATGATTTTTAGCCACTAACTCTTTTAAAGGTAGTTTAATCCCCCACTCTGAAGCTAGAGCAGTTTCTAGAGCCTCTAACTCCCATTGCTCTTCTAAAGACTCTTCTGGGATATACGCACGTACAAAATCGGTCAAGGCATTTACACGCAACTCTACCATCATGTCACGGACAGATTTTTCGTCTAAGACCTCATTTCGTTGCCCATAAAGCACTTTTCGTTGATCATTAGCAACGTTATCAAACTCCAATAATTGCTTACGGATATCAAAGTTTCTACCCTCAACTTTACGTTGCGCAGACTCAATTGAGCGAGAAACCATTTTGGCCTCAATAGGTTCACCAGGAGAGCCTAATTTTTCCATTAACCCTCTAACACGATCTCCTGCAAAAATGCGCATTAATGAATCATCTAAGGATAGATAAAAACGTGAAGAGCCAGGATCGCCTTGTCGTCCTGCACGACCACGTAATTGGTTGTCAATACGGCGAGATTCATGGCGCTCTGTACCAATAATGCGTAACCCACCAGCTGCTTTAACTTGTTCGTTACGTACTTTCCATTCTTGGCGTACTTTATCAATAGCTACAGCTTTATCTTCTGGCGTTAATTGCTCATTAGCTTCAATCTGGATGATTTGTTTTGAGACATTACCACCTAATACAATATCAGTACCACGTCCAGCCATATTAGTTGCAATAGTAATATGGCCTGGCATACCTGCTTCTGCCACAATTTCTGCTTCACGTGCATGTTGTTTAGCATTCAACACATCATGAGGCAGATTTTCTTTTTTCAATAGCTCTGAGAGTAACTCAGAATTTTCAATACTCGTTGTACCCACTAATACAGGTTGTTTTCTATCGTAGCACTCACGAATATCCTTAATAATAGCCGCATATTTTTCAGCATCGTTCAGATAAATTTGGTCATTTTGATCTTGACGAATCATTGGAAGGTTCGTTGGAATAATAACTGTTTCTAGACCATAAATATCTTGGAACTCATAAGCTTCGGTATCGGCTGTACCTGTCATTCCAGCCAATTTACCGTACATACGGAAATAGTTTTGGAAGGTAATAGATGCCATTGTTTGGTTTTCATTTTGAATCGCGACACCCTCCTTTGCCTCAACAGCTTGGTGTAAACCATCAGACCATCGACGCCCAGCCATAAAACGACCGGTAAATTCATCGACAATAACCACCTCACCGTCATGAACAACATAATGTTGATCTCTAAAAAACAAATTATGTGCTCTTAATGCCACCATCAAATGGTGCATTAATGTAATATGACGAGGATCATACAAAGAATCACCTTCTGGCAAGATACCTAATTTTGTCAAGGTTTCTTCAGCGTGAATATGCCCTGCTTCTGATAGATAGATTTGTTGCGCTTTTTCATCAACCCAGAAATCACCTTCTGGTTCTGGCTCCTGAGGTTTTGGCTCTTCTTTCATTCGTGTTAACAACGCAGGCACTTGATTCATACGTACATATAAATCAGTATTGTCTTCTGCTTGGCCTGAAATAATTAACGGCGTACGAGCTTCATCGATAAGAATTGAGTCTACTTCATCCACGATGGCATAAGCAAGCTTACGTTGGCGACGCTCTTCTGCTCTATATTCCATATTGTCACGAAGATAATCAAACCCAAATTCATTGTTTGTACCATAGGTCACATCGGCACGATAAGCATTATATTTTTCAAAATTATCCTGACCTGGGACAACGACTCCAACGGTTAAACCAAGGAAGTTAAATAATTGACCATTATTTTCCGCATCACGACGTGCTAAGTAATCATTGACGGTGACAACATGAACACCCTCTCCTGTCAATGCATTTAGATAAATAGCCAATGTTGCCATCAGCGTTTTACCTTCACCTGTACGCATCTCTGCAATCTTGCCGTTGTGTAGAACAATCCCACCAATTAATTGAACATCAAAATGACGCATACCAAGCACTCGAGAAGATGCTTCACGTACAACAGCAAATGCTTCTGGTAATAAACTATCTAAACTTGAACCGTCAGCTAAGCGCTGTTTAAATTCTGCTGTTTTAGCCGCTAAATCAGCGTCTGACAATGCTTGAATACTAGGCTCAAGGCTATTAATTTTTTGCACAAGTTTACGATACTGCTTTAACAGACGATCGTTACGGCTACCAACGAGTTTTTTGAATAAAGAAATCATTTTTCAATCAATTAATTAAATTTTTATAAGCTATATAGTTTAACGCATAAAGAATGTAGAATGGTATTATTTCACTCATTTCTACAACGCTCAGCATTATCTATTTTTAGAAGTAAACTATGAGTGATTTTACTACTTTATCCTCAATTAACGCATCCCTCTAAGACAGTACTATCATCATGACTGTTATAATGACTAAATGAAGTTTTTCAAGTGGCTATTTTGCTATGTTTATCACTCATCGCCAATTACATAAAAAACGTAAATCTATTCAATCGAGCTTTGTGAGTCCATTAAACAGCTTGAGAAACACTTCTCAACCCTCTATACACGCCACATTGGTTAAAGCAAGCTTATTTGTTGATATTGAAGAATCTATTAAAACAAGTTTAAGCAATCATCTCGGCGATTATTGCAAGGTCGTGGAGTTAAACGATGCACAACTCACCGTCTCAGTTCCCAATGCCGCATTAGCGACTAAGATACGGCAAATGATTCCGAGTCTTGCTGAAGAACTTTCGCAAAAAAATGTAATAATAAAAAAAAATAACCATTAAAGTGATGAATAACTGTGATATTCCTAATAGCGATCTAACACCTACCTCATCATCTTTGCCACAAACACAGCCTACTGCTCAAAAGGCCTGCCATGAGGCTTACCACTCTCTAATTGAGCATAGCCCTGAAAGTTATTTAGCCGATGCGTTGAAATCTATTTTGGCAAAGCGCCAGACACCCTGATATAGTTTTCTTTCAAACAAAAAAAACGAGTTCACTTAATGGTGAACTCGTTTATTTAGATACTAAAAAGAATATATTTAAGCTAGGCGCCAATCTCTATTTAATGCTTCAGCCTGTCTTAAATCACGCTCATCTTCAAAAGTTACAATCTCATAAGCATCTTCTTGTGCCAATAAAGCACGTGACAATTTATTATTGATGCCATGTCCTGATTTGCAAGCCACATAACGTGCTAATAAAGGATAACCAATCAAATATAAGTCACCAATTGCATCTAGAATTTTATGTTTTACGAATTCATCATCATATCGCAAACCATCCGCATTTAAAATACGATATTCATCAAGCACAATAGCATTATCTAAACTACCACCTCTAGCAAGACCAATACCACGAAGCATTTCAACTTCATTAGCAAAACCAAACGTACGCGCTCTAGCAATCTGGTCTACATAAGAATCTTTGCCAAAGTCAATTTCAGCAAAACTAGCTGTTGAATTAATCGCTGGGTGTTTAAAATCAATAGAGAATGCTAAGGCAAAACCTTCATAAGGCTCTAATCTTGCCCATTTTGCCTCATGACCTTCACCCTCTTTTACTTCAATCGTTTTTTTCACCCGTAAAAAACGCTTAGGAGCATTTTGTTCTATAATGCCTGCATCTTTCAGCAAGAAAACAAACGTAGCAGCACTACCATCCATGATTGGTATTTCTTCTGCATCGACATCAATATGGATGTTATCAATGCCTAGACCTGCTAAAGCACTCATTAAATGTTCAACTGTAGACACGCGATATTGCCCATTCTGCAATACAGAAGCCATGCGCGTATCACCAACTTTATCTGCTTGTGCAGGAAAGTCTATCATCTCGGGGGTATCAACCCGATGAAAAACAATACCCGTATTTGGCTCAGCTGGTCGCAAGACTAGCTTAACACGTTGGCCTGAATGCACACCAACTCCAGTGGCTGTCACAATTTTTTTAATTGTTCTTTGTTTTAACATACGAGAATTTCACCCTATAAACAGACTATTCAATAATGATTACTATTTTAGTCCAAATAACAATAAAGAAATCCAAATTATAGTTAATATTATTTCAAAATACCTAGCTTTGAAATAAAAAGCGGAACCAGCTTATATACTGCTTCCGCCTAAGATACTAACAAACCTTTTAGGTTATTTTTGACGTGCAGGTTTTCAAGTTTGACGCAAAAAAACAACCACTTCAAATTTGCTATAAAAACCTGCACGCCGAAACTACAATTTTATCGACAGTCCTCAGCGGAACCAGCTTATATACTGCTTCCGCCCTTGTCTTGTTGAAATTTAGACTGTATTAATTCGCTTGTCTACGCAAGTAAGCTGGAACATCACGATCAGCATCAGAACCAGAACCTAACGAACGAGAACGACCAGTCGTACGGATTCTGATAGAACCAATAGATGAGTTTTCAGATGAACGTAAATCATTGAACAAAGGAATACCGTCTGTACCAGTAGCGACAGCAGGAGTTTGAGTTTCTTCTGCTGAATGAACTAGCTCAAGGTTACGACCCAAACCTGTTGCTACAACAGTTACTCGAATCTTATCACCCATGCTTTCATCATAAGCGTTACCAGTAATAACCATTGCATCTTTGTCTGCATAACTAGTAATGATTTCGTTAATTTTCTTCATCTCAGACATCTTAATAGATTTGCTAGATGTCACATTGATAAGAACACCACGAGCACCATTTAGGTTAACACCCTCTAGAAGTGGGCAAGCAATAGCTTCTTCTGCCGCTTTAACTGCGCGATTTTCTCCAGATGCAGTCGCTGTACCCATCATCGCTTGACCATACTCGCCCATTACTGTTTTAACGTCTTCAAAGTCAACGTTAACAATACCCTGAACATTAATAATCTCAGCAATACCGGCACAAGCGTTATTTAATACGCTATCTGCTTCTTTAAAGCAATCTTCATAAGTTGCATCTTCACCCATAATATCAATGAGCTTTTGATTTAATACAACGACTAAAGAATGAACATGTTTTGAAAGCTCGGCAACACCTTCTTCAGCAATATGCATACGCTTACTACCTTCGAAGTCAAACGGTTTCGTCACAATACCAACCGTAAGAATGCCTAACTCTTTGGCAATTTCTGCTACCACAGGAGCCGCGCCTGTGCCTGTACCACCACCCATACCGGCAGTAATAAAGACCATTTGAGCACCTTGTAATGCAGAACGAATTTGTTCACGAGCCATCTCAGCAGCAGCACGACCTTGCTCTGGACGAGCACCTGCTCCTAAACCCGATTTACCTAACGCAATTTGCGTCTCTGCTTTTGATTGTTTTAAGGCCTGAGCATCTGTATTAGCACAAATAAAATCTACGCCTTTTACACCTGATGCAATCATATGATTGATGGCATTACCACCTGCGCCACCGACACCTACTACTTTAATGAGTGTCTTGCTGGGTTGGCTATCATCGACTATATCAAAACCTAAACTTGAACCTCTTTGTTGAGCGGATGAAGTGTCTACTTCATCAATAAAGTTGAATCCTACTGGCATTATCAACCCCTGAAAACGAAACCATTAACGAAACCCCCTGCTAATTTCGGAAATCGCCTCAAAGAAAACACCAGTGCGTGACTACTCGTCATTCTCTTTGAATCGTCTCCTATGTAGTATTGGTTCCCCAACCAATACTACATACGCATCTTTTTTAAGATGCATTCACCTAGAATTATATAATGAAAAGTCGTTTAATTCATTATATATTCCCAAATTTTTTTGAAAAATCCTTGTTTACTTGATTCAAATGGTAAATGATCCAAATGAACTCTAGCTTCTAATAACAAGCCCATTACGGTCGCAAATTGCGGCTGAGACACAACATCCGCCAAGCTTCCATAATAAAGAGGACGACCAACCTTAGCTGGCATTTGGAAAACCTCTTCGGCTAATTCAGCAATACCTGGTAACAAAGCACCACCACCTGTTAAAACCACTGAGTGTGGTGATAAATCTTGTTCTTCTAAATCTTGATGAATTGTTTCAAAAATCTCGACCATCCGAGAGAAAATAATTTCACCAATAATCTGGTGTGATACTTTTCTTTCTTGACGGCCTTGATCACCTACTGGTGATAATGCAACAAAATCATTTTCAGAAACTAAGCTTGCTTTAGCAATCCCATTTTCTAGTTTTAAATCTTCTGCCTCTGGCACAGGAATATGGAATACTTTCGCCAAGTCATTGGTCACTAATTGACCACCCATATCAAATATATGGCTATGACGAATAAATCCATCTTTATACATCGCAATACCTGTTGTACCAGCCCCGATATCGATCAACAACACGCCTTGTTGCTTCTCATCCTCGGTTAAACAAATATTACTTGCCGCTAATGGATTTAATGTTAAGCGATGAGGCTCTAAACCGCATCTACGCACACATTTTAGAATGTTTTGTGCGGCTGTTTCCTCGCCTGTCACAATATGTACACGAACCTCTAAGCGTACGCCTGCCATTCCCTCTGGTCTAGAGATTCCCTCTTGTCTATCCACGATAAATTGTTGGGTAATCACATGGAGAATACGCTGATCATTAGAAATATTAACGGCTTTTGCGGTATCAATCACGCGATTAACATCGTAGCTCGTAACCTCTTTGTCACGAATGGCCACCATGCCACTAGAGTTAAAACTTAAAATATGTGCTCCACCGATACCTACCAAAGCATCACGAATCTTACAATCTGCCATTAACTCAGCCTCTTCTAAGGCTTTTTGAATAGCTTTAACGGTAATATCAATATTAATCACTGAACCATTGCGTATTCCACCCTGAGTTGGTGCTTGCCCAAGACCCAACACTTCAAAGCGGCCCTCTGCTTGTAGTGCTTCAGCGACAACAGCAACTACCTTGCTGGTGCCTATATCTAAAGCTACTATTAAATCCCTTTTTGAATCACGATTCATTTTTTCTCTGTACTTTCTTCGTTAACGACTGCTTGATCAAAAGATATAGCAAAACCCTTAGTATACCTGAGGTCGACCTTTTTGATGCGTCTTCCTTTAGTTCTTTCCAATAAAACTGGCCATGCTTGAACAAATCTCTTTACATTTTCAGCAAAACTGACAGCTTCTTGGCTACCTCCTAACGGGTCAACAACCTCTGCTCCACCATCTCGACCTAATATTAATTCTAAACCATTTTTTAATTTTACTTGCCACGCATAGCGATCACTTAACGACATAGTATCAATATGTAAATTTAATGGTGATAATAATGTCGCTAACTCTCCCGCTCGTTGTACTATCAATTTTTCAGAACCATCAGGCCCATTATATTGGGGATATTCCACATTACTATCCAACTCAGCGCGGTTAGCCGTAAAAATTTCTCCCCAGGTATTAATCATCTGATTTTCATTCCACTTGGCATAAGCCTCGTGTTCTTCAATTCGGAGCAACAATCCATCAGGCCATACACGACTAATATCAACGTTTCTAACCCAAGGGGCTTTTTCAATTTGTTCTTTTAACGCAGGCAAATCTACTGTAAAGAAATTTCCATCAATATGTCCTGCAATAACCGCTTGAATATTGGCCGGTGACACATGAAGTAGCGTATTCCCTTCCTTCGGCTCTAAAACCATTTTGGTAATATTAAATCTTGGCTGTTTAATAACCCAAGAACCAGCGCCGACAAGTAATGCCAGTATGGCAACCAGCATTATGATATTAGCAATAAAATTTAAAAATCTTGGATTATTAAACACAAAACAAACCTATTTCTTAAAAACTTTTGTACTAGCGGTTTCAACTAAATAAACACATAAATCAGCATATGACATACCATTAGCTTTAGCTGACATTGGAACTAAAGAGTGAGATGTCATACCAGGAGAGGTATTAATTTCTAAAATCCATGGCTGATTATTCTTGTCTAGCATAACATCAATTCGAGACCATCCTTCAGCTCCGATTGCATTATATGCTTGAACGCAATATTCTTGAATTTTTGCAGTTAATTCAGGCGATAATTTTGCAGGACATTCATAAACTGTATCATTAGCAATATATTTATTATTAAAATCATAATTACCATCTGGGGCGATAATTTCAATAATAGGCAAGGCATGTGCATCTGCTCCTTTACCCATAACTGGTACTGTTAATTCTCTACCAATAATACATTGTTCCGCTAATAACTCACTTTCATAAGTCTTAGATAATTCAAACGCTTCACTAATTTCCTGCGATACATTCACCTTTTTCAGACCCAATGTAGAGCCTTCATGAGGTGGTTTTACAATCATAGGCAAACCAAGCTGTTCTTCTGCCATATGTAAATCTTCCTCACTACGTGCCACATAATAGCGAGGAGTTGGTAAGTTTTTTTCTAGCAAAATACGTTTGGTCATAATTTTGTCCATAGCGATGGAAGATGCCATCACTCCTGGACCCGTATAGGGAATCCCTAGTAACTCTAATACCCCTTGAGTACAACCATCTTCTCCAAAACGGCCATGTAAAGCAATAAAAACGCGATCAAATTTTTGTTCTGCCAAATCAGCTAAACTTCTTTCACCTGTATCAAAAAGATGAGCATCCACACCTTTACTTTTCAAGGCCTCATAAACACCCTGTCCTGATTGCAATGAAACGGATCTTTCCGCAGAAATGCCACCATATAAAACACCAACTTTACCTAAATTTTTCATTTCACCAATTCTCCAATAAGGTTAGGGACTTTATTGATAGATCCTGCGCCCATACAAATCACTACATCATTGTTACGAACAAAATCAACAATTGTCTGTGGCAAATTCGTCACCTCTTTCACAAACAATGGATTTACCTTGCCATCCTCTGCAATAGCATTAGAGAGTGCTAAGCCATCTGCTCCTGCAATAGCAGCCTCACCCGCAGGATAGACATCTGTTAAGATTACCGCATCAGCTGTACCTAATACATGAACAAAGTCAGCAAAACAATCCCGAGTTCTGGTATAACGGTGTGGTTGGAAAGCCAATACCAAACGTCTATCGGGATAAGCACCACGAGCAGCCTCTACTGTTGCTGCCATTTCAACTGGATGATGTCCATAATCATCAATCACTTTAAATGTACCACCACCATGCTCTTGAGGGACGGCAAAATCACCAATCTGAGTGAAACGTCGACCAACACCATTAAATTTCTCTAATGCTTGTGCAATAGAAGCATCTGAAGCCCCCACCTCTGTTGCCACAGCAATTGCTGCCAACGCATTTAGTACATTATGTTTTCCTGGGGTATTTAAGGTGATATGCAGATCAGGTAAATTTTCCTTGCGATGATTTCTTCTTTTAACATCAAAAAACATCTGCGTACCTTTAGCACAGACATTAAGCGCTCGTACATCTGCCTCCTCATTAAACCCATAAGTTGTTACAGAGCATGAAATTAATGGCAAAATTTTGCGAACATTATCATCATCTGTACAGGCAATAATACTTCCATAAAAAGGTAATCGTTGTGAAAACTGAATGAAAGCACCACGTAATTTTGCTACATCGTGTCCATAAGTATCCATATGATCCGCATCAATATTCGTAATAACAGCAATGACGGGCAATAAATTCAAAAATGAAGGCATCAGACTCATCCGCTTCAACAACAATAAACTCACCTGTCCCTAGTCGTGCATTCGCACCAGCTGAATTCAGTTTTCCACCAATAACAAATGTTGGATCCATGCCTGCCTCACCTAAGATACTAGCCACCAGACTGGTTGTTGTTGTTTTTCCATGTGTTCCGGCAATCGCAATACCACTTTTCAAACGCATCAATTCAGCCAACATAATCGCCCTAGGAACAATGGGAATATTCTTAGCTCGAGCAGCTAATACCTCAGGATTACTTCCTTGAATAGCGGTAGAAGTCACTACCGTATCTGCATTTTCTATATGACTTGCCTCATGGCCTTTATAAATCGTTGCGCCTAAGCTAGCCAAGCGTCTAGTGATAGCAGTATCACTCATATCTGAACCACTGATCTTATAACCTAAAGTGAGTAACACCTCGGCAATACCACTCATACCAGAGCCACCAATCCCAACAAAATGGATATGATGTATTTTATGTTTCATATTTGTCCTCTAACCAACTTTAGCGACTTGTTCACAGACATCAGCAATATCTTGTGTGGCATGCGTATATGCCATCTGATGTGCTCTTTGTGCAACTTGGCTAAAATCCTCACGCGAATAGGTTTTTAAGAAAGTACATAATTCTAATGCGTTTAAATTTTTTTGTGCATAAGTAAACGCTGCCTTTTCTTTACTTAACCATTCAGCATTAGCTGTTTGATGATCGTCAATCGCATGTGGTAGTGGAACAAACAACGCCGCCACCCCTACCGCCGCCACCTCAGCAACAGTCATCGCTCCAGCACGACATATAATTAAATCTGTTTCAGCCAAAGCCGTTGCCATATCATCAATAAAAGCAACACATTTTGCCTCAACCCCAGCTTTTTGATAATCTGCTTGTAGTACCGATAAATGTTGCTCACCTGATTGGTGAGTAATAATCGGGCGATCTTGCTCAGGCAACATGGCTACAGCTTCTGGTACCAACGTATTTAATGCCATTGCACCTAAACTACCACCAACCACCAGAACGTTTAAAGGTCCTTGACGTGACCCATATCGCTCTGCTGGCTTTGCTAAATTTAATAACGCTTGGCGTACAGGATTCCCTACGGTCACACCACCATCTAGCACATTTGGAAATCCAGTTAATTTTTTAGCTGCAAATTTAGCAATGCTTTTATTAGCTGTTCCTGCTACAGCGTTTTGCTCATGCACTACAACGGGAATACCAGCAAATTTTGCCATTAAAGCTCCTGGGAAAGATACATATCCTCCCATGCCAAGTACCATGTCTGGCTTAAATGCTTTAATAGCTTTGCGTGCAGATAAACAAGCATTTAACATTGTAAACGGCAATTTAATAAGAGCTTTTATACCCTTACCTCTTAAGCCGGCAAACTCCATAGGCAATAACTCGAACCCATATTTAGGCACAAGTTTCCCTTCCATTTTCTCTGGATTGCCGAGCCATTTTACCTCCCAGCCTCTTTGCTTAAGTTCTGCAGCAACAGCTAAACCAGGCATAATATGCCCACCTGTGCCACCGGCCATAACTAACGCTCTCTTTACCTGATTCTGCATGCTTATCCTCTTCTTCTAGCCTCAATATGTTGGCCTCGCATTAAGCAGCGATTTTCATAATCCACTCGCAATAACAATGCGACGGCTATCAGATTCATCACTAATGCTGAGCCACCATAGCTAACAAGTGGTAAGGTCAATCCTTTTGTCGGTAATAAGCCAAAGCAAACCCCTAAATTAATAAAAGCTTGCACACCAAACCAAATAGCAATTCCTTGTGCAACAAGACCATTAAATTCCCTATCCATTGCTATCGCTTGGTTACCAATTTTTAAGCCTTTTTTCACAATAATCGCAAATAGCATAATTACCATAAAAATACCAATAAAACCTAGCTCTTCACCAACCACAGCCATAATAAAGTCAGTGTGTGCTTCGGGTAAGTAGTGTAATTTCTCAATACTAAACCCTAGTCCCACTCCAAAAATTTCGCCACGTCCTACAGCAATTAAAGAATGGCTCAGCTGGTAACCTGTCGATTGAGCATGTTCAGTACTAAAAGGGTCTAAATAGGCAAAAATACGTTGCAACCGCCAAGGCGCCATCACGATGAGCCCCACAATGCCTAACACAGCTAACACGATTAAAGAAGCAAATACTTTTAAATTTACACCGCCTAGAAAAATCAAGCCAAAAACGATAGCGATAACGACCATAGTCGCCCCTAAATCAGGCTCTGCAATCAAAAAACAAGCTACGATGGCAGTAAACCCTAAAATAGGCAAAAAGCCTCTGACTTGCTTCATATATTGTTTCTTACGAACCGTATACCAAGCCGTAAAAATAATCATTGAAAACTTGGTTAACTCAGAAGGTTGGAAATTAATTGGACCAACAGGAATCCAACGATGCGCTCCATTTACTTCTCTACCAATGAATGGAATCAATACTAATAATAAAAACACAGCACTTAAAATATATAAATGCAAAGCATGTTTTTCCCACAGTCCCATGGGTATTTGTAAGGAAAGTAAACAAGCAACAACCCCAACTATGATAAAAATAAGGTGACGGGTAAAAAAGAAATAGCGATCAGCATTAACATATTTAGGACCATCAGCCAAGGCGATAGACGCAGAATACACCATAATCAAGCCAAAAATGAGTAATGCTCCCACCGTACTAATAAGCATTAAATCATAATCACGCATATTAGTTCTTGTTGGTTTTACAGGTGAAAATCCCCTGACAGTAGTTGTTGCCTCGCTCACGTTAACTCTCCTAACTCTATCGCCAATTGAGAAACAGCATTGACAAATACTTCTCCACGATGATGATAACCTTTAAACATATCAAAGCTTGCACATGCTGGTGAAAGTAAAACAACATCTCCTTCTTTAGCATAATTCATTGATAATTCAACAGCTTGCTCTAAGGTTTCACATTTCTCTATCGGAACACCTGTTTCTTTTAAAGTATTCTCAATAATAGCTTTATCTACACCAATCAGTAAAACAGCTCGTGCATATTGTTTAATCGGATTAATTAATGATGAAAAGTCTTGCCCCTTACTCATTCCGCCTAGAATAATCACAACAGGACGCCCCATACCTTGTAAGGCCGCTTGTGTCGCTCCAACATTCGTGCCTTTGCTATCATCAATAAAATCAACACCTTTAATTGATCTTACAAAATTACTACGATGTGCCTGCGCTTCATAATCTCTTAATGTCGTCAATAGTGGTGTATAAGCAATCCCTATCGCTCTACACAAACCTATAGCGGCTAACGCATTTAACGCATTATGACGACCTCTTACGCGCATAGCATCCGCAGGCATTAATCGTTTAATGACTCCATTAAAACGCATTGGCCTTTCTTGAGTTTTTCTTTTTGTTTTAGTGATCGGCGCATCAAAATCATCATACTCACTCACACATAACCATGCCATACCATTGACTGTCTCAATACCTAAGTCCTGATCCAATACTGGCTCATCACTACCAAATGAACGCACATTCACATCATCAATATAGGTCACCATTTTCATGGTTAATTCATCGTCTCTATTAACAATAGCAATTTCGCTCATGGTTAATAATTTTTCTTTTGACGCTTGATAATGTTCCATTGAGCCATGCCAATCCAAGTGATCTTGAGTAACATTCAGAACGACTGAGGCATTAGGTTTTAAAGAGACTGTTGTATGCAATTGAAAACTAGATAACTCTAGTACCCATACATCTGGTAGCGTATTTTTGTGTTGAGCTTCCATCAAGGCATCCAACGCAGAAGGACTAATATTCCCAGCAGCGACAGCATCTAGTCCAGCATTGAGACACATATCTCTAGTCATCGTAGTCACTGTTGTTTTGCCATTAGTTCCCGTAATAGCTAATACTTTGGGTATGTACTGTTGATTATTTTGCAAATCAACTAAGGCTCGCGCGAATAACTCAATCTCACCAATGACCTCAATACTCTGTGCCTTTGCTGCATCTAAAAACTCTTTTAAAGGAGACTGAAATGGTGCTAAGCCGGGGCTTAATACGATACTGTGCACCCCCTCTAATGCCTGATTACTGAGTGCCTTTGTCTCACCTAAAAAAAAGCGCTCATCGGGAACACCAGCTTCACGTAATTGAGCCAATCCTGGTGGTTGCTCTCTCGTATCAGCTACGGTAACAATAGCACCTTGTTGCATACACCATTTAGCCGATGCTAAACCTGTTTCACCTAGTCCTAGCACTAGTATAGATAAACCATTTAAACTTGAATTAATTTGACTCATGATTTTTCTGTATTAACGAAGCTTTAAAGTCGACAACCCAACCAAAACAAGCATGATTGTAATAATCCAAAAGCGCACTACCACTTGAGTTTCTTTCCAACCACCTACTTCAAAATGATGATGCAATGGAGCCATTTTTAAAATACGACGCCCCTCACCAAAACGTTTCTTCGTATATTTAAACCAAGTCACTTGCAACATTACCGATAACGTTTCAACAACAAAAACGCCACCCATAATAAAAAATACAATTTCCTGACGTGTAATGACCGCAATAGTGCCAAGCATCCCACCTAAAGCCAATGCCCCCACATCTCCCATAAATACTTGTGCTGGATAAGCATTAAACCATAAGAACGCCAAACCGGCACCACCTAATGCTGCACACAACACCATCATTTCAGATGCACCAGGGATATATGGAAAGAGTAAATAGTTTGAATAGTCAACGCGACCAACTACATAAGCGAAGATACCTAAAGCAGCACCCACCATTACTGTTGGCATGATAGCAAGACCATCTAAACCATCTGTTAAATTTACTGCATTGCTCGCGCCCACAATGACTGCCCATGTTAATGCTGCAAAACCAAATACCCCCAAAGGATAACTGACATGCTTAAAAAATGGCACAATTAAGTCAGCACGTGCTGGCAATGACATCGTAAAACCACTTAATACCCAGTCTTTAAATAATGGCCATAATTCAGCATTCGCAGGTGCTGCTACCGCGAAACTTAAATAAATTGATGCGATTAAACCAATTAATGTTTGCCAAAAAAACTTCTCTTTTGAAGACATTCCTTCTGGGTTACGATAAACCACTTTACGGTAATCATCTACCCAACCGACAGCACCAAAACCTAAAGTAACTAGTAAAACAACCCATACAAAACGATTACTTAAATCTGCCCACAAAAATGCACTAATCGCAATACTAATCAGGATTAATACACCACCCATTGTCGGCGTACCATTTTTAGCCAAATGATCTTTAGGGCCGTATGCTCTAACCGCTTGACCAATCTTTAACTCAGTTAATCGACGAATCACATAAGGACCCGCAATAAGACCAATAAATAACGCTGTACCACAAGCTAACATTGCTCGCAGCGTGATATATTCAAACACTGATAATGAGGTAAATGTGCCTGATAATGCTTTAAATAACTCGTATAACATTTATTTTTCCTTTTCAGCACTACCGACTCAAAAGTGCTTGCACCACACGCTCCATTCTCATAAAGCGTGATCCTTTAACTAAAATTGTTTTATATTGACTCGTTGTAATGGCATTAATCAACTCATCAATATCTGTAAAATGCAATGCTCCCTCACCAAAAGCATTGACACTCTCTTGGCAAAGTTCTCCCATAGCAAATAAGGTTTGAATACCTTTTTCTTTGGCATAATGCCCTACTTCAGCATGCATAGCTGGACCATTATCTCCGACCTCACCCATATCACCCAACACTAATAAACCCGGTTGTGGTAAATTAGTCATCACATCAATAGCGGCTATCACTGAGTCTGGATTGGCATTATAAGTATCATCAATAAGCACAGTACCATTATCTAATACTTGTTTTTGCATACGACCTTTAGCACCCGAAAAATTCAATAAACCTTCAGCGATGGTGGCTAATGGGATTTTAATCGCTAAGGCGCAAGCGGCGGCAGCCAAAGCATTTCTCACGTTATGATCACCCGGAATGGATAAGGTAATAGGAATCTGTGCGCTAGCAATCTTAGCATTTACTGGCGCATCATAATGCAAGATAAAACTTGTACCACCTGCTGTGGTATTGATATTGGATGCCCAAACATTCCCTTGTTCTCCGAACAGAATTTGTTGCACATGCTCTGATAAACCTTTCCAAATCGACGTATATGTTTCATCCGCTGGATATACAGCTGTACCATTAGCAGGTAAGAATTTAAACACCTCACCATTTTCATAAGCCACAGCCTCTACGGTTTTCATAAACTCTTGATGTTCTCGTTGTGCATTATTCACCATTGCTACTAGCGGCTGTGTTAAATGAGCCAACGTAGCAATTTCACCCGGATGATTCATACCTAATTCAAAGACAGCCACTTTTACCATTGAATTAAGTCTCAACAAACTAAGCGGAACACCAATATGATTATTTAAATTTCCAACTGTAGCTAAGCAATGCTCTTCTCCCACATAAGCCCGTAAAATTGAAGCAATCATTTCTTTACATGTTGTTTTACCATTGCTTCCAGTTACGGCGATAATTGGAATATCAAAACTTAAACGCCAAGCTCTTGCCACTTGTGATAAGGCTCTAAGCGTATCATCAACAACAAATTGTTCTAGTCCTACATTTGGATTAACATGATTAACAATAGCAGCCGCCGCACCTTTCTCAGCGACATCCTGCAAAAATTGATGCGCATCAAAATTATCACCTTTTAATGCAACAAAAATATCCCCTTTTTTAACTGCTCTAGAATCAGTTGTAATATGCGCACCAGACTTCAATAACAACGCTAATTTTGCCCAGTGGCTATCATCAAACGGATATTTATGATGATTAATCTCTTGATAAGTCTCATGCCCCTTACCAGCAATCAAGATAACATCTTCAGGTTTTGCTTTTAATATAGCACTTACAATACTTTCTGCACGATCAACATTAACAAAAGTCTCTTTTGGCATTGCTTGCAGAATTTGATTCAAGATTTGCTGTGGGTCTTCTGTTCTAGGGTTATCACTAGTCACATAAACAAGGTCAGCTTTTTCAGCAGCAATCTTACCCATAACAGGACGCTTAGTAGGATCCCGATCGCCACCACAACCAAATACACAAATTAATTTACCCTTTTTCTCTGTCGCAGAAGGACGTAGCGCCTTTAGTGCTTGTAATAAAGAATCTGGCGTATGAGAATAATCCACTACCACCAAGGGCAACGAAGATAGAGTATTACCAGTCACGCCTTCAATAGTCACAATTTCCAAACGCCCATGAACTGGTTCAAGCGAAGAAATACTATCTATAATCTTTTCTAGTGAAAAACCCATCGCTTGTAAAACACCTACCACTAACAACAAATTAGAAACATTATGATCACCAACCAATTTAGTTTCTACCCGAACAGAATTATCTGACGATGTTAATAAATCAAAGACTATGCGCTTATCTTTGATATCAATATGGTTAGCAGACAAAGCAGGAGAATATTGTTGGGAAAGGTTTTGAATGGTATAAGCAAGTTTATGTTTGGCTATAGTTTGCTGAAAAAAACGTTTACCAGCATCATCATCTACATTAATAATAGCGTGCTCTAAGTTTTTCCAAGCGAATAACAATCCCTTACAACGCTCATACTCTTGCATGGTTTGATGAATATCCAAATGATCTAGGGTTAAATTTGTGAACCCTGCAATTTGAATGTTTACATTATCTAGCCGTCCTTGCTCTAAACCAATTGAAGAAGCTTCAATAGCCACTGCTTTTATGCCTTTGATCAACAATTCGGCCAATAATCTATGGATACTCAATACATCAGGCGTTGTCAATGAACCACCTAAATTTTCACCTGTTGGTAATATTGTTCCCAAGGTACCAATAGTCGCACATGGGATGTTATTATTGTTCAACGCCCTAGCCACCCAGTTAACACATGACGTTTTACCATTTGTCCCAGTAATAGCAATAACCATCAATTGTTGTGAAGGATGTCCATACCACTCATCAGCCAAACTACCCAGCTGCTGTCTAAGCCCAACTATTTCTTGCACCGGAATATTGGTTGGCGGTACCACCAAGCCTTTTTCTACCAATACTGCCACAGCACCGTTATCAATAGCATTTTGAATAAATCGTGCACCGTCTACCTGATGCCCTTTACAAGCAACAAAGACATCCCCTTTCTGGATGTCTCTGCTGTCAAGCCGAAGATGAGATCCTTGAGCAGTAAATTGCTTCAACCAATCAATTGTTGTCATTATCCTTGCGTCCTTTTTGTTTGAGTTTTAGCTGGTTTGTTATTGGCCTCTAAGGATGTGGTATTCATACTATCTACTGGCGCATCTGGTGGTACACCCAAATATTTAAGTGTTTGCTCAACAACTTCTGCCACTACTGGACCAGAAATAACAGTACCATAGTAACCACCTTTTTTAGGCTTATCTAAGGTCACTGCGACAACAATGCGAGGATTAGATACTGGCGCTAATGCCACAAACGATCCACGGTAAGCCGTCCTAGAATATTGACCATTAACCAACTGACGTGCTGTTCCTGATTTACCACCTAAACGATACCCATTAACTTTTGCTTGAATTTTTGATCCTTCCGCACCAGATGCTCCCTCAAGCATCATACGCACATCTTTAGCAATTTTTGGCGAAAATACTTGAATACTAGTTGGGCGCTCATTTGGATTACGTTTCACCAATGATAAAGAAATCATATCCCCATCACGAGCCAATGCAGTATAAGCTTGAGCAACTTGAATCAACGAAACAGAAAGACCATAACCATATGACATAGTAGCTTTTTCAATAGGCAACCAAGTTTTCCAAGGTCTAACACGACCTGCCGCTGCACCAGGGAAACCCATTGTTGGCGTTTGTCCAAAACCTAGGGCATTAAATACTGTCCACATTTGTTGTGCACGCAAACGCTCAGACATCATCGCCATACCAATATTACTTGAACGACGCAAAATACCTGCTACATCCAATGTACCATTTCGTGTACTTACGTCCGTAATTCTAGCGCCTTGATATAGCCACACACCATTACCTGTAGCAAACTTAGTATTTTTGGTGACTACGCCCGCATCCAAAGCTAAGGCTGCGACCAATGGTTTAATAATAGAGCCCGGCTCAAACGTATCCGTAATCACACGATTTCTTAACGCCGCTCCCTTACGATCTTTATTATTGTTCGGATCATAAGTTGGCATACTCACCATCGATAAAATATCGCCTGTAGTTGCATCAATAACCACTACACCACCAGACTCAGCATCATGCTCTTTAATAGCTTTTTCTAAGGCATTTTTAGCAATGAACTGAACTCGACTATCAATGGTTAATTGAATATTATCTCCATGCTGAGCAGGCAAACTATCACTAGAGGTAACATCCTCAATCACAGCCCCTAAACGATTTCGAATAACGACACGTGAACCATCAGCCCCTTCTAATACTTTATTATATTGCTTCTCTAAACCCTCAATACCATCATTTTCAATATTGGTAAACCCAACAATATGACTCATGAGTGATCCCTGAGGATAAAGTCTTTTACTTTCTGAGTCGATATTCACACCCTTGATTTTTAATGCTTTAATACGATCAGAGATATCTAAGGCAATTTGTCTTTTTAAGAACAAAAAGGCTTTTTTCTTATTTACTTCTAATTGAGAATCTAAATGCTTAATATCCATTCCCAACTCTTTAGCAAGAGCGACACGGCTTTCTACAGGTGCTTTCAATAATTGTTCCGGCACAACCCAGATACTACTTGCAGGCACACTAGTCGCTAAAAACTCTCCATTACGATCAACAATACGCCCACGTTCCGCATGCAAAGGAATTCTAGCTTCATAGCGAGCATCCCCTTCTTTTCTAAGGAAGTCACTATTAAATGCTTGGTGATATAAGGCTTGCGCTGCTACAGCACCAAAGCCGCAAAGTAACGCCACATAAAGCCAATTACCTCTTGTTTTAAAAGAGGCTTTCTCACCAGCTGTTTCATAATTACGGCTAATATTAGTATTGTTTTTTTGTTTTTTCCAATTGGAATTATTAAACCATTTTTTCATAATAACCCCTTACTACTCTTTCCCTATCACTGAATTATGTTTATGTAACTCAGAGTCTTTTATATAAATAATCTGTCCAATATCAGCTGGTTTTAAACTTAGCTTTTGAGCCATGACGGTATTAATATAAGCTGTACTAGTTAAATTGGCTCGCTCTAACTGCAAATAGCTCCACACTTGATTGAGCTTTTGTTCCACATTTTGCGCACGCACCAAATCGTTATAGAGCAAACGTTGTTGATATCTAACCGTAATCAAATCCATCGCACTATATATGAATATGCTGACTAATACTAATACAGCGACCACACCTTTCATTGCTCTACCTCCGTCCGCTCCGCTACTCTCAACACAGCCGACCGTGAGCGAGGGTTCTCTTCTACTTCTTGTTTTGTTGCCACAATTTTTCCAAAACTTTTCAATAACGCTTGGGGCATTTCACTCTCCCTGAGTGGCAAATGCCTAGAAATTGCCGCCGCAGGATTTACTGCTTTTGCGATAAATTGTTTCACCAAACGATCTTCTAACGAATGAAAACTAATAATCGCCATACGCCCTTCAGGCGCTAATAAATTTAGTATTGACGCGAGGGTGCGTGAAAGCTCCTCGAGTTCTTCATTGAGGTAAATCCGTATAGCTTGAAAGGTGCGTGTGGCCGGATGTTGGCCTTTTTCACGCGTCCTGACTGTGGCTGAGACGAGCTCGGCAAGTTCGAGCGTTGTGCGTAAAGGGCTGGATTTGCGGCGATTTTCAATCGCCTTTGCAATCTGGAAAGCAAACCGTTCTTCGCCATAATTTTTTATTACCTCTTTAATTTCGTTAATATCTGCTGTTTCCAGCCACTCTTGTGCTGTTATTCCTCTCGTTGTATCCATACGCATATCTAAAGGACCTTCCTTCATAAAGGAAAATCCTCTGCTCGCATCATCTATCTGTGGTGATGATATACCTAGATCCAACAATATCCCTTGGACTTTCTCAATACCATGCTCTTTTAAAGCTTCCTGCATTGTCGAAAATCCATCATGTATGATGTGCACTCTCTGATCCTGTTGCTGCAGTCTCTGTGCTTCTTGTATCGCCAATGGATCCTTATCAAACACAAACAATTTGGCTGATTCAGACAAATGACTCAACAAATAACGACTATGACCACCACGACCAAAAGTACCATCCACAAACACCCCATCCACCTTAGCTGATGGCACAGGCAGATGCACCCACTCCTCTTTTGCATTAAAGTCGCGGGCTACCAAGGCATTAACTGTCGCATTTAATAAGACAGTTTTATGTGTAAATATCGTGTCCATTACAATGAAAAGCTATCTAATTGGGATAAATCAATGGAGGCCAAATCGGTGATTTGCTGTTCAGCAAACTTATCTGCTGCCCATAACTCAAATTTCTGACCCATACCAACCAAGACCACATCCTTAACAATACCAGCAATGTCACGCAACTCTGGTGCTATCAGAACTCGTCCTGAACCATCAATATCCACATCTTGAGCATTACCTAACAAAAGTCGTTGTAATCCTCGCGAATTAGAGGGCAATTCCATAATGATTTTTCTTCGTGATTCCCATTCAAATCGGGGGTAGATTAACAAGCCACCATCAAGGTTTCGTGTGATAGTTATCTTGCCATGAGACTCTGTTAACAGCACATCACGATACCGAGCCGGAATTGTCATCCGTCCCTTAGTATCTAGCGTGAGTGAACTGTTACCCTGAAAAATCATTTTATCCCACTTTTTTACACAATTTCCTACTTATCTCCACTTTAATGCATTTATTTATCTTTTTCAAGCAGAAATTTCATTTTTTCCAATGAAAATAAAGACTTATGTATTAGTAACAATGCAACTACTTAACTCAAGTTTAATAAAATCAAAGG
The DNA here is from genome assembly GCF_000506865.1 of Pelistega indica. Classification (GTDB taxonomy): domain Bacteria; phylum Pseudomonadota; class Gammaproteobacteria; order Burkholderiales; family Burkholderiaceae_B; genus Taylorella; species Taylorella indica. Next base: position 44,894 of record NZ_AYSV01000068.1, read on the forward strand.
CTTATGTAATTAACTGAAAGTATTACGCTAAATACAGCTTAAAAATCACAAAAAACCTTACAAAACTTAACAATTGCGACTGTGTTTTTTCTGAGACGCCAAAGAGTATGCCTAGACAAAGAGTCCTCAGCCACTATTAAAAGCAAATCGTGGGTAGGTTTAAACAAAAAGATAAAAGAAATCAGAGGATATGTAGGGGGGAGTTAAGTATGGTGTATGATGAGGGAAAACCACTCAATGAAGAGAAAATGAATAATAAGTAAAAATAGACAGTAATACACCAAAAAGAAAGACAAAGTAAGCCTATAAGCCGGATTATGTAAACCCTTAAGATTTCTCTTCATGGGTCGGCAATCATTCCTCTAGGTACTTAATTACTTAAGTACTCAAGCCATCTACCCGCATACTCGGACGAGCAGCCCTTAGCGTATGCCTATTTGATGTTGCTCCAAATAGAGGTTACCGCGTTTCACCCTACTATGCTGTTATTGACATAACGCCATACGGAAGTTGCCGTATCAGTGTTTATCCAGAGGACAAACCCACATAATAGTCTCGTCTCTGTGGCCCTATTCCTCACTTATTGCTAAGTGGACGGCTGTTAGCCGCTATCTCGCTCTACGGAGTCCGGACTTTCCTCGAATTAATAATTCGCGATTGCCTAGCTTACTTTGCACTTGTTATTGTAACATCATAATAACAATAATGAATTATATTGGATAAATGAATTCAGCATGTTTTGGTTATGTCACATTGTCACATGGAAGCAGATATCCACAATTAATTATAATTTTTATCTATCAATCAAATAAAAAAATAGAATTTTACTATAACCATAAACCTTAGTAGACTAGCATTTCATCCATAAGTAGTACTTCTTCTCAATCACAAATACCTCCAAAGGAACTTATTATGTCTAACGACATCAAAAAATGACCCCATTACTCATTTGACCACACAATTTGGTGCTCCTGTCGCTGATAATCAAAACAGTATGACAGCGGGTGCTCGTGGTCCATTACTCACCCAAGATTTATGGTTAAACGAAAAACTTGCTAACTTCGTACGAGAAGTAATTCCTGAGCGACGTATGCACGCAAAAGGCTCTGGTGCTTTTGGCACTTTTACGGTAACTAATGATATTACCCAATATTCATGTGCAAAAATTTTTAGTGAAGTAGCTAAAAAAACAGATATGTTCGCTCGCTTTACCACAGTTGCTGGAGAACGTGGTGCAGCTGATGCTGAACGTGATATTCGTGGTTTTGCCTTAAAATTTTATACAGAAGAAGGAAACTGGGACTTAGTTGGCAATAATACACCCGTATTTTTTATCCGTGATCCTCGCAAATTCCCTGATTTAAATAAAGCTGTTAAACGGGATCCTCGTACTAATTTACGTAGTGCCACTTATAACTGGGATTATTGGACTCTCTTGCCTGAAGCACTGCACCAAGTAACTATCGTGATGTCCGATCGAGGCATTCCTGCCTCTTATCGCCATATGCATGGTTTTGGCTCTCATACCTATAGTTTTATCAACAGCAAACAAGAACGTTTCTGGGTGAAATTTCATTTCAAAACACAGCAAGGAATCAAAAACTTAACAGATGCAGAGGCAGAAGCATTAATTGGTAAAGGTCGTGAAAGCCATCAGCGTGATTTATATGAAGCGATAGAACGTGGGGATTTTCCTAAATGGACAATGTATATACAAGTCATGCCTGAAACTGATGCTGAAAAAGTACCTTATCACCCATTTGATTTAACTAAAGTATGGCCAAAAGCAGACTACCCACTAATTGAAGTAGGTTTCTTTGAATTAAATCGCAATCCAGAAAACTTCTTTGCGGATGTAGAGCAAGCTGCATTTGCACCTAGTACTATTGTTCCCGGCATTAGCGTCTCTCCCGATAAAATGTTGCAAGCACGTTTAGTAAACTATGCTGATGCACAACGCTATCGTTTAGGAGTCAATTACCATCAAATTCCAGTCAACGCTGCTCGTTGTCCTGTGCATAGCAACCATCGCGATGGACAAGGTCGCGCTGATGGTAACTATGGTGGCCTACCTCATTATGAGCCAAATAGTTTTAGCCAATGGCAAGAACAAACCAACTTATAAAGAGCCTCCACTAAAAATCAATGGTGACGCTGACCATTGGGATTTTCGTGACGATGACAGTGATTATTTCAGCCAACCTAGAGCATTGTTTAATTTAATGACTAAAGAACAACGTGAAGCTTTATTTGGAAATACAGCTCGTGCTTTAGGAGATGCACCTGATTTTATTAAATATCGTCATATACGTAACTGCGAAAAATGTCACCCTGACTATGCGGCAGGAGTCGCTAAAGCTCTAGGGCTGAGCGTAAAGGATGCATTAGACGCTCGTGAAAATGATCCGGCTAAAAATTTACCTAGCTTTTTATAAGCTTAATACTTAATAATATTTTAAGTCTAAAGGTCTCGTTATCTATCCGATATTAACGAGACCTTTTTAGAATACTTCACTAATTGAGCATATTAAAGAAAAAAGGATTCTATTTATTTCACCATCGTTATTGCAAATCCATCCCACCCTTTGTGCCCTACTGTCTGTAGCACTGTAGAATCCAAGCGTGGATTGTCTTGCAATTTTTGCAAATATTGCCTAATCCCTCGAATATTAGGTGCCTTATCATCTTCGGTAATAATTTTTCCATCTCGAACCATATTATCTGCAATAATTACCGTTCCAGAATGACTCATTTCAATACAATAATCCAAATAATACGGATTATTTTCCTTATCAGCATCAATAAATATAAAATCAAAACTAGGAATTAGTCCTTGCTTATATTCCTTCAATAAGTCCTCCAGACAATCCATTGCCTTACCCTGTAGTAGACGAATTTTTTCTTGCATATTTACCATCGCAAAGGTTTGCTCAGCAATCTTGATATGATTTTCATCAAAATCTATTGTTGTTACTTTGCCATCATCAGGTAAATCTTTAGCCATCCAAACTGTGCTGTAACCCGCTAGTGTCCCTATTTCTAGCACATGTTTGGCACCCATCAAGCGAATCAGAAAATTCAGGAATTTGCCATGATTGGCTGGTACATTAATTTTGGGAATAGGTTTTGTCCGATGAAAAGATAAAATGGTATCAAACATCTTTTCATCTTGATGTAAACGCTTAAAAACAAGATCATCTACCTCATCTGGTAGAGGTGAAGGTATTACAGCACTACGCATATTCTTTATATATAAACTAAATTAATTTTCAAAAGACCAAGCCAAGGACTCGCCGGCAGCCAAGGGAACTAAACGTTGTCCGTCAGCATAACCTAATTCATCTGGAATAGTAAATGCTTGACGCTTAAGCGTTACTGTCTCTTTATTAATAGGTAAGCCATAAAAGGCAGGACCATTTAAACTTGCAAAACCTTCTAACTGATCCAATTTGCCTGCTTTTTCAAATGCTGTCGCATAAAGTTCCAAAGCATGCAAGGCAGAATAGCAACCCGCACATCCACAAGCCGCTTCTTTTGCTCCCTTAGCATGGGGGGCACTATCCGTCCCAAGGAAAAAGCGTTTATTTCCACTTGTTGCTGCCTCAACTAAAGCTAAACGATGTTCTTCACGCTTTAACACTGGCAGACAATAATAATGCGGACGAATACCGCCTTGGAATATGGCATTACGGTTATACAGTAAATGTTGTGGGGTAATCGTAGCACCAATAGGTCCCTCGGCATCACGCACATACTGAGCACCATGCTTGGTCGTAATATGCTCAAAAACTACCTTTAAGGTAGGAAAACGTTTACGCAAAGGCAACATTACACGATCGATAAATACAGCTTCACGATCAAATAAATCCACGGTAATATCTGTAACCTCACCATGCACTAATAAAGGAACCCCTTTCTCCTGCATCATCTCTAATACGGCAGAGCAGTTCCCTAACAGGTCTGTTACTCCTGCATCTGAATTAGTAGTCGCACCAGCAGGATATAATTTAAACGCTTTAACAAAACCACTGTCAGCTACCTTCAACACCTCTTCGATACTAGTATTATTCGTCAAATATAAGGTCATTAACGGTTCAAAACCAGAGATATTCTGTTGCTTCATCACCTGCAAAATACGGTCTCTATAAGTTTTTGCTAACTCTACAGTCGTTACAGGAGGCTTTAAATTTGGCATCACAATAGCCCGAGCAAATTGCCGAGCAGTATCTTTCAGTACGGCAGAAAGTGCCTCACCATCTCTCAAATGTAAATGCCAATCGTCTGGACGTATAAATGTAATTGTTTGTTCCGTTAGCTGCATAAACTGTGCCATCCTTAGTTTTTTATCCACAATAGTTAATATTTTACAAACTCTACCAAAAGAAAATTGCTCTTTTATAAATAAATAGCTTAAAATCACCCAGTACACACATTTTATAAATATACACAGGAGTATATAAATGGCAGAAAAGAAAGTTGCTGCAGAAAAAAAACCAGCTCGTAAACCTAACGCAGCGTTCATGAAACCTTTAACACCAAGTAAAGAATTAGCCGCAGTTGTTGGCTCTACTCCTTTACCTCGTACAGAAGTAACTAAGAAAATTTGGGACTATATTAAAGCTAACAACTTACAAGACGCCGCTAACCGTCGCAATATCAATGCTGACGCTAAATTACGTCCTATTTTTGGCAAAGACCAAGTTTCTATGTTCGAAATGACTAAACTAGTTAGCCAACATTTAAAATAAGTAGCATACTATTGTTGCTTAGCTAATCAATGACTAAGCATATTAATAGCACGAAGCCTTATCTAATACGATAAGGCTTTTTTATTACATGAATATTTTTCATATTTTTCAGAAAAAAATATCACGTCCAACCTTATTCATCGTCCACACGTATATTGATATACTGCTATTTCCATGAATTTTTTAAATAAACAAATTAAACAAATACAATGAACACTTTATTTCCTAATGCTAAACCCCGTACACAAGCCCCTTACCGTTTTGATATCGTCGGTAGCTTTCTACGTCCTGAAACACTCAAACTAGCACGCCAACAATGTGCTTGTGGCGAATGTAGTCCTCAACAATTACAAACCGTAGAAGACCAAGAAATTCAAAAACTTGTACAAAAACAAAAGGCAATTGGCTTAAAAGCCGTAAGTGATGGTGAGTTCCGTCGTACGTGGTGGCACTTAGACTTTCTCTATAATCTCAAAGGTGTGGCATTAGAAGATGTAGAGAAATACTCAACAACTTTTAAAGCACATATGCACCGTCCTGTAACACTTCGTATTGAGAATAAAGTCGAATGGAATCCGGAACACCCTTTTTTGGAGCACTTTACACGTTTGCATAAAGAGGCTAATGGTTATCCTATCAAATTCACCATTCCATCACCTAGCATGCTTCACCTAATTACGTGTGTTCGTACAGCTAATCCACAACTCATTGATCGTTACAAAAATAACCAAGAATTGTTATTCCAAGATATTACACAGACTTACTTAGATGCTGTCAAAGCCTTTTATGACTTAGGGTGTCGTCAATTACAATTAGATGATACCTCATGGGGGGAGTTCTGCTCTGAGGAAAAACGTGCACTCTACACTTCCCAAGGTGTGGATGTAGATGCTGTCGCAAAACGCTATGTAGAGGTTCTTAATGCTATCCGTCAAGCTGCTCCAGCTGATATGGCAATTACTATGCATATTTGTCGCGGAAATTTTCGTTCGACCTGGTTCTCTAGTGGTGGTTACGAGCCTATTGCTGAAATTTTATTTTCCAACTGCCATGTTGACGGTTTTTACCTTGAGTACGACAGTGATCGTGCTGGTGACTTTAAACCATTACGTTTTATTAAAAATCAACAAGTTGTTTTAGGATTAGTAACCTCTAAATCAGGAACATTAGAAAACCGCGATGATATTATTGCTCGTATCAAAGAAGCTACTCAATTTGTTGATATTAATCAACTTTGCTTAAGCCCACAATGCGGTTTTGCTTCTACTGAAGAAGGTAATATCCTCAGTGAAGAGGAGCAATGGCAAAAATTAGCCTTCATTCGTGATATCGCTGAAGAGGTTTGGGGGAAATAATGGATTTGCGTCAAAAAATTGCTGATAGCCCAATGAGTGGCTATCAGTGGCTAGTTGTATCTCTCGCTGTCCTATTAAATATTCTAGATGGTTTCGATGTACTCGCTATCGCTTTTACTGCCAAAAGTATTAGCGGTGAGTTAAATCTACAACCTGCTCACATTGGTACTTTAATGAGTGCTGGTTTTATTGGTATGGCATTAGGATCATTTTTTCTTGCTCCTTTCGCTGATAAGTTTGGACGACGTCCACTATTGATTACCTCAACGGCGATCGCCTCATTAGGCATGTTGATGACCTATTTTTGTTCTAGTTTAGAAAGCATCACTTTTTGGCGTGTTTTTACAGGCATAGGTGTAGGTGGGATTTTGCCATGTACAAACGTTATTGTCAGTGAATATTCAAATAAAAAATGGCGTGGTCTAGCTATTGCAATATATGCCGCCGGCTTTGGCATTGGTGCTACTTTGGGGGGAATGTCTGCTATTTTATTACAGACAGCTTATGGTTGGCGTTCTGTATTTCTAACAGGTGCTATTCTAACTGGAATTACTGTTATAGCCATTACTGTTTTTTTACCCGAATCTGTAGACTATCTACTCTCAAAGCGTCCTAGCAAGGCATTACAAAGACTTCAAACTATCGCCCAAAAAATAAAAAAAACTGGTGAATGGACATTAGTTGATATATCTCCTCAGCAAAAAAAGGGCTCTTTCTTCCGTCTTTTTGAACCGAGCAACCTTGTAACGACCGTATTAATCTGGTTAAGTTTTATTGGAGTAATGTCTAGTTTTTACTTTGTAAGCTCTTGGACACCAACCTTATTGGAAACTGCGGGAATGAGCAAGACACATAGCCAATCCGTGGGCATAGCAATCTCATTAGGTGGTACTATCGGATCACTTGTTTTTGGGTTTATCGTCAGCAAATACTCAGCAAAATCTACTTTAATGGCTTTTACTGTACTATCTGCTATTGCTGCCATTTGGTTTGTCAACGCTAGTATTTTAGCCATCGCTATTACTCTAGCTATTCTTGTTGGTGCATTAATGAACGGTTGTATCACAGGATTATATACAATTAATCCCACCCTCTACGACGCTGATTATCGTAGCACAGGCGTTGGTGCTGCTATTGGTGTTGGTCGTTTAGGCTCAATCCTCTCTCCTCTCCTCGCAGGCTGACTGACAAATAGGATGGAGCAAAGAAAACCTTTACTTTACCACAGCCTTCATTATGCTATTTGTAACACTGACAATTTTTTTGCTGAAATCAAAAAATCGCTAAAAAATAAAACTCCTTCAACTCTTATATATGAGTTAAGTCGTTTTCCGTGTAAAATAGACAAATATATGATGAGTGATGCAACCAATGCTTCTCTTCAATGCTTATTTTTAAAACTTTTTATGGGTTTGTATTATGTCAGCAAAAATTACATACACACTAACAGATGAAGCGCCAATGTTGGCGACATATTCTTTTTTACCTATTGTTAAAGCCTTTACTTCTGCCGCAAGTATTGACGTAGAAACAAAGGATATCTCTTTAGCTGGTCGTATCCTAGCCAATTTATCAAGCTATTTAAAAGAGGATCAAAAAACAGCCGATGCCTTAGCTGAATTAGGCGAATTAGCAAAGAAACCAGAAGCAAATATCATCAAATTACCAAATATCTCAGCGTCTATTCCTCAATTAAATGAGGCAATTGCTGAATTACAAAAACACGGTTTTGCTGTACCAGATTATCCCGCTGATCCAAAAACTGATGAAGAAAAAGCGATCAAAGCAGCCTATTCAAAAGTATTAGGCTCTGCGGTAAACCCTGTATTACGTGAAGGTAACTCAGACCGTCGTGCACCAAAAGCTGTAAAAAACTATGCCAAAAAACACCCTCACTCAATGGGCGCTTGGTCTAAAGACTCAAAAACAAAAGTTGCCCACATGGATGATAGTGATTTTTATGGTTCTGAAAAATCCGTCACTGTACCTAACGAAACACAATTCAAAATTGAATTTGTAGCAAAAGATGGTGCAGTTAAAGAATTAAAAGCATTAACTAATCTTAAAGCTGGTGAAGTCATCGACTCATCTGTGATGAGCCTCAAAGCTTTAAAAGCATTTGTGAAAAAAGCAAAAGACGAAGCTAAAGTCGCTGGTGTATTATTCTCTGTACACCTAAAAGCTACTATGATGAAAGTTTCTGACCCAATCATTTTTGGTGCTGTAGTATCTGTTTTCTTCGAAGACGTATTCACTAAATACGCCGACTTATTTGCTGAATTAGGTATTAATCCAAACAATGGGTTAGGCGAGCTTTATGAAAAAATTGCAGGACATGCAAAAGAAGCAGAAGTAAAAGCTGCTATTGATGCCGCCATCGAAAATGGTCCAGCCATTGCTATGGTCAACTCCGACAAAGGTATCACTAACTTACATGTTCCTTCTGATGTGATTGTAGATGCATCAATGCCTGCAATGATTCGTACCTCAGGTCAAATGTGGAATAAAGATGGTAAGCAACAAGATACTTTCGCTTTAATCCCTGATCGTTGCTACGCTGGTATCTACACAGCTGTTATTGATGACTGCAAAGCAAACGGTGCCTATGATCCTGCTACGATGGGCTCAGTACCAAACGTTGGTTTAATGGCTCAAAAAGCGGAAGAATATGGTTCACATGAATAAAACTTTCCAAGCAGAAACTGACGGAGTTATTCGTGTTGTGGATGCGGCTGGCAAAGTATTTATGGAGCACAATGTTGCTCAAGGCGATATTTTCCGTATGTGTCAAACAAAAGATGCTCCTATCAAAGACTGGGTTAAACTAGCAGTTAACCGTGCCCGTCTATCAAATACACCTGTAGTATTCTGGTTAGATAGTGCACGTGCTCATGACCGTGAAATCATTGCTAAAGTTGAAACTTACCTCAAAGAGTTTGATACTAACGGCTTGGATATTCGTATTCTTTCTCCTGTGGAAGCATGCAAATTCTCAATTGCTCGTATCCGCAAAGGCGAAGATACAATTTCAGCAACAGGTAATGTGCTTCGTGACTACTTAACTGACTTGTTCCCAATTTTAGAGCTTGGTACATCAGCTAAAATGCTTTCTATTGTTCCTCTTATGAACGGTGGTGGTTTATTTGAAACAGGTGCAGGTGGCTCTGCTCCAAAACATATTGAGCAATTCATCGAAGAAGGTTACTTACGTTGGGATTCATTGGGTGAGTTTTTAGCTTTACAAGCCTCATTAGAGCATGTTGCCGAAACACAAAAAAATGCTAAAGCACAAGTATTAGCAGATGCATTGGACGAAGCAAATGCTAAATTCCTAGATAACGATAAATCACCTGGACGTAAACTTGGTACTATTGATAACCGTGGCTCTCATTTCTATTTAGCGATGTACTGGGCTGAAGCATTAGCAAATCAAAGCAAAGACGCAGAGTTAGCTACTAAATTTGCACCTGTAGCAAAAGCTATGCAAGAACAAGAATCAAAAATCAACGAAGAATTGATTGGTTCTCAAGGATCAGCAAAAGATATCAAAGGTTACTATCAACCTGATTTCAATGCGACTTCTGCAGCAATGCGTCCATCTGCTACATTAAATAGCATTATTGATAGCATTTAATTGTTTTAAGTTAAGAACTCATTATTACTTTTTGCGTTCTTAACTGATTCAAGCTCAAAAGAAAATCCCAAAAAATTGTTTAATTTTTTGGGATTCTTTTATAGCTTATTTTTTATATTGCACAAGCAACTTCTCAGCTATTCATTTGCTCCTTTTTCACTCAATAAGCAAAAATCATTTAATTGTTTTTGAACATCTTTAGTGAATCCCTCTAAGACCTCATCACAAACAAATCCCCAATGTCCTGTCATCAAAATATTTTGATACCCAAAAAATGGATGTTCTTCCGTAATAGGTTCCTGCTCAAAAACATCTGTTGCATAGATAGCTTTTGAATTGTCTCGCAAAAAACTCAACAGCGCATCTTGGTTTACTAGTTCTGCCCTAGCCGTATTCACAATACACACATTTTGTTTACATAAATTCAACTCGTTTGTATCGAGTATATGCTTTGTGGTCTCAGATAATACTAAATGAAGACTGATAACATCTGCTGATTGCAAAAGAACATCTTTACTCACATACTTCACACCATATTCTTCTGCTCTTTGTTGCGTCATGTGTGGACTCCAACAAATCACCTCCATACCAAATGCCTGTGCAATTTTTGCTACTTTCTGACCAATATGACCTAGACCAATAACACCCAAACAACGCCCATTTAGCTTAGAAGGAATAAAAACAGATCCATCATCATTTTTTCTTCATGCAGGTTGTGACGATGAAAGCGTTAATAAATTTAAGCGTTTAAATGCGCTTAATAGTAATGTCCATGTGATTTCACATGTACTATCTTTTGAGTTTCCCCCTTTGGCATAACTTACTTCAATACCTAACTCAGCCGCTGTTTTTAAATCTAGGTTCCTATTCTGAACTCCCGTGCAAATTATCCTTTCTAACTTTTTGCATTGCTTTAGTATAGATTCTGTAATTTTTGTACGCTCTCTGAAGAGTACTAATACATTACACTTCTGAAGCGCTGTTATTAATTCATTACCCTCCAGACTCTTTGAAATAAATTTAACTTCAGCAACCTCTCGAATAGGCTGGATATCAATACTACCTTGAAACCAATTCTCCCAATCATCCAAAAAAACAACTTGTTTTTTATCCATAATCTCCTCCTAAAAATGGTTGTTTTAGGAAAAACTTATAAACAACCACCTACCCTTTCTGTGCTAATAAAGAGACTATTTCAGGTAATGTAGCTGCTGGTTTTTCAGCTAAACATGATGCAAACGTCTGTTTGATCGCATCAGCCACTACTTGATAGTCATGATTATCAGTAGCCATCTCCGTATAATATGTACAAATCTTTATAAGCATTAGATAAAGCAAACCGAAAACTTGAATCATCATTAGATTGGATATAAGGTTTCATACGGTTTAACACGACCCCTTGCCCTCCGCCTGCGTCTAAAATATCAATCAGCACATTAGCATCAATGTCTGCTTTTCTAGCTGCTGCCACAGCTTCAGATAATACAGCGGTAAACCCTAATGAGACGAAATTATGAATTAATTTTAAGCGATGCCCTGTACCTACTTTTCCTGCGTAAACAATATTTTCAGCAAAACAATTTAATAGAGGTTTAACACGTAGGAAAATTTCTTCATCACCCCCTACAATAAGATTTAAGCGTCCTTCTGCGGCTTCCTTAGGCGTTCTAGTCATTGGCGCATCAATGAAAAATGCCTTTTTCGCTTGTACCGCCTTTGCCAACTTAACTGTTGATGTTGGAATCGCTGTCGAGCAATCAATAACTATACTCCCCTCTCGTAGGTTTGCTAATAAGCCATCTTCCTGATAAAAAATACTTTCAACCTGAGGTGAGCCTGTTACACAAAGAATAATCACTTGTGTAGATTTAGCTAATTCAGCTACCGAATCAACTAACTTAGCCCCTTGACTGAGTAATATATCAACAGGTTGATTACCACTATGATTTAAAATAGTTAACGAATGGCCATGCTTAACAATATTACTTGCAATCCCATGGCCCATTAAACCAACACCAATAATACCGATAGATTGTTGTTCGCTCATTATTTCCCGCCTCTATAAGTGTTTAACAACAGCATCGCCTATCATTTGTGTGGTGGCACATCCTTTCATATCTGGCGTATGTGGACCATGCTCTAATACTGTTTCAATAGCTCGCATAATATCATCATGAGCTTTTTGGAAATTTTCATGTTGATCCAAAAATTGCAGCATCATCGCCCCTGACCAAATCATCGCGATAGGATTAGCAATATTTTTGCCATAAATATCGGGGGCTGATCCATGGACTGGTTCAAATAATGAAGGGAAATCACGTGTTGGATTAATATTAGCAGAAGAAGCAATACCAATAGTACCTGTACATGCGGGCCCTAAATCAGACAAAATATCACCAAATAAATTAGACGCTACTACTACATCAAAACGTTCTGGTTGCAATACGAAACGAGCAGCTAAAATATCAATATGATGTTTATCCCATTTAACATCAGGATAGTCTTTCGCTACATCAGCCAATCGCTCATCCCAATACGGCATACTGATAGAGATACCATTAGATTTGGTTGCAGAAGATAGATACTTTCTTTCTCTTTTTTGAGCCAAATCAAACGCATAACGCAAGATACGATCAACACCTCGACGACTAAAAATTGACTCTTGCATGACGATTTCATGCTCTGTTCCTTCATAAATTTTGCCACCAACGGATGAGTACTCACCTTCAGTATTCTCACGTACTACTAAGAAATCAATATCGCCTGCTTGTTTATTCGCTAAAGGACATGGTACGCCTTTAAAAAGACGTACGGGTCTTAAATTAACATACTGATCAAACTCTCGTCTAAACCTTAACAATGATCCCCACAATGAGACATGATCAGGGACACTCTCAGGCCAACCAATTGCCCCAAAATAAAGCGCATCATATTCTTTTAAAATAGCAAACCAATCATCCGGCATCATCTTGCCATGCTCTTGAAAATAATCACAACTTGGCCACGAAAAGCTTTCAATCTCTACAGGTAAATGATATTTCTTAATAATCGCATCTAATACTTTTAAACCCTCTGGTAACACCTCTTTTCCAATACCGTCACCAGCCATAGCCGCAATTTTATATGTTTTCACAATATTTTCCTTCTATCTATATTAGTCTAGTTATCATATTTACCATGATATTGAATTATAGTTTTTGTCGTACTCATCTCTTCTAAAGCAACAAAACCTTTTTCACGCCCATGACCACTACGTTTCATCCCTCCGAAAGGTAGCTCAACACCACCTCCCGCACCAAAGCCATTAATATAAACCTGCCCTGCTTGCATACCTTTAGCTACTCGTGTTTGTCTCCCGCCATTCTCTGTCCAAACAGCCCCCATCAAACCATATTTAGTCGCATTAGCCAAAGCAATAGCATCATCTTCCGTATCAAACGGCACCGCCACAAGGACTGGTCCAAAAATTTCATCTTGTAAAAGCTGACTATCATGTGTGTCACTAGCAAACAAGATAGGACAAACGAAAAAGCCTTCTTTAGGAACATTCGCATCAATAGATCCCTCTGCAATAACTCGTAATCCTTCTTGCTTACCGAGGTTGACATAATGATTTACACGATCAAATTGAGCTTTATTCACAACAGGGCCACAACTTAAATCCATTTCTGGTGTACCTGCTTTTGTCTGTGTAAACTCTTGTGCGAGAATAGTTAAAAACTCTTCAAAAACATCCTTTTGAATTAATACACGACTACCTGCTGTACATGTTTGTCCCGTATTCGCAATAATACCTTTTACGATTAATTTTGCAGCATGCTTAAAGTTAGCATCATTAAATACAATATGTGCAGACTTACCACCTAGTTCTAGTACACACTTAACCGCATTTTTTGCCGCTGCGGCTTGTATTAAAGCGCCTACTTCTCCCGAGCCAGTAAATGAAATAAAATTAATATCCGCATGTGAAGCCAAACTAGCACCCACTTCCTCCCCCAGTCCTGTTACAACATTGAGAGCCCCTGGTGGAAAACCCACTTCTAATGCTAACTCAGCCACACGAATAATAGACAGACAAGCATCCTCTGCTGGCTTCACCACTGCCGCATTACCCATAGCCAATGCAGCAGAAACACTACGCCCAAACGTCTGCGCAGGGTAGTTCCAAGGAAGAATATGAGCCGTTACACCTAATGGCTCCCTAATCACTTGCACAGCATAGTCATTTAAAAAGGGAATGGTTTCTCCATGCAACTTGTCTGCACCACCCGCATAAAACTCAAAATATCTAGCCAGTACCTGTATATCATTACGAGCAGTGGTGATTGCCTTACCCGTGTCTTTTGCTTCCAGTTCAGCCAACTCTTCTGCACAGTCCAAAATTTTATTAGATAGTTTAGTTAATAAACGTCCTCTTTCTGTTGCCGTCAATCTACCCCAATCGGCGGACAATGCTGCCCTTGCCGCTTTAACAGCTATATCTACATCATCACTGGAACCACGAGGAATTGTGGTAAAGACTTCGCCAGATGCTGGAGCAATTACCCCCAACGTCTGCCCTGAAAGTGAGGCAACACTTTTGCCATTGATAACCATATTAGGCATCGACATCTCCATCTATTATTTATTAGGTGTTATAGCAATTAAATCATTATTTAATGCTTGTCTGGCCATTACGTAAATTAGTAAGAGCCCCTATAGATGTAGATTACAGAAAAACCTATACTCAACAAAGCTACTGATAAGATATTGTAGTTAAACGAAAATTTCTTTCTTAGAAACAACCTTCTCCTAAGGATAAAGAATATGAAAAAATCTTTATTACAAAAATTTTTGATTGCAAGTATTTTTACTGGTATTTGCACTACAAATGCATTAGCAGAACACTCCTTTAAATTAGCTTATGCCTTATCGAAGGACTCTCATTATGGCGTAGCAGCCCATGCCCTTGAAGAAAAACTTGACGAAATAGCGCCTAAAGAATTCAAGGTTGAACACTTTGCAAATAGTACCCTTGGTGGTGAACGTGAAGTTATCGAAGGGATTCAGCTAGGTACTATCGATGCCGCCATTGTCTCAACAGGTGCTGTATTAAATTTCGTTCCACAAGTAGGTGTATTTGATATTCCATTCCTATTCAGAGACCTACAACATGCACGTAAAGTATTAGATGGGAAAATTGGACAAGATTTACTTAAAGAATTTGAACAACGTAATATCATCGCACTCGCTTGGGGAGAACAAGGGTTTCGCCATTTAACGAATAACAAACGTGCTGTCAAAACACCAGAGGATGCTAAAGGGTTAAAAATTCGTACAACTGAGAATGATGTTCATATCCAAGCATTCAAAGCACTGGGCATTCTAGCAACCCCAATGGCATGGCCTGAAGTAGCACCAGCACTACAACAAGGAACCGTAGATGGGCAAGAGAATCCAATTTCTGTCATCGTTTCAATGAAATTAAATCAGATACAGAAATACCTTTCACTAACTGGACATGTGTATTCACCTGCTTTAGTCCTATTTTCTCCCTCTTTTTATAACAACTTAACACCAGAGAACCAAGAGAAACTAAAAGAAGCAACAAAAGTCGCGGTAGTTGCTATGCGTAAATATGTAGATGAGGTAGAAGCATCAGGCGTAAAAACACTAAAAGAAGCGGGAATGAATGTCACCGAAGATGTTAATCGAGCAGCCTTTGCAAAAATCGTGAAAGGCATCTATCCAGACTACTACAAACGATATTCCAAAGAACTAATAGATAGCATTGCTAATACTGAATAGAATAACTCATTAAATAAAACGTTATTTCAAGCTGCCCCCATAAGTATATAGCAACATTATGGCGGGCAGTTTTTTCATATATGTTATAACCGCTTTACTAATGAGACCTTCATAAGCTCAGGTTATTTATTTCTTAATTTTGCTAATTCCTCTTGAGCAATATCAATCCGTACTAATGACTTTTCAACCAATACTTTAGCCACCACTTGAATCTCATCTCCAACAGCACCAGCCATCATTGCTATATTTTGAGCATGCAAAGACATATGTCCCTTTTGGATACCCACTGTAGCTAGTGATTTTAGGGCAGAGAAGTTTTGAGCTAAACCGACAGCAGCAATAATTTGTGCTAGTTCATTAGCTGTTTGAACACCTAAAATCTTTAAATTAGCCTTGGCCGTTGGATGTAATTTTGTCGCTCCACCAATTAGCCCCACCGCCATAGGTATTTGAATAGAACCTACTAAATTACCATCAGAATCTTTTTCCCAATGCGTCAAACTTCTATATGAACCTCTTCTTGTCGCATAAGCATGGGCACCCGCTTCTACAGCTCTTGTATCATTACCTGTTGCCAATACAACAGCTGAAATACCATTCATAATACCTTTATTATGAGTCGCTGCTCTATATGGATCAAAATCAGCAAATTGATATGCACTAATAATACCATCACGCACTGATTCCCCACCAATAGCATCACATGTCCATACCGCTCTCGCGCTAGCCAATCTCTTATCTGCATAATTAGAACAAATTCTTAAATAACTTTTCCTTTCGTCCATTCTTCTATTTTTGGGGCTAACTTCTCAGCCATTGTATTTACGGCATTAGCACCCATAGCATCTTTAGTATCAACAATAATATGAGTGACTACCATATCACCTGAAGGAGTATGAATTACTCTAACCTCAACATCCTTAAATCCTCCACCAAATTTGACTAGTATTGGATCACACTCATCACAAATTTGTTTTATCTTATCTTTATTTTCTAGAATAATAGTTTTGCAATATTCTGGATTAGTAATATTAACCAACTGTATCTGTGCAATCATAAGAGAACCTGACATTGACGTAACAAAGCCACCGCTATCGTAGCATTGGCGAGCTGCATTACATACCGCAGCAACAACAGAAGACTCCTCAGTTGCCATAGGGATTAAAATGTCTTTCCCATCAATCTTCATATTAGTCGCTATGCCAACAGGAATATTCATCGTACCAATCACATTTTCAATTAAATGATCAGCCAGATCTGCTGGTAAGTTTCCAGTATTTTTGTATAAATCTACAGTTTCTTCATCAAGTCCACTAAACTTTCTAACTACATCTAAACGATCTTCTATATTTAGTTTATGAAAACCAGATATACGAGAATTTTTTTGCATTTTGTTTGTCTCCAACAAATATTAAAGTTTATCCATTAAGTTTGGTAACCAAGTAACTAATCTAGGGAATGCGGCACAGATTAATAGTGCTAATAACTGTAAGCCCATATATGGAACAACGCCTCTATAAACCACCCCCATATTTAAATGTTTAGGTAATGGTCCTTTAATATAGAACAATGTATAGCCAAATGGGGGACTTATATAACCAGTTTGAATCGTGATAGCATACAAGACACCAAACCAAATCTCATCAAATCCTAATAGTTTCACTATGGGTAGAAAAACTGGTACCGTTAATAAAATAATTCCAATCTCATCTAGTACAGTTCCTAAAAAAATAAGAATTAACATCATGCATGCGAGGATGACATACGGATGAACATTTAGTCCTTTAATCAAATCTAATAACGTATCTGCACCACCTAAACCCGTGAAAATTGATACATATGCCTTAGCACCAATAGTAATCCATAAAATCATT
This sequence comes from Pelistega indica, assembly GCF_000506865.1. GTDB lineage: Bacteria > Pseudomonadota > Gammaproteobacteria > Burkholderiales > Burkholderiaceae_B > Taylorella > Taylorella indica. Next base: position 62,292 of record NZ_AYSV01000068.1, read on the forward strand.
GAGGTAGCTTTTAACGTTTCCAGAGAAGACTCTTGTAGACTACGAAAAGACAGTTTTTTTCTTAATCAAACCAATAATTAACGCTCCAATCACTCCGACTGCAGCAGCCTCAGTTGGTGTTGCTGCCCCCGAGAATATAGACCCTAAAATCAGCACAATTAACAGAAAAGGAAGTACCACACTCCTTAAGCTACGTAACTTCACACCCCAAGATATTTTTTCACTGCTGGAAGGAGGCACATAACCTGGCTTGAAATAAGATACATATAGTATGTAAACAATATATAAAAAAGCCAAAATAATTCCTGGCATAATACCTGCTATTAGCATTTTGCCGATAGAAACTTGAGCAGTAACCGCATAGACAATTGTTAATACAGAAGGAGGAATTAAAATTCCTAAGGTACCAGACGCACAAATCGTACCAGTCACTAACTCAGGATGATAGCCTCGTTTTAACATTTCAGGGAGTGCAAGAAGAGCCATTGCAGTTACTGCTGCGCCCACAACACCTGTCATTGCAGCCATCAGTACACAAATAATAACGGTTCCTATTGCCAAACCACCTCTTAATCGCCCAAACCAAACCTCCATGGCATGGTATAGCTCTTCAATAATGCCTGTTCTTTGCAAAATACCAGCCATCATGATATATAAAGGAATCCCTAATAAAGCCTCTGACTTCATAGTATCAAACACTTGAAGCAGTAAAATAACTACAGCGTCAGCATTCCAAAGGGTAACAGTAATCAATAAAGATAGTCCGCCTAGTACAAATGCTATAGGAAGCCCTGTAAACATAAAGGCAGTCAACCCTAAAAACATAATAACCAAAATGGCATTTGAGCTCATGATTTACCCCCTTCAGACAAAGGGAGGAAAATAAAAATAACTTCTGCGACACTCTGCAACAAGAGCATTACTAATGAAATAGGTATAAACGCTTTTGTTGGCCATATAGGTGGATTCCATGCTGAAAAACTTGTTTCTCTATAATTAAATGAGTCAACTGCAGCAGGAAATGCATAATAAAGTAAAATAAGCGCAAAAGCTCATAATAACTAAATATGCAAAAATATCTAAAAATTTTTGTGACTTATCAGACAATTTATTTTTTACTAAATCTAAATTGACATGTCCTTTTAAGTGTAAAAGGTAAGCACCACCCAATAAGAAATAAGGGCCAAAAATCAAGGTAGCCAACTCTAATCCCCATACTGTTGGGGAATTAAAAATATAACGGCTTATCACTTCATAAATCATTGAAAAAACAATTATAAAAATTAAAGACGTTGTCAGCAAAAAAATCCATTTATTGACTAGTGTAATAACCCTAGCCAAACTTAGAAAAAAAGTACATAATATTACCTATAAAAACTCCTTTCTAAAAAAAGAAAGGAGTATATTATTCAACGCTAAATTTTTATAGCAAACCTAAATCTTTCATAAACGCAGTTTGACTTTCATAAACTTTTAACGCTAACGGATTATCTTTGGTTGCTTCTTTCCATGCCTCTTGAGCTTGAACACGTCCTTTATCCAAATCCTCCTTAGATAAAGATACAATCTCAATGCCTTTTTCTTTAAATCCTTTTAATGCTTGAGTATCAGAAACAATCATATGCTGACGATATGCAGCCGATACAGAACGTGCAGTAATTTCTAATGCCTGTTTAAAAGGTGCTGGCAACTTTTCATATGCTCCCTTGTTAGCCACATAACTTGTCGCTGTTGTTGGTTGATGAGGACCAGGCATGACGATATATTTGGCAACTTCAGCTAAACCAGATTCAAAGTTCGCCATTAAATCCCCCCTATCTGCTAAATCAATAACTCCCTTATCCAAAGCCGAATATACTTCTGCCGTTGGTAATGGCGTCACAGAAACTCCCAACTTCGCCATCACTGCTGATGCTAGACCCACAAATCTTCCCTTTTTATTCTTGAAATCATCTAATGTTTTAATGGGTACCTTTGAATGTATAGGTTCAGGCCCATATACAGTCGGAGCAATGTAAACCAAACCAGCTGGTGCATAAGCCTCTCTTGCTAAATCTAAGCCACCTTTTTCATAGAACCATGCCTCAAATTGATCTGGCTCAGGAAAACCAAAAGGGACAGTACTAATAAATGCTAGACTGGGAATTTTGCCTGCTTCATAACCATCAAATGTTTTCATTAATTGGAAAGCACCTCCACGCACAGCATCAAATGCTTGGTTTGCTGGCACTAACTGTCCTGCGGAGAATAGTTGAATTTGGAATTTATTATCAGTTAATTCAGCTACAGTTTTAACAAACAACTCTTCAAACTTTAACGGTGACGTACCTCCATCCCATAAAGCCTGCATTTTCCACTTAACGATTTCTTCTGCTTTGGCAATAGCAGGCAAACCAATCGCTGCTGTACCAAATGCCGTAGTAGAAGCTACCTTTTTAATAAATGATCGTCTATTATTATTCATAAACTGTCTCCATAATAATTTTGGTTAAACTTTAATATTTTTTTATGTTTAAAACATAAAACAGACTAACCTAAATAATGTCTTCTTTTATTTTTTTATACAAGGTACAGTTATAAGAAATTATAATATCACTGTACCCATTAAATTAAAGATACAGTATTGTGCAAAGCGATAAAAATGAATAAGGTAGAACAAGTAACTAGTTACATTGAAAATGAAATTAAATCTGAGCGTTTTACTAATAATCAAAAAATCATGTCTATTAGAGAAGCTTGTGATTTTTTTAATGTATCAAAAAATACTATTGTAGAAGCATATGACCGTTTAGTGGCTCTTGGGTATTTAAAATCAAAACCAGGCTCTGGTTATTTTGTAAACAATCACCCTAAAAAACATGACTCCTCAAAAAAACCTCTTATCTATTTCACAAGCAGTGGATGCTGCGTCATTATTATTAGAACAACTAAATCCATCTCTTAATATTCGTGTCGGGGATGGTCGCCCCCCTTCTAGTTGGATGAATTTGGTTGATATTGAAATGAAAATCAAAATTCCTATGGATACAAAATTTTCATATGCATCACCAAGTGGCTATTTACCTCTAAGAGAAACAATATCTCAACATCTTCATAACAGGGGAATCCATGCATCTCCTAACCAAATAGTCACTACCTGTGGTGCCAGCCATGCCATGGATATGATTATAAAAAACTACCTTTCACCTGGTGATACTGTGTTTGTTGAAAGCCCTGGTTATTATCCATTATTTGCAAAATTAAAACTCTATAAAATCAAATATATTGGTATTGAGAGCGATTAAAAAATGGACCTAATATCGACATGCTTGAGGAAAAAGTTAAGCAACACAAACCAAAACTTTTTTTTACCCAAACACTAGGACATAATCCAACAGGAGGATGCATTGCACTGAATATACAGTACCAAATACTTAAACTAGCTAATCTATATGATTTTTATTGTGTAGAAATTGATCCTTTTGCTGATTTATTCACCCCCAATACCCCTAGAATGGCAGCATTAGATCAATTAGATAAAATTATTTATATTGGTACTTATTCAAAAGTTTTATCTGCTAATTTTCGTATTGGCTATATCGCAGCGAAGCAAGATACCATTAAATCCTTAACCAATATTAAAATGCTGACTATTGTTAATTCCTCTGAATTTATGGAGCGCTGGTTACATAATATCATCACACATAGTCAATATTTGCGGCATTTACGAAAGCTACGAAGTATGATTGATGAAAATACACAAGCTGCTGTACAACTTTATAGGCAACATGGGTTTACAATGCCCTTTCACTCTGAAGGTTCTTATTATCTTTGGTTGGAGTTAAATGAAAAAATAAATGATATTGAATTATCGCATTTAGCCAGTGAACAAAGTATTTTTCTTGCTCCGGGGGCATTATTCTACCCAGATAAAAAAAAGCTATCCACCAG
>NZ_AYSV01000069.1 GCF_000506865.1 Pelistega indica
AGTCTCTTTTTTGCTAAGACGAACTGGTCATTTTGATTGTTAGGCAAATTTCTTATTTCGGTTTTGATGTTGCCTGTTTTTCATTGCATTTTAGCGTTAGTAATCCACAGAGTTTTAACTTATATTTTGATGAATTTAGTATAATTTCTGATGAAATTTTCAACACATCTCTTTTAGGACTTCACTCTTATGTCATATTTTCCTGAATGGCGCAAAGTCGAGCAGATTACGCCAGGGACGGTCGTGGCTCCCAACGAATATTTACCCATTAGTCAATCCTTATTAATGGGCGCACAGCACGTTGTTGCTATGTTTGGTTCAACAGTTCTTGCACCATTATTAATGGGGTTTGATGCGAACTTAGCGATTTTAATGTCTGGTATTGGTACATTGATTTTCTTTTTCTTTGTTGGTGGACGAGTACCAAGTTATTTAGGCTCAAGCTTTGCCTTTATTGGTGGTGTAGTATCTGTTACAGGTTATACAGCAGGTTCAGGATTAAATGCAAATATTGGTGTTGCTTTAGGCGCCATTATTATGTGTGGCTTGGTTTACACCATTATTGGCTTAATCATTTGGTTTGCTAATACCAAAGGGAATGCATCGGAGTGGATTGAAAAATTAATGCCCCCTGTAGTAACTGGTGCGATTGTTGCTGTGATTGGTTTAAATCTTGCTCCTATCGCTGCTAAAGGTGCTATGGCAAGTGGATCAATCTTTGATGCGTTAATGGGCATGATGACTATTCTTTGTGTGGGTGGTGTTGCTATCTTTACCAAAGGATCACTACAACGGCTAATGATTTTAATTGGCTTAATTTTCGCTTATTTAATTTATTATGTATGTGCAAACGTTTTAGGATTTGGACAGCCAATTGACTTTACGGGTATTCAAAATGCCGCTTGGTTTGGTTTACCAACAATGAGTTCACCCGTGTTTGATATGAGTGCTATTACTGTGATTGTACCTGTAGCGGTGATTCTAGTAGCGGAAAACCTAGGCCATATTCGTGCTGTTAGTGCCATGACAGGTCAAAATTTGGATCAATATTTAGGTCGTGCATTTGTGGGTGACGGTGTGGCGACAATGGTGTCTGGTTCTGTTGGTGGTACGGGTGTGACTACCTATGCTGAAAATATTGGTGTGATGGCGTTGACTCGTGTGTACTCAACACTATTATTTGTCGTAGCGGCAATTTTTGCGATTATTCTTGGTTTTTCTCCAAAGTTTGGTGCCTTAATTCATAGTATTCCTGGTCCTGTACTTGGAGGTGTATCAATTGTGGTATTTGGTTTAATTGCAGTTGCTGGTGCACGTATTTGGGTCATTAATAATGTAGATTTTTCAGACAACAAAAATTTAATTGTTGCAGCGGTAACATTGATTATGGGGGCAGGTAACTTTGCGTTTGAAATTGGTAGTTTCAGATTAGAAGGTATTGGGACAGCTACTTTTGGTGCCATTATTCTATACGCCTTATTAAATCGTAAGTCAAAAACAGCAACAGAGTGATAAATATCAGTAAATTTCATTAAGACTACTTGAAATTAAACTAAAAATCACTATAATGTACTCAAGGGCGCTCTGCATTGCGATGCAGAGCGTTTAATTTTTAGGAAAACATAACTATAAAGGGACTTATTATGTCAACAGCTTTACCATTAACGGTGTCAGGGGCTAAGCGATTAAATGAGGAGTTGGCCCGTCTAAAATCAGTAGAACGTCCAGCAGTTATTGAAGCAATTGCAGAAGCTCGTGCTCAAGGTGATTTATCTGAAAATGCTGAGTACGATGCAGCTAGAGAGCGCCAAGGCTTTATTGAAGCGCGTATCAAAGAGCTTGAAGGTGCATTGTCTAATTCTCAAATAATCGATCCTACCACCTTAGATGTGGATGATAGAGTTGTATTTGGCGCAACAGTAAAATTGGAAGATTTAGAATCAGGTGATACTGTACAGTATCAGATCGTTGGTGATTTAGAAGCAGATATTAAGCAAAATCTTATTTCTATTTCTAGCCCAGTGGCTCGTGGTTTAATTGGTAAATCAGAGGGTGATGTGGTATTGATTCGCGTACCGTCAGGGGAACGTGAATTTGAGATTCTTGAAGTGAGTTACGTCTGAGACCAATCCTGGCCCAATTATTGGGAGGATGGTATAAATACTATCCTCCTTTTTTTATGGGCTGAGATTTTTATCAAGGAAAAAGGTGTTAACTTCTAAAAACCTCAAGCCTTAAAGTCTTTTAACGTCCTCTACGACCGGCACGTAATGTTAATGCACTTCCTTTGCGAGTAGGGATATTAGGTTTAGCAGGACGTGCTATTACTTTGTTCGCTTTGGTTGTGCTAGTTGTGCGTTGAGGTTTTTTAGGTGCTAAGTCATCATTACCTTTTGGTGCTGATGATTTATATTTTTTATCCTTGATTGTTTTACCTGCAGCGGCTAATTTCTTGGGTGTATATTCTTCGTTCGGCGCTCGTCTACTACGCTCAAGAGGAGGTTTAGCTGGTGCTAAAAAGTGAGCATGCTCAGGCGTATTACGGAATAAGGTTAAGATTTTGCCCAAATGAGCGACTAACTGACAGTCAAGTTCTTGGGTGATGGTATCGGCAATAGTAAGACGATTTTCGCGGTCGTCCCCAGCTACTTGGACTTTTATTAGTCCATGAACTGTTAAACTATGGTCAATCTCTTTAAGGACAGAAGGTGTAAGACCATTGTCACCAATTAAAACGACAGGTTTTAGTGAGTGAGCTGCGGCACGTAGCGTGCTACGCTCTTTAGAAGAGAGTACAATTTTCGATATAGTCATTTTCGTTAAACTCAAACAGTATTAATTAGGATTTTAGGCAAATGCCCAAAAAAAAGTTCTCAAAAGAATGGATTCATCAACATATTAATGACCCATACGTAAAACTAGCCAAGCAAAAAGGGTATCGGGCAAGAGCGGCATTTAAGCTGATAGAACTTCTTGATACCGAAAAACTTATGCATAAAGGTGACATTATAGTCGACTTAGGCTCAACACCAGGCAGTTGGTCACAAGTTGCTCGAGAAAGATTGTTAGGACCTGGTGGTGTGATTGATGGCCGGGTTATTGCCTTAGATATTTTACCAATGGAACCGATTGCTGGTGTTGAATTTATTCAAGGTGATTTTCGAGAGGATGAGGTTCTTGAGCAACTTAAAGAAAGAGTGGGTGAGCAACAAGTAGATTTAGTGATTTCTGATATGGCTCCAAATCTTTCTGGCATTAGCTCTGCAGACTCAGCAAGGATTGAACATATTGTTGAGTTAGCGATTGATTTTGCGACAAATCATCTAAAACCAGAGGGTGCTTTAATTGTCAAGGCTTTCCATGGGAGTGGTTTTTCTCAATTAGTGGAGCTGTTTAAACGTCATTTTAAACGTGTCGTAGAGCGTAAACCACAAGCATCAAGAGATAAATCCTCTGAAACATTTATTGTCGGTAAAGGACTAAAAAATCGCTCTTGATTTCTAAGTTTTTCCCCTAATATAAAAAGAACGTAAATAGAGCGTACTTAACAGCCTGTTTTGCCCACAGGAATAATTTCTCATGTAAAATAGGTCTGTTAAGCTAAATTGTAATGAGTAAAACTGTCTGAGTTTTACGCAGGAGTATTCTACGTTGAACAAGAATTTTTCAAAATTTGCCATGTGGGCGATTTTTATCGTTGTATTGTTTACTGTATTCAAACAATACGATGATGTTGGACTGTCTAATCCTAATGGCGTATCTTATAGCCAGTTTATGGCTGACTCTAAAGCAGGAAAGATTAGTTCTGTTGTTATCCAAGGTAATACACTAACCGTGACCCCTAATGATGGTCGACCTTATGAAATTACAACACCAAATGATATTTGGATGGTTGGTGATTTGATGAATGATGGTGTTAAGGTAACAGCTAAACCTATAGAAAAGGCCTCGTTCTTAACAACAGCGTTGATTTCTTGGTTCCCAATGATTCTGTTAATTGGCGTATGGATTTTCTTCATGCGTCAAATGCAAGGCGGAGGCAAAGGTGGTGCTTTTAGTTTTGGTAAATCTCGTGCCAAAATGCTTGATGAAAGCAATAACCATGTGACGTTTGCTGATGTTGCCGGGGTTGAAGAGGCGAAGGAAGATGTACAAGAATTAGTGGATTTCTTAAGAGACCCATCAAAATTCCAACGTCTTGGTGGACGTATTCCTCGAGGTGTCTTAATGGTAGGTCCTCCAGGGACAGGTAAAACGCTACTTGCGAAAGCAATTGCAGGCGAGGCTAAAGTTCCGTTTTTCACGATTTCGGGTTCAGATTTCGTTGAAATGTTTGTGGGTGTAGGTGCTTCACGTGTTCGTGATATGTTTGAGAATGCTAAAAAACATGCACCATGCATTATTTTTATTGACGAGATTGATGCTGTTGGTCGTCAGCGTGGCGCTGGTGTTGGTGGTGGTAATGACGAACGCGAACAAACACTTAACCAGATGCTAGTTGAGATGGATGGTTTTGAGTCTGGGCAATCTGTGATTGTGATTGCGGCAACCAATAGACCTGATGTGCTAGACCCTGCATTGTTACGTCCAGGTCGTTTTGATCGTCAAGTGGTCGTAAATTTACCAGATGTACGTGGTCGTGAGCATATTCTAAATGTACATATGCGTAAAGTGCCATTGGCTCCCAATGTAAACCCATCTGTTTTAGCACGTGGTACACCGGGCTTTTCAGGGGCTGATTTAGCGAATCTAGTGAATGAAGCTGCTTTATTCGCTGCTCGTCGTAATGGTCGCACTGTAGATATGGTGGACTTTGAAAAAGCCAAAGATAAAATCATCATGGGTGCAGAACGTCGTTCAATTGTGATGCCAGAAGAAGAGCGTAGAAATACCGCTTATCACGAAGCTGGTCATGCGATAGTGGCGTGGTTATTACCTAAAACGGATCCAGTTCACAAAGTAACTATTATCCCTCGTGGGCGTGCATTAGGGGTGACTATGCAATTACCAGAAGGTGATCGCTATAGTATGGATAAAGAGCGTCTATTGAATATGATTTCAGTCTTGTTTGGTGGTCGTATTGCAGAAGAAGTCTTTATGAATCAAATGACGACAGGCGCTTCTAATGACTTTGAACGAGCTACTGCATTAGCACGTGATATTGTGACTCGTTATGGTATGACAGACTCATTAGGTCCTATGGTATATGCAGAAAACGAAAATGAGGTGTTCTTAGGTCGTAGTGTGACTAAAACGACTCATGTTTCTGAAGCAACGATGCAAAAAGTTGATGCAGAAATTCGTAAAATTATTGATGAACAGTATAAAGTTGCTCGTGATTTGATTGAAGCTAACCGTGACAAAATGGAAGTAATGGCTAAATCATTGCTTGAGTGGGAAACGATTGATGCAGAACAAATTGCGGATATTATGGCAGGTAAGCAACCACGCCCACCTCATGAGCCTGATAAACCTTATGACAGCAAAGGTGACTCAACACCTCCAGCATCTGGCGTAGCTGTTGTGGCAGCGGATGCTCCAACGGCAGTTGATGCTGACAAAAAAGAGGGTGGTGGCGATAAAAATGCCACAGAGCCAATCTAATCTGTTGTACTAATAAACATATAGCAATTATATGAATTCTATTTTTCAATGCGGACGCTTCGAACTACGGTTCGAACGTCCTTTTATTATGGGTATTGTCAATGTAACCCCAGATTCTTTTTCTGATGGGATGCAACATTATTCCACCCAAGAAGCTATTGCCCACGGCTTAAAATTAATTGAAGAGGGTGCGGATATTTTGGATATTGGGGGAGAATCTACACGTCCTGGTGCAGAGCCTGTTCCTATTGATGAGGAAATTAGACGTATAGTTCCTGTTATTGAAGGACTTAATGACTGTGGCGTTCCTTTATCCATTGATACTTTTAAACCAGAAGTAATGCTTGCTGCTTTAGAGGCTGGTGCTGATTTGATTAATGATATTAATGCACTGCGTGGAAAAGGGGCTATTGAGGTAGTGCAACAGTTTCCAAATTGTGGAATTTGTATTATGCATATGCATGGTCAGCCAAAGACAATGCAAGTCAATCCGCCCGATTATAATAATGATGTTACCCAAGCTGTTTATGATTTTTTGGCTGAACGTATTGCTCAAATGGAGCAGAATGGTATAGCGTCAAATCGTATTATGATTGATCCTGGTTTTGGATTTGGTAAAACTGTTCAACAAAATTATCAATTATTAGCAAAGCTACCTCTTTTAAAATCTCTAAATAAGCCTATACTAGTGGGAGTTTCTAGAAAATCCATGATTGGTTCTGTGACTGGTTTGGATGTCAACCACAGATTATCTGGAAGTATTACTGCTGGATTAGCTAGCTTGGAGAGAGGAGCAGTGGTGCTACGTGTACATGATGTATGGCAAACAAAGAGCGCAGTAGAGGTATGGAAAACAATTGCACAGGAGTCGAATAAAAAATGAGTCGCAAATATTTTGGTACCGATGGGGTGAGAGGTAAAGTAGGTGGTCCAGTTATTAATGCTGAATTTGCTTTAAAGTTAGGGTATGCAGCTGGTCAAGTGCTAACGGCACAGCATGAAGGAAATAACCGTCCTGGTGTCTTAATCGGTAAAGATACTCGTGTATCAGGCTATATGTTGGAATCGGCTCTTGAAGCAGGGTTGAGTGCAGCAGGGATAGATGTTTTTTTAGCGGGACCTATCCCAACGCCTGCAGTAGCGTATTTAACTCGTGCATTACGTCTTGATGCAGGTGTGGTCATTAGTGCCTCTCATAATCCTTATTATGATAATGGGATTAAATTTTTCTCTGCACATGGTATGAAACTTCCTGATGAAGTTGAAGCAGAAATTGAGCGTTTATTAGATGAGCCTATTGGTTGCGTTGATTCAGAAAAAATTGGTCGAGCAAAACGTATCGAAGATGCGGCTGGGCGCTATATTGAATTTTGTAAAAGTACATTCCCTCATGACCTAGACCTAAGAGGATTACGTATTGTTGTTGATAGTGCTCATGGGGCTGCTTATCATATTGCACCACCTGTGTTCCAAGAGTTAGGTGCTGAGGTGATTACGATTGGATCGAACCCAGATGGTTTTAATATTAATAAGAATGTAGGTGCGCTACACCCAGAAATATTAGCCTCAACGGTGAGTGCTTATCGTGCTGACTATGGGATTGCCTTGGATGGTGATGCTGATCGTATCCAGATGGTTGATTCTAGAGGTAATATCTATAATGGCGATCAACTGCTATATGCTGTTGTGCTTGAAAGATTAAAAAATGGTCCTGTCAAAGGGGTGGTTGGCACATTAATGACAAACTACGGCTTTGAAAAACGGATGAATGAAATGGGTATTCCATTTATTCGTGCTAATGTAGGTGACCGCTATGTGATGGAACAATTACTTGCTAATGGTTGGCTATATGGTGGTGAAAGTTCAGGGCATTTATTGTGTTTGGATCGTCATACCACAGGGGATGGGATTATTGCGGCTTTACAAGTGTTAACAGGGTTAGTACGTAATAAGACAACTCTAAAAGAGTGGGTGAAAGATTTAGAGATGTATTCACAGGTTATGGTGAATGTTCCTATTGATTCTGGTATTGATTGGAAAAATCATGCAGGTCTAATAGAAGCACAAAAACAAGTAGAGCAGAAATTAGCTGGTCGTGGACGTACCTTAATCCGTGCGTCAGGGACAGAGCCAAAATTACGTTTGATGGTCGAAGCAGAAAACTATACGTTAGCGAAGTCATGTGTTGATATATTAGCCAACGTAGATTTGAAAAAAGCGTAGTGAATAAGTTGAGAAATAATAAAACAAACGTTTTATTATTTCAGACTGTCGATAAAGTTGTACTTTCGGCGTGCAGGTTTTTATAATGAGTTTAAGAGGTTGCTGTCTTTGTAATTTTATATAAAAAACTGCACGTCAAAATCAACAATCTGAGATAATAAAACAAGTGTTTATTAAATAATAAAACAAACGTTTATTAAATAATAAAACAAGCGTTTCATTATTTCTTGTTTGTGAAAAAAAATTGTAAAATGTCTTTGCTAAACTAAACACTTTTATAAAGACTAAGGAAAAAAATAAGATATGCGTGAGATTCTCAGAACGCAATCATCAGATGTCCCAGGAGATGCGGGGCTTGTCTTAGGATTTGCAGAAACAGCGGCTGAGGTTGAAGCCTTGCAGCGGTTACGTTACGATGTGTACACAAAAGAAATGAATGTAATCTTTCCTGATGCAGTTGATGGCATAGATAAAGATAAATACGATGAATTTTGTGAACATTTGATGGTATGTGATGAAAGAAACAATCAAGTTGTTGGTACCTATCGCATATTAAGTCCAGAGCATGCAAAAGCAGCAGGGGGCTATTATTCAGAATCTGAGTTTGATATTAGTTCATTAGATAGTGATCGTCATCTACTTACAGAATGTGGTCGTTCTTGCACTCATCCTGATTATAGAGGTGGTCCAGCAATTATGCTGTTGTGGACTGGTCTTGCACGCTATTTATTCATGCATAACTATCGTTATATGTTGGGATGCGCCAGTGTTAGTCTAGCTGACGGTGGTATTCAAGCAGCAGAAGTTTGGCGTGCAGCTAAACAAGAGATTATGCGCCACCCTGAACTTTCTCAAGTCAAACCATTATTACCTTATCCACTAGATAAATTACCTGTCTTAGAGGGAGATGCTCAAGTTAAAGTACCTCCGCTGATTAAGGGGTATTTAAAGATTGGTGCAAGAATTTGTGGTGAACCAGCATGGGATAAAAATTTTAATTCCGCGGATTTCCCTGTGATTATTGATTCTCATTATATGGATAAGCGTTATTTAAAGCATTTTGGACTCTAGCATAAGCTGTTTTGAATCTCCCCAAACCACTAGTACCTTGTCAGGGATAAGTGGATGGGGAATCATTTGTCCACGGATACCATAAGTTTTTTCTAGGTTATCAGTGGTTAGCACTTGGTTGGGAACACCTTCCGCAATTAGTTTTCCCTCAGCGAGCAAGGCTAGACGATCACAATATAGTGCTGCTAGATTGACATCATGTAAAACAAGCAAAATGCCAATATTGAACTCATGTGCTAATCGTTTAAGACATTTGAGAACACTTTGTTGATGTTTAGGGTCTAGGCTAGATGTTGGTTCATCAAGTAAGCAATATGGGCTATTTTTAGTGATATGTAAAGAGGCAAATAGTTGGACTAGAATCCGTGCGAATTGTATCCGTTGTTTTTCTCCACCCGATAAGTCTTGGTAAATACGATCAATTAACGGTGAAACCTCTGCCCATTCACAAGCCTGTAAAATAAGTTTGTCTCGTTCTGATACAGAAAGTTCAGGAAAAGGATAAGTACCCATTTCAATCACATCATGTACGCTTAATTCAAAGTGTAAACTTGGGTATTGAGGTAATACACTGCGACAACGAGCCAATTGACTAGCAGGTGAGGTGAGAACATTTAATGAATTAAGGGTCACTTCGCCAGATAAGAGTGGTAAGGTAATTTTATCACCAGCCATAATAGTTGAAAGTGTGGATTTACCTGCGCCATTAGCACCTAATAATGCCACCACTTCACCATTCTTAATTGTTAATGATACGTGATCAAGAACAGGGCGTGTACTACTATGCTTGACTAAGATATTTTTTGCTACAAGACCTAAGACAGGTGAAGAAGATGTTGTCATTGTCATATACGTTTATTTCTTAGTAAGAGATAGAGAAAGAAAGGACCACCAAATAGACTCGTTAATAAACCAACGGGAAGCTCTGCAGGTGTAATGAGGGTTCTGGCAACAGTATCTGCCAATGTTAATAATAATGCTCCACCTAGGATAGAAGCGGGCATAAGTTGTTTGTGATTTGCTCCTAATAGCAGGCGCATAATATGGGGGACAACTAATCCTATAAATCCAATTCCTCCTGTGACAGCTACTAATGGACCCACTAAAAGAGCTACAGTGAGGATTAAACGTTTACGTAGCGCAACCATGGAGAAGCCTAAGTGGACAACTTCACGCTCACCCAGTAAGAGAGCATTGAGAGCTTTCCATTGTGAATAAAGAAAAAATAAACCAATGAGTGTCCAAGGGATTAAAAAATAGAGTAAATGCCAAGAGCTGGTTGCTAAACTTCCCATACTCCAAAAAGTTAAATCACGTAACTGAGCATCATTAGCTATATATGTTAGGATGCCAATACTACTAAAAGCAATGGCATTAATCGCAATGCCAGCCAATAAAAGACCAAGCAATATTTCCAAAACGTTGTCCAATTAAATACGCTAGAAGAGTTGCGATCAGACTGCCCAAAAAAGCTAAAGTGGCAATAAGTGGTAGCCCTGCACCAAATAATACAATTGCAACTACTGCGCCTAGTGACGCACCTGCAGAAATTCCCATTAACCCTGGTTCCGCAAGAGGGTTACGGAATAGAGCCTGCATGACTACACCTGCAATGGCAAGTACTGCCCCAACAATGGTGGATAGAATAACGCGTGGAAGACGAATATCAATGAGTACTTTCTGCACTAGGGTGTAGGATTCAGTTGTGGATTTGAATAAAACCCCGCTTATTTCTGACCATGAAATACGAACAGCTCCGTATCCTACCGATATAGCAATGATAACCAATAGGCATACTGCTAGCAGTAGATGAAAATTAAAAAGGCTTTTTTACAAAGTACATAAACTAGCTGTCATTAAAGGTTAGTGGCGGTTTTTATTTGGCGTATAGCCTCTCCTGTTCGAGGACCAAGCCCCATGGCAAGTAAGTCATCCAAAATAATAATACGATTATTTTTAGCGGCAGGAGAATTTATGATAGCAGGATGTGATTTTATTTTCTCTATACCTCCACTTGCTTTCGCGGAGAACTCTGTGACAATAATGAGTTCAGGTTCAATATTAGCAAGATTTTCTGCTGATACAGGTTTATACCCTTGTTGATGAGCAAAAATATTCTCAACACCAGCAGATTTCATAATTTCATCTGCAGCAGTATGCTTACCAGCAGCCATCAATGCACCTGTACGATTAATGAGTA
This sequence comes from Pelistega indica, assembly GCF_000506865.1. Lineage (GTDB taxonomy): Bacteria > Pseudomonadota > Gammaproteobacteria > Burkholderiales > Burkholderiaceae_B > Taylorella > Taylorella indica. The sequence continues at coordinate 11,099 of NZ_AYSV01000069.1, forward strand.
AAACTGTTTTCAATGCTTTGCCTGGCAAAGCTTGTGCAGAAAGAATATCTTGTTTTACCTTATTAATTAGCTCCTCTCCTTGTTCTGATGCATTTAGTAATTGTGAAATTTGCTTAATGCGAGTATAGATAACTTCAATAGAAGGGGAGTCGGCAATCGATATAAATGGAAGTAAGTTCCATTAAATTTTTTTAAATTATCAATTGTTTTTTTGGGGCCAGCTTGCTCAGAAACAAGAACCATATTAGGATTAAGAGAAATAATACCTTCAATAGGTAAGGCTCGGTAATAGCCTACCTGAGGAAGTTGCATAGCTTGTTGTGGATAAATACTTGAACTATCAACGCCTACTAAATATTTTTCTTGATTGAGAGCATAAATAATTTCCGTAATACTTCCCCCTAAACTGATAATTCGATTTTCATGAGAGGAAGATATATTAGCACGAGCAATGGTGCTGTATAAGGTACTTAAACTAAAGGTAATAAGAATATAGAAGAGTATTTTTTGATCATTTTAATAGTCATAGGTAATTTACTTAGTACATCATGATGGATTAAGGATATATTCTTTTGAATGAGTAGGAGTAATGTTTTGTATTAATCACTTTTCAATGGTTTAGAACAAATAGATAACATGAGTTGTCTCCATTCTGGTAGTTCGGGGTTTCCTGGCTTGCGAGCTCCAAAAAATTGAGCAATCATTTCACCTCCTTTTTCATAGAGCTCTAATGATGTAACCCATCCATCTTGAGAAGGTTTATTTACAACCCAAGCGCTGGCAATATCATTAGTGTTTAGGTGAAGATTGAATGTTGGGTCGAGCACATTAAACCATGGGCCTGTTCGGAGGAGTTTTTGTATTGGCCCAGTATGAATTTGAATTAAATGAGGGTTACCTACAAAACACATAATTGGTAGACGCGTATTGGCAGTGTGCGTAAGTATTTTTTCAATAATACTAGTAGGATTTTCTAACTTTTGTGCCAAATCATTCCCAGCTGAAGCGAGGGCGGTCAGGCGATGAATATTCCATTTTTGCAACAATGGAAAGAAATCATGAGTATCTTGCATGGACAACCATTCATCACGTAATTCACTAGGAGCCTGTGAAGTATACTGATGATGGACAGTAATATCTTCTAGAGGAGGGACAAGTTCAGAAGATGTAAAGTCAGCAATTAGTTGATGAAAAGCTTCGTTATTTGTTTTTTCAGTGAGATAAACCTTATGAATAGCCACCCCAGCTTTATCAAAAAATTGAATACTATGTCGACTATCTTGAGAAACAGCCCAGACAGTTTGCCAATTTGATAAAAATAACCGTAAATCAATATCGGCACCAAGAACCAATCCTACAGGTGCTTTACCTACAGATATTTTTTCATAGTTTCCTTGTTTTTCATGCACACACCATGGATTTCGGGTTAAGGCCATGACATGTCCTAGTTCTCCAAGGCGACGAAAAATTTCTCTAAATTGTGTTCCAAGAAAAACACTTCTTACGCCACAGCATTCAGCCTGTACAAGATCTCTTTCACTAACCCCTAATTTGTCAGCCACATTTTTGATTCGTAGATGAGGTTCTGTTGTAAGTAAGCTTTGAGCTTGTTCTTTTAATGTAGAAAGATCCATGAGATTTCCTTTTTGAAATAATAAATTGAATGAAATGTTGTCTTAATAGAACCAATCAGATTACTTTTTTCAAGAGTTAGATGTTACAAAAATGTAATTTGATAGGTGTTCTCTTTAAATTTATTTATGATATTATAAATGATAATTATTATCATTCTTATTATAAAGAAATAAATAGTTTTTAGAGGAATGTAAATGCAATTATTTCAGTTAAAACCATTAACGCTAGGATTAGGGATGGCATGTAGTGGATTAGTTTTTGCCCAAACGGATGCCACAGTAAACAGTACTAATAACGCCAGTAAAAAAGATACTGTTCCTATCTTATCTTCTATAGTTGTTACACAAGACTATTTAACAGACACCCCTGCAGCTGCTGATAAAAAAGTGACAAAAAATGAGTTGGAACGTGAAAATATACAGAGTTGGTCTGATTTAAGTAAACGATTAGATGCAGGATTGAATTTTAATGAGCGAAATAAAAGCATTAATATACGCGGCTTAGATGGTGATCGGGTTAATGTAACTGAGGATGGAATTCCTTTACCCTGGCTAAATGATGGTACTCGAGGTGTAACAGGTGGTGTAGATGGTATTAATTTTAATAATATAGCTAGTATTAATATTCAAAAAGGAACAGGTTCTCATGGTACAAATGCATTAGCTGGTACTGTAGCGATACAGACATTAAGGGCAAGCGACATTTTGACTGAAGGAAAGAATATTGGTTTTTTAGGTAGAAGTAGTTATTCAGGGTATGACAATAGCTGGTTGATAGATAGTGCATTAGCTGCAAGATTAGGAGCAAATACCAGGGCACTTATTCAATATGGTTATAAGCAAGGACATGAGGCTAAAAATAAAGCTTCTGTTGGAGGGTATGGCAGCAATCGTAGCAAGACCAATCCTCGTGATTATGATGTAAATCAATATTCTTTACGCCTTGAACATGATATGTCACCATCACAACGGATTGGTTTGGGAGTGAGTATGTACCAGTCTCAAAGCGAAATAGATGAATTAAATCAACAGGGCCCTATTATTAATTCGACTACGGGAGTTAAAACAGAGAATTATTCAATTGGTCAATATCAATCAAGTGAAAAAACTCAACGAGAACGTGTTTGGTTGGAATATGATTACAAAACACAAGAGAATTTCACTGGTTTGGACCAAATTTCAGCTGTTTTATATTGGCAGAAAACAAAACGAACAGATGGTATAGATGCCTATAGGAACCATAAAACAACAACACGCAGTGGGCTCGTGTATAGTATTCATCCTTATGGTGATTATATGCGTAGTAATATGGTTCAATCACAAAGTTATGGTTTAAATCTTAAGGCATCAGGTACGGTGGGAAATGAGGATTTTTCATCTCGTTGGATGACTGGCTTGTTATGGGATAGAGGATATTTTAAACAGTACTCTAGAGGAAATGATAGCTGCTCAAATGGGCAAGCACAAACAGAGTGGGATAATGTCACTTTGCCAGCGATAAAAACGGCGTTTACACTCTTAGGTATTCCATTATCTCAAAAGGCTTTGCAAGGGGCTTATACAGGTTATATGATGGGATGCAGTTTCTTGCATACTAATCAGCAGGATATCCCCAATGTTGATACCAATGATGTCAGTATTTATTTGCAAAATACGTTTGCTTGGAATAATAATACTTTTCAAGTGACTCCAGGTATTCGTTATGATTACTATCAACGCCACCCTAAAGGAACATCACAATTTTCAGCTTCTACTATAGATTTGTTAGCTGGAAGTTTTGCTAAAAGTAGTGATGGTTATTGGTCTCCCTCTATTGACCTACGGTATCAACCGATAGCAGGATTAAATTTTTATACGCGTTATAGTGAAGGATTTAGAGCGCCTACAGCTTCAGAGTTGTATATGCAATATGGTTCAGAAGCTAATTATTTACGTCGTGGTAATCCAAATTTACAACCAGAGACAAGCAGAGGTTACGAAATAGGGGTCATGTATGAGAATCAAAATCTGACAACTTCGTTAGCATTTTTTGACCAGTATTATAAAAATTTCATCGAATCTAATCTAGCTATTGATGAGAAAATTTATGCACAGTTACAAGCTCAAGGTTTATATCCATATGGTGTTTTTGAAACACGTAATTTGAATAAAGTCAGAATTTATGGTGTTGAAGCATCTGCCTTTTTAAATTTTCAACAAAATTGGCATTTAAGAGGCTCGCTTGCTTGGTCAGTAGGTAAAGATAAAACAAACAACACTTATCTTAATTCAGTTGCTCCTTTGAAAGCGATTATTAGTTTGGGTTATGACAAAACTAATTGGGGTTTAGAAGGAACATGGACATTAGTAGCAAAACGCAGCAAAGTGAGATATCCAGCTTCTGATTTTAAAGCAGGTGGATATGGAGTATTTGATTTGTTTGGCTATTGGGCACCAGAATCAGTTAAAGGATTTCGAGTACAGGCGGGGCTGATGAATGTATTTGATAAGAAATATTGGATTGCAATTAATCTTCCAACGTATACAGGTGCTAGTGGGCAAACTGATCGTTCGATAGACTATTATACAGAACGGGGTCGTCATGCTGTGTTATCACTAAGCTATCAATATTAGCAAGAAAAACATCCACATTACTATCGTTGTCACTAAGGCATAAGTGGCAACGATAAAGCATGAATGAAAAATGCCTTGGCCCTTAAAATTCTTCGATACTAAATTCAAAGCCGACAGATTCCCACTCTTTACTTTCAAGATCCAGGCTGTAGCGAGTGAGAGGGTGTGTCTCTAACCATCTTTTATCAATTTTTAGAGATATATGCTGTTGGCGATTGGTATTTAGTTGTAACTCTACTTTAGGTGGTTGACGTTTTCTGAGGAATAACACTGATAATCTTAAACACAAAATAGCCTGCCATTTGTCCATACTCAAATGCTGAATTTGTGCTTTGTTCAATCGACCTTGATGTAGTAGCGCTAATGTAGCTAAACGACGCTGATCATCTCTTGAAAAACCGGGCATATCGGCATTTTCTAATACATAAGCGGTATGTTTATGATAGGACACTTGAGAAATACTCAAACCAATTTCATGTAAATCAGCTGCCCATCCTAAAACACGACGCATATCTTCTTTATTATTGGCATTAATGGAATCAAAGAGTCCAAGAGCAAATGCTTTCACACGTTGTGCTTGTTTGGTATCAATATGATAACGTCGAATGAATAATTTAACTGTTTCATCACGTTTGTCTGATGCCTCATGGCGACCAAGCATATCGTATAGCACACCGACACGTAAAGCACCTTCACCTTGGTACATACGCTCAATTTTAAGTGTACGGAAAATAGCCAGCATAATGGCTAAACCAGCAGGTAAAACCTCCATACGATCGACTTTTAGTCCTCTTAATTCAGGCGTATTGGCTGAGCCGTGTTGAATAAGTACTTTTTTAAGCTTTAGCATGCCTTCTAGAGTAATGCCTTTGTCAGAAAAACCAGAGTCTTGTAGCACAGCCACTAAGGCTTTTGCTGTTCCAGATGATCCAAAAGCCTGCTCCCAACCCATTTTACGATAGGCTTTACTAATGACTTCTAATTCTTTGCTAGCTGCTAATTCTGCCTTTTCAAAGGCTTGAGCTGTAACTTTCCCTGAAGGAAAATAGGCTTTGGTATAACTTACACAGCCCATATGCAGAGATTGCATTAATTTTGGTTCTAAGCCCTTACCAATAATAAACTCAGTCGAACCTCCGCCAATATCCACAACTAAACGTCCCTCTTTAGATGGAGGAAGCTCATGTGCTACCCCTGAGAATACTAGACGCGCTTCTTCTTGACCTGAGATAACCTCAATTGGAAAACCTAAAGCATTCTCAGCTCTGGGAAGTAATTCATCAATATTTTTGGCAACACGGAATGTATTGGTAGCAACGGCACGAACTCTTGTTGCTGGAAAGTCATGAATACGTTCTCCAAAGCGTTGTAATACATTAACAGCACGTTGAATGGCTTCTTCACTTAATACATTATGCTCATTTAAGCCAGCGGCTAGGCGGACAGTTTCTTTTAATCGATCAATAGAATAGATTTGAGTGATGCCTTCATGTTGAACAATCCTGCCGACAGAAAGTCGAAAACTATTTGAACCTAAGTCAATTGAGGCAAGTAAATTATCCATTTCCATGTATCGCTACCTTTGCAATAAGAGTGGTTTAAATTTTAGCGTAAAAAAAAAGCAATAACAAGTATTTTTTAAAATAGCAGTCAGAATTAATCTCAATATAGGAAAAATAATTTAGACTGAAAGGATTAGCACGTTTAATGTAAACTTTACTTTTTCGCTATCCAATAGTCTATTTTCAGCGTAAAGATTTTTCGTCAATAAATAGTCATATTTATAGGGTATATTGGGAAGTTTATATATTTTTTGTAGCATCTAATGAAATAATAAAAACTAAGGTAGTACATTCTTACATTACTAAATATTAAACTCATGACATCCACGACGACTATGCAAATGCCTAATTTTATCAATCGAGAATCATCACTCATTCGTTTTAATGAACGAGTATTAGCAATGGCTGAAAACCGAAATACGCCTTTGTTGGAAAGGCTTCGTTATGTTTGTATTGTGAGTTCAAATTTAGATGAGTTTTTTGAAATCCGAATCTCTAATTTAAAAAGCAAGTTAGCGAATGACCCCTATACTGTTGATGCTGATGGATTAACGCCAATAGAGGCGTTTGATAAGAATTGAAAAACAAGTCCATGCTCTTGTAGAGAGGCAATATGCATTATTGAATACAGATATTTTGCCAAAGCTACGACAGCATGGTGTTTATTTGTATAAGTCAAATGATTTTACAGAAAAACTACATGCGTGGGCAAAAGATATTTTTGAAAATGAAATCTTCCCGTTACTCACGCCAATTGGGCTAGACCCATCACATCCATTCCCTAGAGTTCTTAATAAAAGCTTGAATTTTATTGCGTCATTGACTGGTCAAGATGCTTTTAATCGGCATGCTTCAATCGCTATTGTGCAGGCACCTAGAGCATTACCACGTTTAATTAAAGTCCCTGAGGAGGTATGTGGGCAAGCAAATGGTTATGCTTTATTATCAACCTTAATGCAAGTATTTGCTTCTGAAATTTTTCCGGGAATGGAAATAAAAGATTTCTATCAATGGAGAGTAACTCGTAATAGTGATTTATTTGTTGAAGAAGAGGTACAGGATTTACGTTTGGCATTACAAGGGGAATTATCACAACGTAATTTTGGTAATGCCTTACGTTTAGAGGTCATGAAAGGGATGCCTGAGTATTTAGTGAAATTCCTTCAGCAAGAATATGGTTTAGATGAAAGAGATACGTACCATACTGATGGTTCGGTGAATTTGGTCAGAATTATGCCATTAGCTGATGTTCATGCTGGTGAGGGGTTACATTTTCCACCTTATCAAGCACCAATCCCAGCACCATTTAACAAAATGTCTACTAATCCAGCAGATATGTTTGCAGAGATTGCTAAACAAGATTTGTTACTGCATCATCCATACCAATCTTTTCAACCCATATTGCATTTCTTAAAAGCAGCGGCATTTGATCCTAATGTAGTAGCAATTAAGCAAACGATTTACAGAACGGGTGAAGATTCAGAATTAATGAATTTATTAGTTCAAGCGGCAAAATCTGGCAAGGAAGTCACTGTTGTTGTGGAATTGATGGCACGTTTTGACGAACAAACCAATATTAACTGGGCAGCAAAATTAGAAGAAGTTGGTGCGCATGTTGTGTATGGTGTTGTGGGACATAAAACACATGCAAAAATGGCTTTAGTATTAAGACGTGAAGGCAAGAAATTAGTTCGTTATGGACATTTAGGAACAGGGAATTATCATCCCAAGACAGCACGCTTATATACGGACTTTGGCTTACTGACTAGTCATAAAGATATTACTGAAGATATGGATAAAATCTTCTCGTTATTAACAGGGTTAGGAGCAAGACGACCGCTGAAGATTTTATTGCAATCGCCATTTACGTTGCATCAACAAATGCTTACACGTATTGATGCTGAGATTGCAGCGGCTAAGAGTGGCAAAAAAGCCAAAATAATGCTCAAAATGAATTCGTTGGTAGAGAGAGAGGCAATTGAGAAGTTGTATGAGGCGAGCCAAGCAGGAGTAGAAATTGATCTTATTGTTCGAGGAGTATGTGCATTAAGAGCTGGGGTAGAGGGCTTGTCTGAAAATATTCGTGTTATCTCGATTATTGGACGCTTCCTTGAGCATTCGCGAGTCTTTTATTTTTATGACGGAGGAAAAGAAACTGTTTTCTTATCTTCTGCTGACTGGATGGATCGGAATTTCTTTAGACGAGTAGAAGTGGCATTCCCTGTACTAGATGCTACTTTGAAAAAACGAGTTATCAATGAAGCTTTAACAATGGCATTTAAAGATAATCAGTTGGCATGGAAAGGTGAATCAGATGGTAGCTATACTTTGATACGTAATCGACGCCAAGCATTTAACTTGCATACCAAATTAATGCAATTGTTAGGATCACAGAAGTAAACTTAACTTTTATGTGGATTATGCCAACTGTCATAAATAGTGTCGAAAATATATAATAGAGACATAGAATAAGCTTATACCTGTCTAGAAATAGGCAGGTATATTTTTGCTCAAAATAGTTGGGTAATATTATTTTTATATTAAAAATCAATTGGTTATATTTATTGGTAAGTGGTGTGTGTTGCAACTTGTCTACATTTTTATATTGCATATTGTTGTTTTTTACCACTTATCTGATTTGGTTTTGAGTGAAATATTCATGTAATAATTCAGTCGTATGATGTCACCTAAGTAAGGTAATTACGATTAATTCAAATAATTCTTAACTTAGAAGGTGATGACATGTTAAAACACGCATTCAAAAAAATTACATTAGCAGTAGCATTAGGTACAACTGCATTTTCAGTTCAAGCTGCTGTTGAAGTAACTGGTGCTGGTGCTTCTTTCCCATACCCAATTTATGCTAAATGGGCTTCTGACTTTGCTGCTGCTACTGGCAACAAAATTAATTACCAATCAATCGGTTCTGGTGGCGGTCAAAAACAAATTATCGCTAAAACAGTAAACTTCGGTGCTTCTGATGACCCACTATCAGAGCAAAAATTAACTGAAAATGATTTATTACAATTCCCAGCAGTTATCGGTGGTACAGTACCAGTTGTAAACATTCCTGGTGTTAAAGCTGGTCAATTAAAACTATCTGGTTGAAGTTTTAGCTGAGATCTTCTTAGGTAAAATCACTAAATGGAATGATGCAAAAATTAAATCAGCAAATAGTGATGTTAGCCTACCTGATGCAAATATCGTTGTAGTTCACCGTTCTGATGGTTCTGGTACTACTTTCGGTTGGACTAACTACTTATCAAAAGTATCTGCTGAGTGGAAAGAAAAAGTTGGTGAAGGTAAGTCAGTTAAATGGCCTGTAGGTCAAGGTGGTAAAGGTAACGAAGGTGTTGCTGCTTACGTTGGTCAATTACAATTCTCTATCGGTTATGTTGAGTACGCTTATGCTAAACAAAATAACTTAGCATGGACTTCTGTACAAAACAAAGAAGGTAAATTTGTTCAACCAGAACAAAAATCTTTCGCAGCTGCTGCTTCTAATGCAGACTGGAAAGGTACACCAGGTATGGGTGTTGTGTTAACAAATGGTGCTGGTGCAGATAGCTGGCCAATCACAGCAGCTACTTTCATCCTAATCAACAAAAAAGTTGAAAAACCAACAGAAGTTAAAACAGCTCTAGAATTCTTTGACTGGGCATGGAAAAATGGTGCTGAATCAGCAACTAAGTTAGACTATGTTCCATTACCAAAAGAAGTTACTGATTCAGTACGTAAAACTTGGGCTGCTGAATTAAAAACTGCTGATGGTAAAGCAATTTGGCAATAAGACGTACAGATAACACGTAACACTCAATAATGTTAGTGTTTTTGATCTAGTCTAAAAAACATGGCAGATCTAACCGACTGCCATGTTTTCTTATATAAAGTGATTTTAATAATGAATCAAACAACTAGCAATTCATCATCACCAACGCAGCGTAACGTTTTTGCAGATACTATGTTTGCAGGAACGACACGCTTTTTTGCTTTTTTTGTTTTTGTACTATTAGCAGCAATTTTAATCTCTCTTATCTATGGAAGTCGTGAGACAATCCTTGAGTTTGGGCTGAGTTTTTTTACCACCAATGATTGGAATCCTGGAGAAGATATATATGGTGCTGTTGTACCTATTATTGGTACATTAATTACGGCAGGTATTGCGTTATTTATTGCTGTACCCGTGTCGTTTGGTATCGCTATGTTTTTAACAGAATTGTCACCTATGTGGTTAAGACGCCCATTAGGTACGGCTATTGAGATGCTAGCTGCGGTACCATCAATTATTTATGGTATGTGGGGACTTTTTGTCTTTGTGCCATTGTTCCAAAAATATATTCAACCATTCTTAATTGATACGCTTGGCGCTATTCCTGTTATTGGCAGCCTATTCCAAGGAGCACCTTTTGGGGTTGGGTTGTTTACAGCAGGGTTAATTCTTTCTATTATGATTACCCCATTTATTGCCTCCGTTATGCGAGATGTATTTGATGTGGTGCCTCCTATGTTTAAAGAGTCAGCTTATGGTTTAGGCTCTACTACGTGGGAAGTTATGTGGAAAGTTGTTCTACCCTATACAAAGAATGGTGTAGTAGGTGGCATTATGCTGGGCCTAGGTCGTGCGTTAGGTGAAACGATGGCAGTTACTTTTGTGATTGGTAATGCATTCCGCTTACCGAATAGCATTTTTGATCCAGCCAACTCGATTGCATCAGCGATTGCAAATGAATTTAACGAAGCGGATGGTTTACAGAAATCTGCATTAATTGAGTTAGGCTTAGTACTATTTATTATTACAACCATTGTTCTTGCTTTCTCTCGCTTACTTGTCGCTCGTATGGCTAAGAAAGAAGGTAAACGTTCTTAAGGAAAAAGCATGGCAAATACTACTCTTTCTAATTCGGCTTTACATGCAGGTAATCCAATCTATAAACGCCGTAGTGTTGTTAACAAAATCATGCTATTTTTGTCATTTGTGACATTAGCTTTTGGTTTGTTTTGGCTGTTTTGGATTATTTTTACCTTAATTCGTAAAAGGTGCAGGTTCTCTCTCACTGTCATTATTTACTGATATCACGCCAGGTCCGGGTGAATCTGGAGGGCTTAAAAATGCCATCTTAGGTTCTTTCTTGATGTCAGCAATAGGAACGTTAATTGGTACACCAATTGGTATTTTGGCAGGAACGTATCTTGCTGAATACGGGCAACGTGGTTGGTTAGCACCGACAACACGATTCTTAAATGATGTGTTGCTATCAGCACCTTCAATTGTGATTGGTTTGTTTATTTATGCGTTAATCGTGTCACAACAAGGCCATTACTCAGGATGGGCTGGTGCATTAGCACTTTCTATTTTGGTTATTCCTGTTGTGGTGAGAACAACGGATAATATGTTAATGCTGATTCCGAATAATCTGCGTGAAGCAGCGGTTGCATTGGGTTGTCCTAAATGGCGTATGATTACTAAGATTTGTTATAAAGCGGCTCGTGCAGGGATTATCACTGGTGTACTACTAGCTGTAGCGCGTATCTTAGGTGAGACTGCTCCATTATTATTTACAGCCTTATCAAATCAATTTATGTCATGGGATATGAATGCACCAATGGCTAACTTACCAGTGGTGATTTTCCAATATGCAGCAAGTCCATTCAAAGATTGGAACCAACTCGCTTGGGCAGGTGCGACGTTAATTACCTTATTTGTATTAGGTTTAAACATTATCGCACGTAGCTTATTCCGTAAATAAAGCAAAATTTAGGTAGATAAAAATGTCAGATTTAATATCAGCAGAAGATACAAAATTAGAAGTTAAAAATTTAAACTTTTATTACGGAAACTTCCACGCAATTAAAAACGTTAATATGCGTATTCCTCGTAATAAAGTAACCGCTTTTATTGGTCCATCAGGATGTGGTAAATCCACTTTATTACGTACGTTTAATCGTATGTTTGAACTTTATCCTGGTCAGCGTGCAGAAGGTGAGCTTTTACTTGACGGTGAAAATTTACTGACGACAAAAACCGATATTTCTATTATTCGTGCTAAGGTTGGTATGGTTTTCCAAAAACCAACACCATTCCCTATGAGCATTTATGATAATGTGGCTTTCGGTGTACGCTTATTTGAAAAACTTAGTAAGTCTGAAATGGATGAACGTGTTGAATGGGCGTTATCAAAAGCGGCTTTGTGGAATGAGGTAAAAGACAAATTAGACCAAAGTGGTAATGGTTTGTCTGGTGGGCAGCAACAACGCTTATGTATTGCACGTGGTGTAGCGGTAAAGCCAGAAGTACTTTTACTTGATGAACCATGTTCGGCATTGGATCCAATTTCTACAGTAAAGGTGGAAGAGTTAATTACTGAACTTAAAAAGGACTATACAGTAGCTATTGTTACGCACAATATGCAACAAGCAGCTCGTTGTTCTGACTATACAGCCTATATGTACTTAGGTGAATTAATTGAGTTTGGTGAAACTAACGAGATGTTTATTAAGCCTAAACGTCAAGAAACTCAAGACTATATTACTGGTCGTTTTGGTTAATCTTGGCTAAGAGTCTAGTTAATTATTTATAGTTAAAATAAATTAGTAGGTCACCTTCTTTGCGCTACGTTTCCTTTGAGAAACGTAGCGTATTTTTTATTGGTTAATCACCTAGTTGTCCATTATTAGAAAATAGGTAAGCGTCCGTAAGCGTCCGGTGAACACATGTATTCATTCCTGCTAAATTGCGCGACACTATGGTTTTGTGTATGTTAGGAGAAATCAATGCCGTCTTTAATGCGTATCGAGACCGCCCAACGAGTGGGAATTCAAGAGCAAGCGTCTAGCCTACTGGCACTAGATAGAATCATCCTGGTGAGTGAGGCGACAGATTTACGAGCGGGGATGGATACCTTGCGCACTAAGGCAACTGA